>NZ_POYR01000078.1:0-7152 GCF_002912425.1 Campylobacter concisus
AATATATTAAGCCCCACCTCTGGGGCTTAATCCTCTTATAAATTTACCTACTTAAATTTACAAAATTTCAAAATTTACAAGCCGTTAATCAATATTAAATAAAATCCCTAACTAAAAATATGTAACGGAGATATTATGAAAAATGTTGATCTTGGACTTTTATTTCTGCGCTTAGGCCTTGGAATTTGCCTTTTTATGCATGGCTTTGGCAAAATTTTACACGGAGTTGGCGGTGTAAAGAGCATTTTAGTTGATGCTGGACTACCTAGCTTTTTGGCGTATTTTGCCTATATGAGCGAGGTTTTAGCCCCTATAATGATCGCTGTTGGTTTTTACTCAAGGCTTGGCGCGCTCCTAGTTTTTGGCTCTAGTCTTGTCATTTTGTATTCGTATTTTGGCTTGTCAAATTTACTTGAGCTAACTAATGTAAATGGCTTTAAAGCAGAGCTTATATATCTTTATATCGCTATATCACTTTGCATCATCTCGACTGGTAGTGGCAAATACGCTATCAAGCAAGACTGATCTAAATTTAGCACATATCAGATGTGCTAAATTTTCACACGTTTTGTTTAAATTTTAATTTTATTTTATTTTTTTATAACAATTTAAGTTTGTAGCCTTTAAATTCAAAAATATCTCAAATTTAAAGGACACATGATGAACTCTATAAAAAAAGAGCCTTCGTTTCTGCTAGCCCTTACACCTATCTTGGTTATGATCGTAGGCCTTGCGCTTGGCGTTGGTTATATGAAGCTAAAGGTTGAGCCGATCATTTTGATAGCAGCCCTCGTAGCTGGTGGCATCGCTTGGAGACTAGGATATAGTTGGAGCGAGCTTCAAGAAGGTGTCATAGAGAAAATTTCTAGCTCACTGCCAGCGCTTATGATACTTTGGGCAGTCGGTCTGCTTATTGGTTCATGGGTATTTTCAGGCACCATCCCTATGATCATCTACTACGGCGTGGATCTTATAAGTCCGCAGTATCTAGTCCTAACAGCTTTTGTCATCGCAGCTATCATTTCAACCGTAACTGGCACATCTTGGGGTTCTGCTGGCACAGTTGGCGTGGCTATCATGGGCATAGCTCAAGGTCTTGATGTAAATTTAGCAGCAACTGCTGGTGCGGTAGTCGCAGGAGCATACTTTGGCGATAAGCTCTCTCCGCTCTCAGATACGACAAATCTAGCTCCGATAGCAGCTGGCTCAGAGCTTTATGAGCACATCAAGCACATGTTTTATACGACTATCCCAGCAACTATCGTTGCGATAGCAGCTTATCTATTTTTTGGTAGCGAGGCGGCAAGCAGTGGTGCAAATGTTTCAGAGTCGGTTTTGGCACTTCAAGGTCAGCTTGATAAAATTTTTCACTGGAACATCATCTTACTTTTGCCTGTGCTTTTTGTCTTGGCTGGCTCGGTGCTAAAGTGGCCAACGATACCTGTCATGATCATAGCTTCGCTATTTTCAGTGCTTCTTGGTGTTATCGTTCAAGATTTTAGCTTTAAAAATGGCTTTATCTCAGTGATGACTGGCTTTAACGTCACGATGAGCGGCATTAATATGGAGTTTTCAAAGGATATCACTAAGCTTTTAAATAGAGGTGGCGTGAGCTCGGTAAATTCAACCACTATCCTAGTCATCTGCGCCATGGGCTTTGCTGGCATCATCTCAAAAACTGGCATGCTTACAAAGGTACTTCACACCATTATGGCAAGGGTTAAATCAACAGCAGGAGTCATCATCTCGACTATAGGCTCATGCCTAACTGTCGCATTTGTCACAGGTAGCTCATATCTTTCTATCCTCATCCCTGGCGAGATGTTTAAAGATTTCTACAAAGAGAAAAATTTAGCAGCCAAAAACCTATCAAGAACACTTGAAGACTCTGGCACCGTGATCGTCCCACTTATACCTTGGTCAGCAGCAGGTGCATATATGACAGCCACACTTGGAGTGCCAACGGTAGAGTACTTGCCATGGGCGATACTAAACTACATGGGTGTTGTCTTTGCTATCATTTTAGCGCTCACAGGTATCGGCATAGCTAAAATCAACAAGGAAACTAAATGATACTCATAAAAAACGTCAAAATTTACTCGCCAAAATTTATTGGCAAAAAAGATATATTTATATGTAATGGCAAGATCGTCTGCATAGCCGAAAATTTAGAGCCAAATTTACCAAATGTAAAGGTGGTCGACGCTTCAAATTTAGTAGCCATACCAGGCCTCATCGATAAGCACGTGCATATCACTGGAGGCGGCGGCGAGGGTGGCTTTAAGACTAGAGTGCCTGAGATCATGCTATCAAATTTAATAGAAGCTGGCATAACGACGGCTGTTGGCCTACTTGGAACTGACAGCACGACAAGAAGCGTTGAAAATTTAGTCGCAAAAGCACACGCGCTAAACGACGAGGGCATCACATGCTACGCTCACACTGGCGCATACAGCTCTAAAACGCCAACCATAACTGGTGAGATCGAAAAAGATATTGTCTTTGTTGATCCCATAATCGGCACCAAGTTAGCCATAAGCGACCACCGCTCATCAAGTGTAAGCAAAGATGAGCTCGCTCACATAGTTTCAGCTGGCAGGGTGGCTGGTATGATCAGCTCAAAGTCAGGCCACACCACGCTTCACATGGGTGACGGCAAAAAGGGCTTAAATTTGATCTATGAAGTGCTAAATGAGTATGATATGCCGATCACGCTATTTCAGCCAACGCACGTAAATAGAAACGAGGAGCTTTTTAAACAAAGCTTTAAATTTATAAAAGATGGTGGCTATATCGACTTTACCTGCATGCCAGGACTTACGCCACTTGAAGCTGTAAAGCGCGTCAAAAAAGAGAATTTACCGACAAATAAGATAACAATTAGCTCAGACGGCTTTGGCAGCTACTCTAGCTATGATAGAGACGGAAATTTACTAAAAATAGGCATCGCTAGCGTTAAGAGCTTATATGAAGAGTTTATAAATTTCGTAAAAGATAGCTTTAGTATTGAAGAGGCGTTGCCATATTTTACGACAAATGTGGCAAGAAGTGTGGCCTTGCAAAATAAAAAAGGCGAGATAAAAGAAAATTTCGATGCAGATATTTTGCTAATCGATGATAAATTTGAGATTAAATTTGTCGTTGCAATGGGTGAAATTTTAAAAGATGACAGCGGTTTTATAAAAAAAGGAACGTATGAATAAGTCTAACTTATTAACCGTTATTTAAGCTTTTTTTAAATAAAATTAGGTCTTTTTAATAAATTTAGTTGAAAGGAATTATTGTGCCAACCATAAATCAATTGGTCAGAAATGAACGCAAGAAAGTGACTGTTAAGTCAAAATCTCCAGCGTTAAAAGAGTGCCCTCAAAGAAGAGGAGTTTGCACTAGGGTTTATACTACAACTCCTAAAAAACCAAACTCAGCTTTGAGGAAAGTTGCCAAAGTTAGGCTTACAAGCGGTTTTGAAGTCATCAGCTATATCGGCGGTGAAGGTCACAACCTACAAGAACACAGTATCGTTTTAGTTCGCGGCGGTAGGGTTAAAGACTTACCAGGTGTTAAATATCACATCGTTCGTGGTGCACTTGATACTGCTGGTGTTGCAAAAAGAACAGTTTCTCGTTCTAAATATGGTGCAAAACGCCCTAAAGCTGGCGCTGCAGCTGCAACAAAAAAGTAAAAATTTAGGTTCGCAGACGTTGCTAAAATTTGCAAACGTTTGAGTAAAATTTCATAAAAATTTGAAGGAAAAATCAAAATGAGAAGAAGAAAAGCTCCTGTAAGGGAAGTTTTACCTGATCCGATTTACGGAAATAAAATAATCACTAAATTTATTAATTCTCTTATGTATGATGGCAAAAAAAGCGTCGCTACAGAGATAATGTATGGTGCTATTAAAGCTATCGAAAAGAAAAATGCTGAGGTTAAAGGCATCGACGTTTTTAACGACGCTATCGAAAATGTAAAACCTATTTTAGAAGTTAAATCACGCCGTGTTGGTGGTGCTACTTATCAAGTACCAGTTGAGGTTCGCCCAGCTCGCCAACAAGCTCTTGCTATCCGCTGGCTTATAACTTTTGCTAGAAAAAGAAGCGAAAGAACAATGGTTGATAAACTAGCAAATGAGCTTTTAGATGCGGCAAATTCAAAAGGTGCATCTTTCAAGAAGAAGGAAGATACTTACAAGATGGCAGAGGCTAATAAAGCATTTGCTCACTACCGCTGGTAAGAAAGAATTAGTATGGCAGAGAGAAAAACACCTTTACATAAGGTAAGAAATATCGGTATTGCGGCTCACATTGATGCTGGAAAGACAACTACAAGTGAGAGAATTTTGTTCTTCACTGGTATGAGCCATAAGATAGGTGAGGTTCATGATGGCGCTGCTACTATGGACTGGATGGAGCAAGAAAAAGAGCGTGGTATTACTATTACATCAGCTGCAACTACAGCGTTTTGGAAGGGCTACCAAGTAAACCTAATCGACACTCCGGGACACGTTGACTTTACTATTGAAGTTGAGCGTTCTATGCGTGTTCTTGACGGTGCTGTTGCGGTATTTTGTTCTGTTGGTGGTGTTCAGCCACAGTCTGAAACTGTTTGGAGACAAGCAAATAAATATCACGTACCAAGAATTGTTTTTGTTAATAAAATGGATAGAATTGGTGCAAATTTCTTTAGAGTTGAAGAGCAGATTAGAGAAAGATTAAAAGCAAATCCAGTACCTATTCAAATTCCTATCGGTGCAGAGGATAACTTTAAAGGTGTGGTTGATCTTGTAAGAATGAAAGCATACGTTTGGAATGACGAGAAAAAGCCAACTGACTATGTAGAAGAAGAAATTCCAGCTGAAGTTAAAGATAAAGCTGAAGAATACCGTACAAAACTAATCGAAGCTGTTTCTGAGACAGACGATAGTTTGATGGAGAAATTCTTTGCAGGCGAAGAGCTAACTGAAGAAGAGATCAAAAAAGGTATAAAAGCAGGCTGCTTAAGAATGACTATCACGCCTATGCTTTGCGGAACTGCGTTTAAGAACAAAGGTATTCAACCTCTACTTGATGCTGTTGTTGATTATTTACCAGCTCCAGATGAGATTGCAGCGATAAATGGTGTTTACGAAGATGGCACTGAGGTGACTGTTGAAAGTACAGATGATGGCGAATTTGCCGCTCTTGCGTTCAAGATTATGACTGATCCATTTGTTGGACAGCTAACATTTATCCGTGTTTATAGAGGAAGCCTTGAAAGTGGTAGCTACGCTTACAACACAGTTCAAGACTGCAAAGAGAGAATCGGCCGCTTACTAAAAATGCACTCAAATAAACGTGAAGAGATTACAGAACTTTTTGCTGGTGAAATCGGCGCTGTTGTTGGTCTAAAAAGTACCCTAACTGGCGATACTCTTGCAAGCGAAAAAGATAAAGTTATTCTTGAGAGAATGGACTTCCCAGAGCCAGTTATCAGTGTTGCGGTTGAGCCAAAAACAAAAGCAGATCAAGAGAAAATGGCGATCGCTCTTCAAAAACTAGCTCAAGAAGATCCAAGCTTTAGAGTTAGCACTGATGAAGAGAGCGGACAAACTATCATTAGTGGTATGGGTGAGCTTCACCTAGAGATCATTGTTGATCGTATGCTTCGTGAATTTAAAGTTGATGCTGAAGTTGGTCAGCCACAAGTTGCATACCGCGAGACTATCCGTAAGGCAGTTGAACAAGAGTATAAATATGCTAAACAATCAGGTGGTCGCGGTCAATACGGTCACGTATTCTTACGCATCGAGCCACTTCCAGCTGCTAGCGGATTTGAATTTGTTAACGACATCAAAGGTGGTGTTGTTCCAAAAGAGTACATCCCAGCTGTTGAAAAAGGTTGTAAAGAAGCGCTTCAAAGTGGTGTTCTTGCTGGATATCCAGTTGAAGATGTTAAAGTTACACTTTTTGATGGTAGCTACCACGAAGTTGACTCATCTGAAATGGCATTTAAACTTGCTGCTTCTATGGGCTTTAAAGAGGGCGCTAGAAAAGCAGGTGCGGTTATCCTTGAACCTATGATGAAAGTTGAAGTTGAGACTCCAGAAGAGTATATGGGTGATGTTATCGGTGACCTTAATAAGCGTCGTGGCCAAGTAAATTCAATGGATGATAGAAATGGTGTAAAAATCATTGCAGCTTATTGTCCACTTGCTCAAATGTTTGGCTACTCAACAGATCTTCGCTCAATGACTCAAGGTCGTGCGACTTACTCTATGGAATTTGATCACTATGAAGAAGTTCCTAAAAATGTAAGTGAAGAGATCATTAAAAAGAGAAATGGCTAATTAGCCAAAATAGGGCAGAGTGATCTGCCCTTTAAAATTTAACTACTTGAGTAAAAATTTAAACTATCTTACAAATTTGTCCTCATAGCTCAGCTGGATAGAGCGCAGAATTCCTAATTCTGAGGTCGTGAGTTCGAACCTCGCTGGGGACACCACTCCTGCTTTAAATGCTATCTCATAAAAATCTTGTATAGAGTACTTTTAATCATTTATATTTAGAATTCTTATTTTTATAAGTAGTTGTGTTTGGCATATAAATAAATTTATTTTTTAATGAATTATCTGTATGACCTCACTATCAATAAAATTTATCAACAAAAATTTTATATATTTAATAATCCATGCTAACATTTCAAAAATTTTTATTTAAGGAGAGTAGATGAAAAAAATTTTACTTTTAGGAGCCGTTTGTTGCATGTTGTCAGCTGATGTTAAAACTGTTAATATAAGCCCAGATGAGATCAAGAAATATGATCAGATCGTCGATATTAGAACTCCATCTGAATGGCAAGAGACTGGCATCATAGCTGGTGCAAAGACCATCACTTTTGATCCAAGTGATAAGAGTACATTTTTAGATGAGCTTTCAAAGGCGGTTGATATCAAAAAGCCTATAGCTCTTGTTTGTAGAAGTGGCAGAAGAAGCACAGCAGCAGCTGCAGCGATAGATAGCACAGATCTTAAGATTATAAATTTAGATGGTGGCATGAGTGGTTTGATCGAGCAAGGCTACAAAACTACACCTTATAAAAAATAGACAAATTTCTAAATTCTACATTTGACTACAAGATAAATTTATTTTGTAGTCAAAATTTATACTAAATAATAAA
>NZ_POYR01000079.1:0-1979 GCF_002912425.1 Campylobacter concisus
GATAAAGATGAATACGAAAATATTAAATTTCTTTTTAAAGATATGTGGCGACATCCTTGTACTTGACTTGCATATATGCCCTGGATATGCATAACAAAAAATGGAGAAAAATATCTAAAAGAAGTTTTATCCCCAAAAATTTATAATAAATACAAAAATATAGAAATTAAAATAGATGATAATGGAGAAATTTTATGGCAAGGAGTTACAGACCTGGACCAAGAAACCGCTTAAAAAAAGAGAAGGTGTGAGATATTATGATGGTAAAGGTGGTTCGTTTGAATTAAATCAAGGATATAAAAATCAAAAGGATGATATTCATGGCTCACCGTACTTAAAAACTACAGTTGGTAGCGAAAAAGTTAGAATCCCATTGAAATAAAGGAATTTTATGAAAAAAATACACATTATAGAATTACTATCTTCAGCAATAGAAGGAGACGGTATTATTTCTGTTGTTTTTCATTTTTTTCATATTACTTTGGGTTATTTATTAGATGAACTAAATGAAATAATAAATTTTGGTGTAAAAAACGGGGATTTGGTTATAGAAAATGTAGAAGACACAACTATATATTATGATACGATAGATTGGCGACTGGATAATGTATATCAAGAAATTTTAATGGTTGATATTTATAAATATATGCCACTTTTATTTAACGAAAATCCACAAGTGCCAAAAGAGTATGAAAAATTTATAAGCGAGTAGGTATTATGAACAGTTATATAGGAATTGGTTTTATATCTAAATGGACTACCAAAAATATTTTTATTTCACTAGACTAAATGATGGCGGTTGCAATATTGGAAGGATAACAATTGTCAAATAGTGCTAGGGATATTAAAAAATGAAAAATTATTGGTGGATGTTTTATTAAAAAAACAAAAATGATTTTTATAAAAATATAGATTTCATCTATTTGGATTTAATAGTAGAATGGGTGATAAAAGCGGCAGTTTTGATTTTTTAGGGATAGTTCATTATAGTAAAATGGTGCGCACATAGTGCCTAGCAAACCAAATTAATATTGATAAGGATTAATTATGGACACCAAAATTCTATCGTCAACTAAAAGAGCACTGCAAGGTGAAATTACGCAAAATATGCGTGCGTTATATGTAACTTTGGAAAATTTTACCATAAAACTATTGTTTATATATAATGGTGAAATAATGGATGATGATCAGGATAATATAGGATATATTAGTAGTTTAATTATCGCAGATTTTAACGAATATAAAATCGATGAAAAAGCAATTAGAATAGATTATCCAAAATCATTTGTGCTGTCAAAGAAATATGTTTTAGCATATGAAAGTCAAGAAAATATTGCATCAAATTCGGATAAAATTTTTGTGGATTTGGATAAATTAAAATTGGATAAAGATTGGTGCATTTACAAACTAGATGAATAGCTGTTGATATAAGATATATAAAAGAGCAAAATTCTTAATGTAGGTAGTTTTCTAGTCTGTCTAAAGTCAATAAACTACTCAAACCATAGAAATTTAAGCTACAGCTTATCTAAAAACCTAGCAACTCTAGGTAGTGGCAACATAGAGATAGCAGATAAAGATAACTCTGATGATCTAACAAGACTAAATAGAGATACTACTAAACTAACAAAAGATCTAGTAAATACTAGCATAAGCTCAAATGTAGATGGTAGTATGGATTTAAGGGTGCTAACAGCCGATGGAAGAGAGCAGATAAAGCAAGAGTTAGAAAAAGTTGGACAAGGGATTGCTAAAATTGCTTTAAAGGCTCTGCTTGGCAATGAAGTTTATAAAAACACGGAAATCATAATTGAGAATTTAAAACGAATAAAAGAAACAGACCCACAAAGATATAATGAAATAGTAAAGGCAATCAATGAATATAATAAAGAGCAAGAAGCACTAAAAGGAAGTTTTATCCCAGCAGCTGTTTTACCTATTGCGCCAGCTGTATTAGAATTTTTGAGCAGTCTCAGTTG
>NZ_POYR01000080.1:0-429 GCF_002912425.1 Campylobacter concisus
GCCCTATAATTGGAAAATAAGGTAATGTTCTTTTCTCCGGCTATGAAAGCTGCTTTCTTTTCATCTTCATAGTACTCACCGGGTTGTGCATTTCCCTTACGTGAATGCCCGAACTCACGAATCATACGCCCCAGCCCTTTATTAGGCCCAATTTCAATATGTCCACCTAAATGTACACGTACTTCGGAACTGTTATTTCCTCCCAAAACCGGACGATCATTAACCAGCGCCACTTTACATCCTAAACGAGAAGCCGCTGCTGCTGCGCACATTCCGGCAATACCACCGCCAATCACAACCAAATCATAAGATTGATGCATTACGGGAGATACAGGCAAATCCAGCATCCTTCGCCGGAAAGCTTCCAATCCGACTTTATCAGCAGGAGGGACTTCTTTAGAATCCGTCGTAAGGTAAATGGCATCACAG
>NZ_POYR01000081.1:0-444 GCF_002912425.1 Campylobacter concisus
GACCCGTGGCAGGTGGATGAACTGAGCCGTCACCGCAATAAGGAGGTCAACAAGGCAAGCATGGTATTCACGTTGCCGCATACCGAGGGAAGCCTCTCACAGGTATTGTCCATCCTGTCTTTCTACCGCATCAACCTGACAAAAATACAATCACTGCCCATCATCGGGCGCGAATGGGAATATCAATTCTATGTAGACGTGGTTTTCGACAATGTACTGAAGTATAAACAATCTATCGTGGCTATCACCCCGCTGACCAAAGAACTTAAAATATTAGGAGAATACGAAGATGGAAAATCAAATATCTAAAATAAAGCCCGCCGACCGACTGGCAAGCGTAAGCGAATACTACTTCTCTAAAAAACTGAAAGAGGTGGCGCAAATGAATGCCGAAGGCAAGGATGTAATCAGCCTGGGTATCGGCAGTCCCGATATGCCCCCCTC
>NZ_POYR01000082.1:0-613 GCF_002912425.1 Campylobacter concisus
ATATAATTGTCTATTTTTTACAAAATTTTGAGTTATAATCTATTTTAGCAACAAATAAGGAGCAAGGATGATCATTATAAATTCACGCCTACCAACTCAAAATTTAAAAATAGCAAAGTCTCTATCCAAGCTCATACAAGGATATATTTATAGCTATTTGCCAAAGGCTGAGCATGATGGATACAAGCATGAGACAAGTGGTAAAAATTTTAAAAGATCAAATTTTGATTTTAAGCTAAATGGTTTAAGTTTAGAGATAAGATTTAGCTCGTTTGTGCCAGAATTTGAAAAAACGATCGCTTTTGCTGTGCTAAAAGATGGATTAAAACTTGGCAACATTTATTTAGTTGATACATCTGTGTCGGTAAAAGAGCATAGAATTTCACAAAATGAGGCTACTTTTCAGGGATGTGTTGCGTGTTCGGTCGTTGGACTTTTGGGATACAAAGTGCATCTTGAGCCGCAAGACTCCAGGCATCTTGAGATGATGAAAACAAATGCGCTGCAAAGATTTGAAACACTTATAGGGTATAAATATGAGGGCGAGTTTGAGCTAAATTTGCTTTGGCAAAATTTACAAAAGCCATTATATTTTTACTATGGTAATAATAAT
>NZ_POYR01000083.1:0-454 GCF_002912425.1 Campylobacter concisus
GTTATATACATTATAATTCACCTCTTGCATAAACTTAGATAGATAAGGATACATCTGATAGTAATTATCGTACACTCCCTTATTAGCCGGTTTTCCGGTATTATCATTACCGTCATCATCTTGATATTTAAACCAATGCCAGCCCACACAGTTCTTAGCTTCCAATAACCCCAATGTAAAGTGTTGATAAGCATAAGCCCTATCCTCTTGTCTCGGTACTGAAAAACCAGCTCCTGAAAGATTATTTAAATCAGAATCTTCTGTTCCTTTAGTATAGAACTCGGTCACAAGAAAAGGCTTTCCAGCCCATGTAGCCCAATCTTGTACATAAGTATCTAGTTCAGGGCTCCAACGACTATAATAGTTAATAGATACAATATCACAATATTTACCACAAGCCTCTACTACATTTTTCATATATTTAGGTGTACCATGTAGACGAGTTCCCAAATAG
>NZ_POYR01000084.1:0-1463 GCF_002912425.1 Campylobacter concisus
ATTCAGAAAATTTTGATAAAGAATTTAAAACTTTACTCAAAAATAAAAATAAAAAGTGTGTGATAAAATCGAAATTTGATTTTGAAAATGTTTGTGTCAGTAAAAAAATAGAATTGATTAAATTTTTAATTTCTAATAAAAATTTAGTCGGAAATATTGTGTATAAAATCCTTTTTTGGGAAAAAGACGAGGTGCTAGAAAGTTGTTTGGCTTTTTGGAATTATAAAAAATAAAATCCTATAAAAATGGTATTAGGCCGGGCATTATATTTATAGAGCAAGATAAGATTGATACTAAATTTATCGATCTTATCTTGTTGAGACATTTTAATTTTGAATTAGCAAAAGAACCGTCACTAAATATTAGAGTTCAATTTTTTATAAAGTTTGATGATCAATTCTCTATGCTATTTGATATATATGATGATAGAGGATTTTATGCTTATTGCTTATAAATTTATTATTTTTATAAAAATATTTTAGATAATGGTTGGTTTGCTATAAAAATCGCATTAAGAAATACAAAAGATATATATTTATGGTAGTCTAAAATCAATAAATATTAAAATTATGAGTACCAAAATTCTATCGTCAACCAGTTAGGCGAAAGTAATGCGGTAGCTGGTATATTTGTAATACAGGTGGCAACACAAGGACTACTTAAAACAGCTATATCGGTAGCTAGTAATGAAGTAAAAGATAACTTTACAAAGGGAATAAAAGAGGGGCTTAGTGAATATATAGCCAAAGATTTATTAGATAAAATAATAAAGGTAATGATGAACAAAGAAAAAAAGATATAAAATTAGCTTCTGATTTATCAGCTAGCGTTAGCATAGATATGTTAATAGGCGGAGCTTACTCTATAGTAAAAGGCTCAAAAAATGTAGTTAAGGCTGATGAGAAGTTAAAAGAAAGCAATGTAAATAGTAATACAAATATAAAAATAGATATGAATAAACAAAATAAACACATACAAGGAACTAATGAATTTAAAACTGCCAATCAAAGTGGTATATCAAGAAGTATATTGACTGAAAATATAGAAGATCTATTGCCAAAATTAGGAACAGGACAGCAAGTAAATAATATAAGAATTGGTTTAGCTGGGTCAAAAGAAAGAATTGATTTTGGAAAAGTGATAGGCTATTATATTGATGAAGCTGGAAATAAATTGCCAACTACAAAAGGGATAGTCCATTATAGTAAAAATGGTGCGCACATAGTGCCTAGCAAACCAAATTAAAATTGATAAGGATTAATTATGGACACCAAAATTCTATTGTCAACCAAAAGAGCATTACAAGGTGAAATTACGCAAAATATGCGTGCGTTATATGTAGCGTTGGAAAATTTTACTATCAAACTATTGTTTATATATAATGGTGAAATAACGGACGACGATCAGGATAATATAGGATATATTAGTAGTTTGATTATCGCAGATTTTAACGAATATAAAAT
>NZ_POYR01000085.1:0-33331 GCF_002912425.1 Campylobacter concisus
CCAATCCAGCCAATCCAGCCAATCCAGCCACCAGCCAATCCAGCCAATCCAGCCAATCCGTCCAATCCAGCTAATACAGCCAATCCAGCCACTCCAGCCAATCCAGCCAATCCAGCCAATCCAGCCAACCCAGCCAATCCAGCCAATCCAGCCAATCCAGCCAATCCAGCCAATCCAGCCAATCCAGCCAATCCAGCCAATCCAGCCAATCCAGCCCCAGATAAACAGATAAATTTAACTAGAAATTTTCATAAAAATGGCAAGAAATTTATGCCAAAGTATAAAAACAGCCTTAAAATAAGCCATTTTTAAGCGCAAAAACCAATATATTTTAAATTTAAAAGTAAATTTGACCTAACCAAAGAGAGCAAATTTAAATTTGTAGATGAAATTTAGCCCAAATAAAGCACCAAAAAAATTTAAAATTTAACTTCATCTCTTATCAAATTTAGCTTTTTTACCGCCTCGTCAAGATCATCAGAGCTTACAAAAACGCTAATGTTTTCATTTTTCTTATAGACCTTGTCGTAGTATTTTGTGAGTAAAATTTCAGCCACTTTGGCGATGTCATTTTCATTAAATTTAGCCACAGCCTCATCTCTGGCCTCTTTGTCAATAAAGGGCGAAATTTTCTTTATGCACTCATCAAAAAAGGCTTTATCCACACTTTTATAGTCGCTTGTGATGCAAAAAATTCTATTCTCCAAGCTCGCACTAACCTCGACGCAGATGCCGCTTCGCATCGCCTCATAAAGGCTTTTTGGAAGCGTTAGCGAGCCGATCCTTCTGCTCTCGCCCTCGATAAAGCAAATTTGATCTTTTAGTGCAGAAAGCTCCTCAAATAACGCATCTTCAAAGCTTTTTTGGCTAGGCTGCGCGCCATTTATCGCGCCAAAGACTGAGCCTAGGTGGTTTGCCATCGCTTCAAGGTCGATTGACGGCGAGAGTGCCCTTATTAGCTTGCTTTTATAGCAGCCGGTGTTGCCAAAAAGAGTGATAAATTTCGTGCTTAAAGGACGCTCTAAAAACTCTAAAACATGGTTTCTATATGCCTTATAGCCGCCATTTAGCCTAAAAACCCTATATCCTATCATGCTTAGCACAAAACCAACCGAGCTTGATCTAAGCCCGCCCTTTGCGCAGTAGATGCCGATCGCAGAGCCGACCTTAGCCCTTTTATAGACCTCGTCGATGATATTTTGCAAATTTTTGCAGATGTATTTTGCGCCAAGGCTCTTGGCTAGGGCCCTGTCGCTTTTATAGATCGTGCCTACCTCTTTGTGCTCAGCATCATCAAGCGCGTATAAATTTAGAGCATCTTTTATGTGCGAGTAGGCATACTCATGCGGCGATCTAGCGTCTATCAGGACTTCAAACTCGCCTCTTTTTTCAAGCCACTGCTCGATATCAAGCTCAAATAACGCCACTAAAAGCCTTTTTTAGCTTTTGATAAAGCGGATGAAACGGCGTGCCATTTACCCTGACATCGGCGATCGTTGTGATGAAATTTGTATCCCCGCTCCACCTTGGTACAAGGTGATAGTGCACGTGCTCAGCTATGCCAGCGCCTGCTGCCTTGCCTAAATTCATACCGATATTTACGCCTTGCGCGTGAAGCTCGCGCTTTAAAATTTCAACCCCAAGCCTTACAAATTTACTCATCTCAAACCACGTCTGCTCGTCAAGCTCCTCGATCTTGTCGGTGTGATGGTTTGGTATGATCATAAAGTGTCCTGGCGAATATGGGTATAAATTCATGATCCCAAAGCAGTGCTTAGCACGAAAAAGCACGCCATTTTTCTCATCGTCCTCTTTTGAATTTATGATCTCGCAAAAGACGCAACTATCTTTTTTTGTGCTGAAATACTCGCTTCTCCAAGGGGCACAAAGGTGCTGCATCACTCGCCCTCCTTTATCTTTTTAACGGCATTTTTTATATCATCTTGCCTCATGAAATGCTCTCCTATCAAGAAGGCATCAACTCCGATCTTGTTTAGCTCGCAAAGCTGCTCATGCTCGTAAAGTCCGCTTTCAGCGACTATTATCTTGCCGTTTGGCAAAAGCGGCACGAGCTTCTCACAAAGGCTCATATCCATCGTAAAATCATCTAAATTTCTATGATTTATCCCTATTATATTTGCTCCTGCAAAGACCGCCTTTTTCACATCGCTCGCGTCATGGGTCTCTACTAAGACCTCAAGCCCCAAGTGGTGCGCGTACTCAAGTAGCTCTTTTAGCTCGCCTTGAGTTAGCGCCTTGGCGATGAGCAGGATAAAGTCCGCTCCATAAACAAGTGCTTCTAAAATTTGATACTTATCAACGATAAAGTCTTTTCTAAGGATAGGCCTTGAGGCGTAGCGGCGAACTTGCGTGATATACTCGATGTCGCCCTTAAACCAGTGAGGCTCTGTTAGGATACTAAAAGCATTTGCATATTGCTCGTACTCCTGAGCGATCTTGATCGGCTCAAAGTCCTCTCTTATCACGCCTTTGCTTGGGCTTGCTTTTTTTATCTCGGCTATTATCTTTATAGGCTCATCTTTGCTTGATCTAAGTGCGCCTAGAACATCTCTTGGCACGTATGGGTTATATGCTAGAGAGCGACCTAGCCACTCTTGTGGATAGTCAGCTTTTCGCTTTTTTAGATCCTCTTTTGTCTTTTTTATGATCTCATCAAGTATCATTTTTTAAGCCTTTTGTTTAAATTTATTATGCAGCGCTCGATTAGATGTAGGTGCTCTTTTGCCTCTTTTGAAGTCCTAAAATCAACATCTTTCATCGCGTGAATCATTATGCCCTTTGCCTTTTTGCACTCGCCAAGCTTGAAGTACCCCCACGCTAGCGAGTCCTCATAGTAAGGCGAGTCTGGCGAGATCTCAAGCGCTTTTTGCACCATCTCCACACCCTTTCTTGGGTCTATCTCATGATCAATTAGCAAGTAGCCGTAGTAGTTAAAAAACATATCGTTATTAAGCTTTGGAACGCTAACTTCAAATTTATCTAAGATATCAGTGATTTTTTTCTCATCTAGGCTATCTTTGTTCATCTCATACTCGTAGATGGCGGCCTTTGCCAAGAAATTTAGATCCCTGCTGTCATTATAAATTTTAACAGCCAAAACGTATGCATCGCCAAAATTTCCAGTAGCAGCGTAGAGATCCATCAGCGTGGCGTCGTTGTAGCCATATTTTTTCAAAATTTCAATAGCCGCTTTGTAATTTTTAGCATAGACAAAATACTGCACGATCTTGTCAAGATAAGATGTGTCGTGAGTGATGTCGTAGATCTCTTCAAAAAGTTCGATCACCTTTGGGAAATTTCTTTGCTGAGAGTAAATTTCAGCCAAAAGCTCACATGTCTTTTGAGTGCAGCCCTGCTCCTCACGGAATTTCTCGAGGTATTTTGTCGCATCATTTACATTATCCATGCGGTTTAAAAGGATATCAACGATGCGGAGTAAATTCTCCTCTTCAGGCTTTAGCGAGTATGCCTCTTCAAAGTATTTTAGCGCCGTTACCGTATCATTTTGCATCATACAAATGGTACCAAGCATGAGCAAATTTTGAGCGTTTGGCTCTTTTGTGGCAAGCTCTTGCATCAACTCTTTTGCCTCGTTTAGTTTAGATAGATTGACTAAATTTGCAACCTTGATCCTGATAAAATCGCTATCATCTTTTAAGCTCTTCTCGCCATCACTCATGAGGCTATCTAAATTTTCATTTTTTGTAGCAAATGCTAGCTTGATCGCCTCTTTTAGATAGGTCTTTTGATTTGTCTCTTTAAAAAGCCCTAGATAGGTCTGGATACTAGCATTTACATCGCCACTATCTTGCGAGATGAGAGCTTGCATTAGGCGTAAATTTACACTTTTGTTATCATCTGCAAGTAGATGCGTGCTAAAAAATACGCTTATAAAAATTATTAAAATTTTACGCCAATGCATTCTGCTCTTAGCTCCTTTAAGTTTTTTTTAAAATAATCCCAAAACGGAAATGTCCTGCACTGCTTAGGTCTTAGCTCATAAACCGAGCAGTTTTTGTTTTTCTCATCAAAAAATATGCAAGCAAAACCATCATCATAAGGCTTTTCTTTGACGCTTCGCCTAAGCCCAACATGTATTAAAAATTTGCTCTCAAACTCATCTTTTGACATATCAAAAGCGGAGCAAAATTTTAAAATTTCACCCTCGTCTATCCAGATATAGCCACTCTCGCCGGTGCAGCACTTGCCGCCACAACTCTCGCAAAAGCTAGGATCAAACTCATAGCTAAAACCATCAGCCCTCACGCGATCTCCTTGTAAGAGACGCTGTTTGTATCAGCTTTTTTAAAGATCTCGCTTGCCTCTTTCGTGTGCAAGCCATCTTCGCTCATCACAAGAGGCGGCAGGACTTTTAGCTTTGAGTTTGAGTTGTTTCGCACTTCAAGCAAAGCCAAATTTGCTGGCTTATCCTTTTTAGTATGGACAAATTTTAAGCTCACCAAATTTAGCTTATACTCTTTTAAGCAAGCCACTATCTCGCTAAGATCATCTGGCGCATAGCAAAAAAATGCCCTTTTATGTGGCTTTAAATTTACGCTTATGCCTCTTATAAAATCCTTTAAATTTAGCGAGCTTGCATATCTGCTAACTTTTATGTGCTCATTTTGGCTTTTTGTAACACCGTCATGATAAAAAGGCGGATTTGAGATGATTAGATCGAATTTCTCACTATCTTTAAAATTTGCAAAATCAGCCGTTATAGCTCTAGCCTCTAAGCAGTTACTCTTTGCGTTAAAGCTTGAAATTTCGCTATTTAGCTCCAAAAGATCAAGCATGCTTAGATCTATCTTTTTAAAATCACGCTTAAGCAAAAGTCCAAGTATCCCGCACCCTGCTCCAACATCCAAAACTCTGCCAGAAATTTCGCCAAAGCTCGCGCAAATAAAATCATAAAGAACGAGCGTATCGCTGTTGTAGCGATAGCCATTTTCAAGCTGGGCTAAGATCATCTATAAACCTTGATAATAAAGCCGCGCGTCACATCTTTTACGATCACTTCAGAGCTAAAGCTGATCCTTGCAAAGTCACCAAATTCCTCTTTTATAAGCTCAGCAGCCGCCTTTGCACGCTCTTTGCCAACGCCGTAATTTACGTAGTTATTTAGCTTGCCAAGGTCATCTTTTTTGATATTTTGAGCGACATTTGATGGGATGACAAAATTTTTCTTATCCACGATCGGGATGATCTCATACATGTAGTTTGAGTTAAATCTCTGCAAAAACTCACTCACTCTGTTTTTGCACATTATGCTAACCTTGTCCTTTGCGTCCATATCGTCGCACTCGATGCTAGAGATGAGGACTAGCTTTGTTGGCGTTTCTGGCTTTGTCGTAGCCTGTAAGATATTTTTTAAATTTACATTTTCATTTTCAAGCTCATCTTGTCTGTTTAAATTTTGCTCAATATCTTTTTGAAGCTCGACTATCTGGGCATTTACACTACCGCTACCGCCTTTGTGAGTGGTTGAGCTTAGCTCATTTATCTTTGAATTTAGCCTCTCTATCGTCTTGTTACTCTCATTTAGCTTTTGCTTTGCATTTTCTAGTTCATTTTGCAAACTTAGTAAATTTTTGCCACCACTTTTGTTGTTATCGGTTAAAAATGTTGAGGTATCGACTATCTTTTTTTGTAGCATGTTTATTTGCTGACGCAAAATTTCATAGTTTTGCATATCGATCTTTAGTGTTCTTTTTTGAGTTTCTAGCTCGCTTTGCTTAGAAAGGAGCATTTGGCTTGTCTTTGTGACATTTTCTTCAAGCTCTTTTATCTTCGCATCTTTTAGATCAAGCTTAGCGCTTAAATTCTTTAGCTCACCCTCGTTTGAGCCAAGTTTCTGCGACTGCAAAGAGATAGTTTGGTTTTGATCAAATAGCGTTTTTATAAATTTAGTTGTCTTTGTATCAAGCGCTTTTAGCTCTTCTTGGCTCTTTTTAAAACTCTCTTCGCTTAAACTTAGCTTTTTACTTAGCTCATTTAGAGTTGAGTTTGCGTCTAAATTTTGCTTTTCAAGCTTTTTATTTAGAGCATTTGCCCTCTCAAGCTCTTTTTTAAGCGAGCTTATATTTTCATTTGCAAGCTTGTTCTCTTGCTCGCTTTTTAGGCTCTTTTGTTTTAGATCATCAAAACTCTTATGAAGTGCCGCAAGTGAGGCATTTAGCTCTAAATTTTTACCATTATAGCTTTGCGCCATTAGATCTTTTGAGTTTAGATTTTTCTTGATCTCTTCAAGCTCGTAAATTCTATCTTTTAGTGCAGTCTTGTTTGACTCAAGAGCCTCCTGCAGATCAATTATCTTATTTGCCTTTTTAGAAAGCTCATCCTCCATAACGCTCTTTTGCGTCTCAAAGCCATCATTTAGCGCATTTATCTCTTTTTCATAGCTAAATTTTTGAGTGTCGGCGTCATTTTTAACTCGCTCGATCTCCTCTTTTAAAAGCAAAATTTCTTTTTTCTCGCCTCTATCTTTTTCATTTTGAGCTTTTTCATACTCTTTTATAAGAGCTTCTTTTTGCGCAAGTGTCGCATTTAGCTCGTTATTTTGCTCTTTTAAAGCGGTGTAGTTTGCCTCAAAACTCTCTTTAAATTTATTAAAGCTGGCCTTGGCATCTTTTAGCTTGCTCTCGTCGTCACTTCTAGCGTCATTTATCGCATTTTCAAGGTCAATTATCTTTTTCTCATAAGCCTTTGAGCTCTCTATCATATCAGCTTGCGCTTCATTTAGGCGCTTTGTCAAAGCTTGGATATTTTCAAAGTGCTGTGCCTCAAGCTCGCCAAGAGCCTTTTGATTTTTTTCTACTATCTCGTTTTTTTCATTTTCGATATTTCTTTTCATCTCTGAAATTTTGCTTATGAAGTCTAAATTTTTCTCGCTCATATCGACATTATCAGCGGCTAAAATTTCATTTTTCTTGCTTAGCTCGCGCACTTGCTCTTGAAGCTCATTTACATTGTTTGATAAATTTAGATCCTTATCATCAACAAAATTTTGCATGTAGCTCTTTGGCGTGATGTAGCCGCCATACTCGTAAAGATCGTCTTTGCTTACATATCTTTGCTTCTCTTCTTCGGGGAGATCATCAAAATTTATAGAGTAAATCGTTTGATTAGTATCTTTTGGTATCTCGTCCTCTTTTTGAAATTTCAAAAACGAGAGGCAAAAGCCAGCTATCAGACAAACAATAGCTAGTGCGATTTTATTTATCAAGCTTGTGCCTTGCCTTTTAAGATATCTTTGATGACGCTATGAGCGTGATTTAGTCCGACTACTATCGAGCCGCCATTTTTTAAAACGATGTCGCCTCCCACATATAGTCCTGGCACGCTACTTTGGTAATTGCTATCAACTATCGGAGTGCCTTTTTCATCAGTTTTTATCTGACATTTTTGTAAAAAATCAACCGGACTTGAGCCACCGATCGCATAAACAACCCTGTCATAGACACGGATCTTGCCATTTTCATAATGCACTCTTACCTTGCCTGATTCATTATCTATCTCGGTTATATCGTGATTTAGTCTTACTTTTATTTTATTATGCTTCTCAAGCTCCCAAAGTGCGCTTAAATTTGTCTCATTCACACGGCTAAATTTATCTTTTCTGTAAGCGATCGTCGTTTTATTGTACTGACAAAGCTCGATAGCATACTCAACCGCAGAGTTGCCACCGCCCACAACTAGCACTTTTTCGCCGTTTGTGCAGTTATCAAGGTTAAAATTTACAACTGAATTTAGTGATGGCGGGATCTTATAGTCAGGTTTGTTTGGTCGTCCCATTTTGCCGATAGAAACCATCACGTTTTTGGCTTCATAGACAGCTTTTGAGGTAGTTACTTTAAAAATTTCTCCCTCTTTTTTTACGCTTTCGACCTCAGAGTTAAAAAACGCCTCGATATTCTCAGAGTCAAGTAGCTTGTCAAAATAATCAAGCGTGCTCTCTTTTGTGCCATCTTCAAACGAAACTAGCCCATGTATCGTGCTATCTTGCCCTTTATACTCTTTATCGACGCGTTTATTGTCTTTATAAAATTTTCTGATCGTTTGGCTGTGGTTGTCACCTTTTTCAAGGAGCAAAACATTACTTAAGCCATTTCTTTTAGCCTCTACTACGCTAGCTATGCCGCAAGGTCCGCCGCCAACTACTATTAGATCATAAATATTTGCCATATTTTTCTCCAAATTTTATAAATTTTAAGCTTTTTTAACTAGATCAGCCATCAAAAATGCAAGCTCTAAAGCCTGATCAGCATTTAGTCTTGGATCGCACTGCGTCTCATATCTCTCTTTTAGCGAGCTTTCAGTGATGTTTAGCGCGCCGCCGGTGCACTCAGTCACATCTTTGCCAGTCATCTCAAGATGCACGCCACCTGCTCTTGTACCCTCAGCTTTATGAATTTCAAAAAAGCTTCTAACCTCGCTTAAAATTTTACTAAATTCACGAGTTTTGTAGTTGTTTGAGGTCTTAACGGTGTTGCCATGCATCGGATCGATGCTATAAACGATATTTAGCCCCTCACGCTTTAGTTCTCTTAAAATTTTTGGTAAATTTTCGCCGATCTTGTCAGCGCCCATTCTGATTATCACATTTAGTCTGCCAGCTTCATTTTCTGGATTTAGCTTATTTGCAAGCGCTATGACATCCTCTGCCTTTGCACTTGGTCCGATCTTTACACCGATAGGATTTTTCACGCCACTTAAAAAATGCACATGAGCATCGTTTATGCCGCGTGTTCTCTCGCCTATCCAAAGCATGTGAGCCGAGCAGTCGTACCACTCGCCACTAAGGCTATCAACCCTAGTTAGTGCCTCTTCATAAGGCAGAAGTAGCGCCTCGTGAGATGTATAGACTGCTGTTTGATTTATCGCTGGGGTATTTGCTGAAGTGATGCCACAAGCTGCCATGAAAGATAGAGTTTTTGTTAGATCGTCAGCTAGTTTTGCGTATTTCTCACCGATCTCTGGCTTTTTAACAAAGCCTAAATTCCACTTATGCACCTGATGAAGGTCTGCCAAACCTCCTCTTGAAAAGGCTCTTAAGAGGTTCATCGTAGAAGCACTTTGATAGTAAGCTTCTATCATGCGTTTTGGGTCGGCAACTCTAGCTTTTTCGTCAAATTCAAAGCCATTTATGATGTCACCTCTGTAGCTTGGCAATTTAACGCCATTTACCTCTTCATAATCGCTACTTCTAGGCTTTGCAAACTGCCCTGCTACGCGGCCTACTTTGACCACTGGACAGCCACCACCAAAGGTTAAAACTATCGCCATTTGAAGCAAGACCTTAAACATATCTCTGATGTTATTTGCGTTAAAATTTGCAAAGCTCTCAGCGCAGTCGCCACCTTGAAGCAAAAAGGCCTCGCCATTGCAAACTTTTGCAAGCTCATTTTTAAGACTTCTAGCCTCGCCAGCAAATACCAAAGGTGGAAGTGCTTTTAGTTTTTCTTCAGCCTCTTTAAGCTCTTTTAAATTTGGATAAGTTGGTTGTTGTAAGATATTAAATTCTCTCCAACTATCTCTGTTCCAAGTCATAAATTTTTCCTATCTTTTACCTTGATTTAGCGCAGATTATATCACGCAAAACTTAAAAAATAAAAGCCATTAATGGGTTATTAAAGATATTTTGCATACAATCACTACTTTAAATTTACCCAGAAAAAGAGAAGATTTTTTTCATGATAAAAGGCATATTTTATTCGCTTTTAGCCTCAGTTTTATTTAACTGCATTTACTACATGTCAGTGCTCATGAACCCCATCAGCACACAAGCTCTTATTGGATACCGCATGATCTTTGCCATGCCTTTTGTCATCGCCGCCATTTTTTTGTTAAAACAGCAGCGAAATTTCAAATTTTTACTTCTAAAAATAAAGCTAAAACCTAAAATTTTACTAGTTTTGCTTGCTACCTCGCTCATCGTCTCATTTCAGATGTGGCTCTATCTCTGGGCTCCAAGTAACGGCGCAGCGCTAAAAGTCTCGATAGGCTACCTCATCATGCCAATAGTCATGGTCCTTTTTGGACGGATATTTTTCAAAGAGCACCTCTCTAAAACAAAGCTAGCATCGATCTTTTTCGCTGCCCTTGGCGTCTTTAGCACAGCGGTCATTAGTGGTGGCATCTCGTGGGAGAGCGCTGTAGTTTTTTGCCTTTATCCAGTCTATTTTACCATTAGAAAGTACTACAACCTTGCAAATTTCTCAAGCTTTGTTATCGAGATAATTTTTATGTTTTTATTCTCATTTTATTTTGCGCTCACAGCCGATATGGACTACGTAATGAGCCAAAATCCAAACATCTACTATCTGCTCATCTTGCTTGGTGCTATCAGCGGCATAGCCCTCATCGCCCAGATCCTCTCAAGCACGCTCGTGCCGATAAATGTACTAGGTTTGCTTACATATTTTGAGCCTATAATGATGCTTTTTGTCTCATTTGCCATCGGCGAGAGACTGGAGAAAAGCTCATACTTTTTGATGATCTGCCTAGCCATCTCTGTCACGCTTTTGATGATAGATAGTATAAATTCTATAAAAGGCGACAAAAATACCAAGACTAAATGAGAGCCAAAAAGGCGTTATTCTCGCGCTTAGCGCCTTTTTTATGTGGGGATTTTTGGCGGTTTATTTCAACCTATTTAGCAAAGATGTCGATGCTTATGAAATTTTAGCCCACAGGATAATCTGGTCATTTTTCTTGATGGCGGCAGTGCTTTGCATTAATGGCAAAATGGGCGAAATTTTTGCGCTTCTTAAGGATATCCGCTCGCTAAAGGCTCTATTTTTAAGTGGTATTTTTATCACCATAAACTGGGGCGTTTATGTCTATGCGGTGGGTAGCGGTAAAATTTTAGATACGAGTTTGGGATATTTTATAAATCCTTTGATAAGCATGCTCCTTGGCGTCATCATCTTTAAAGAGCGCCTGAGCAAAGCTAGCGCCATAGCCGTTTGCATCGTCATCGCAGCCGTTAGCGTGCAAATTTACGCCAAAGGTGGCCTGCCACTTGTCTCTATCATCTTGCCACTTTCGTTTGGATTTTACGCGATGGTTAGAAAGATGGCGAAGATTAGCGCATTTAATGGGCTTTTTATCGAAACATTTTTTATGTTTCCATTTGCGCTTGGCTACGTTTTATGGCTGGTTTTTCACTCGCAAAGCCACTTTGGACTAAATAAAGACTCACTTTTAATGATCGCTTCAAGCATCGTAACCATTGTGCCACTTGTCGCTTTTAACGCAGCTACAACAAGGATAAATTTAACAACTATCGGCTACTTGCAATACATCTCACCAACCATCGCGATCCTTTGCGCGGTCTTCATTTATGGCGAAATTTTAGATGGCTACAAAGTCATCTCATTTTGTATGATCTGGCTGGCGCTTGCGATAATTAGCGTAGATAAATTTAGAAAAAGGAGTAAAAATGAATAGCGTTACGATCTATTTGCTGCTTGCATTTTTTGCGGCGCTTATTTTATATTTTCAGATACAAAAACTAACCAAAAAACTTGACGATGAAGGAGCGGTGCCTGCATACCAAAAGGCTGCGCAAGAGGTTTTGCAAAATTTAAATAACGCTGAGAAATACCCTAAATTTTGCAATGTCATACAAAAAAAGATAAATACTCTAAGACAAGACATACTCTTTGAAGATGCGCTAAATGAGGCTGGCGACAAGGACAAAGCGCTTGATACCTTAGAGCAGATAAGAGATAAGGTCGAGGCGCTTTTAAAGCGGGAAAATGCAAACTGGGAAAGCGAACTTGTTGAAATTTTAGACGAGATCGATGGCTTTGTAAAGGCAAATTTAAAAAACGGCGAAGATAGAGCCGAAGAGCTAAGAGACGAACTAAAAAAAGAATTTGATGGGTTGTGAGAGTAGCTCAGGCATTTTAGGCAAGCTCTAAAATTTACGTCTAAACTATTAAATTTTTACTCAAATTTACATTTATTAATTGAGTAAATTCAAACTTATTGGCATAAATTTAAAGCTTCGCTTTTAGAGCCATTATCCTCTTGTATGATGCGTCGATTCGCTCTTTACTGATCTTTTTCTCATTTACAGCATCAATTATGATCTGAGTGATCAGATCGGCCGTTCTTTGGTTATTTATCTTAAACTCGCTAAAGAGTAAGATGTCGCCACCAGCGTTTATAAATTTCACCACTTTTTGCGCCAAAGCTTCGTCACCAACGCCTTTCATTAGCATATCATCGCTGATGACCACGCCATTAAATTTAAGCTCATTTCGCAAGAGATCGGTTATTATTTTTTTAGAAAGCGTGGCTGGGTTGTCCTCGTCGATGCCTTTTACAAAAAGGTGTCCGACCATGATGATCTGCGCTCTACCAGTGCTTATGGCGTCTTTGTATGGCAGTAGCGCATCTTTGCTTAGCGTGACTTCGCTCTTATTTTTATGTGAGTCCTCTTTTGAGCTACCATGCCCTGGAAAGTGCTTTAGCGTCGTTATCACGCCCTGCTCTTTAAATGCGTCCATAAAAGCATCAGCGTAGATAACCACCTTGCTTGCATACTCGCTAAACGCCCTTTGTTTAGCGGCGATGATCGGCGAGTTTTCATCGTGCAGATCGACCACTGGGGCGAAATTTAAATTTATGCCGCACTCCTTTAAATTTATAGCCATTTTTGAGTAGAGATCGTATGCGCTTTTGATATCAAGCGTGCTTGCGACCTCGTATGCACTAGGATATGGACCATCAAAGCTCTTATCCTTCATACGGCTCACGTTGCCGCCCTCTTCGTCGATAGCGATGAAAATTTTAGGACTTTTCTCTTTAATCGCCTTTATGCTAGCTTTTAGCTGGGCCTTGTTGGTGACGTTTCTACCAAGTAGCATCACACCGCCAAATCTCTCATACCCAGCGTCGCTTAACATCGCACGAAACGCAGCGTCTTTTGTACTGGCTCCGTTAAAGCCAACCATTATCATCTGCGAGACCTTGGCTCTTAGGCTCACCTCTGCGCCGTTTAGCCCCAGAGCAAAAATAGCCACAAAAAGTATAAATTTAAAAGCTCTCATCTTCTTCCTAAAAGCGATTTTACGCTCTCAAAAACATCTTTGCCATTTAGCATATTTTCAACCTCACTAGCAATAGGCACATATATGCCCTTTTCTTTAGCGATCTTGCTAATGGCCCTTGCAGTATCGACACCCTCAGCCACCTCGCCAAGCTCATTTAAAATTTTCTCTAATCTCTCGTGCCTTGCGATGCCAAGACCTACGCGGTAGTTGCGCGAAAGTATCGATGAAGCGGTTAAGAAAAGATCCCCTGCACCGCTTAGCCCCATAAATGTCTCATCTTTTGCACCAAAAAATTTGCCAAATCTAGCCATCTCGACAAGCCCACGTGAAATGAGGCTAGCCCTTGCGTTGTTGCCAAGACCAAGTCCGTCGCAGATGCCACCAGCTATGGCGATCACGTTTTTATACGCCCCGCACACCTCAGCGCCGATCACGTCATCAGAAGTGTAGGCTTTCATATAGCTTGGGAAAAATGAGGCAAATTTTAAAGCTAAATTTTGATTTTTAGAATTTACCACCAAGGCGCAAGGCAGCTTTTGCATGATCTCTTTTGCAAAGGTCGGCCCAGATAGAAAGGCCAAATTTTCTCTATCAACAAAGTCTTCATAAATTTCATTTAGAAATTTAAGATTTGCCGTGTCTATGCCTTTACTAGCGACTAAGATCTTTTGATCTTTGTTTTTGTAGTTTTGCTTTAACCATAAATTTGTAGCTTGCGTTGGGATCGTGCAAACTAGGTATTCGCACTCCAAAGCTTCATCTAAGCTTACAAAATTTGACATCTCTCTTGGCGTTCTTGAGCTGATGACGCACTCGTTATTTTCACTAAATGCGTGAAAAAGCGCACTGCCCCACTTGCCAGCTCCGATGACTGCTATGCTCATTTTAGCCCTTTTTTAGCCTATTTTGGCCTTTAAAAGCTCATTGACCTTGCCTGGGTTAAAGGCACCCTTGCCCTCTTTCATCACCTGACCGACAAAAAATCCAAACATCTTATCTTTGCCGTTTTTATACTCTTCGACTTTGTCAGCGTTTGCAACTAAAATTTGATCTATGATCGCGATGATCGCTGAGTCGTCGCTCACTTGTTTTAAGCCAAGCTTTTCGATGACGCTATCAACGTCTGCGTCATGCTCCATTAGATAGTCTAGCACCTCTTTTGCAGCCTTGCCGCTTATCATGCCATCTTCTATGCGTTTTAGTAAATTTATCATCTTAGCGCTGCTAACTGGGCTTGTCTCGATCGTTACGCCGTTATTTAAACGACCAAGAAGCTCGACTATGAGCCACGTAGTAGCAAGCTTTGGCTGAATTCCAGCAGCGATCAGCTCTTCAAAATATCTAGCCATCTCAACGCTTTGGGTTAAATTTAGTGCATCACTCTCTTTTACACCTAGCTCACTAACGTATCTTGCGACCTTTTGCTCGGCAAGCTCTGGAATTTTGATCGCTTCGTTATACATCTCTTCTGGCACTTCAACAGGGAGCAAGTCAGGGTCAGGGAAATACCTATACTCCGCGCTATCCTCTTTGCCACGCATCGATCTTGTCACTAAATTTGTCGTGTCAAACAGCCTTGTCTCTTGATAGACCTCTTCGTCATATTTACCATCCTCCCACGCTGCACTTTGGCGCTCTACTTCGTAGTCGATCGCTTTTTGGATAAATTTAAATGAATTTAGGTTTTTTATCTCAACCCTTGTATAAAGCTTGGTGTCGCCTTTTGGACGGATAGAGACGTTTGCGTCGCAGCGGAAGCTACCTTCTTGCATATTTGCGTCACTGATGTTTAAAAAGCGAAGGATCGAGTGCAGTTTTTTAAGATAAGCCACCGCCTCGTCGCTACTTCTAAGGTCTGGCTCGCTAACTATCTCAAGAAGTGGCGTGCCAGCTCTGTTTAGATCGACCAAGCTCTCATTTTCTTCGTGGATATTCTTGCCAGCGTCCTCTTCAAGGTGCGCTCTAGTTACACCGATACGCTTTTTAGTGCCGTTTACGTCGATGATGAGCTCGCCACCTTCTACGATAGGTATCTCAAACTGTGAAATTTGATATGCCTTTGGAAGGTCTGGATAGAAGTAGTTTTTTCTATTAAAGACTGATTTTTTATTTATCTTAGCGTTTATCGCTGTGCCAAAGCTTATCGCCTTTTTAACTGCCTCTTTGTTTAGCACAGGTAGCGCCCCAGGCAGAGCTAGGCAGGTCGGACAAACGTGAGTATTCGCTTCGTCGCCAAAGCTAGTAGAGCAAGAGCAAAAAATTTTAGTTTTTGTATTAAGCTGAGTATGGACTTCTAAACCGATAACGACTTCAAACATATTTTTACCTTTAAATTTATGCAAATTTTTAGTGCGTATTTTAGCGATACTTTCTTTTAAAATATCTAAAGGGGAGCTTTAGCGATCTATTTATATAGGTTAAAAATGTTTTGAAAGAATAAATTTAAAAGAGAAAAGCCATATAAAAAATATGGCTTTAAATTTTAATGCTCGTGCTCGCTAATAGCAACTGCACCAGCTAGATAAACGTAAGTTAGCATCATGAAGATAAATGTTTGCAAAACAGCCATAAGTGTTAGAAGTGCAAAGGCTGGAAGTGGAGCAAACCAAGGTGCAAGTGTAAGCATCGCAAGTAAGAACAAGTCATCGCCTTTGATGTTACCAAAAAGACGGAAAGATAGCGAAACTACACGTGAAAGATGTGAGATGACTTCAACTGGAAACATTATCGGAGCTAGAAATTTATTTGGCCCCATGAAGTGTCCAAAGTATTTGAAAAAGCCATTTTCTCTAATGCCCTCAAAGTTGTAGTAAATAAATACAACCAAAGCCAAAACTAGAGTTAAATTTAAGCTTGAGCTTGGTGACTCAAAGCCAGGGATGATACCGATGACGTTTGAGAAAAATACGATAAAGCCGATAGTTGCGACAAGTGGGAGGTATTTTCTAGCTAGCTTTTCGCTACCTAAAGTATCCTTGCCCATAGAGATAACACCTTCTAAATAAGCCTCAACTATGTTTTGAAGGCCTCTTGGCACAAGCTGCATTTTACTCCTTGCGATGTAAGCAACGATGAGGATGATCAAAGCTACAAGGCAAAAGTGAAACGCATAGACAAAGGCATGTGAATGGTTTAGCAAATTTGAGAATAGAAACAAATCTTTCATTGATTTACCTTAGATTTAGAATTTTGCGTGATTGTAACAAAATTATTGTTAAAACATTTTTAATTTTAAGCCTTGAAGTAGTCAAAAAGCAGTTTGCAAATGGTCGCTGCGACAACTATCAAAAACATCGTTCTAATAAATTTGACCTCTTTTTTGATGACTAAAATTGAGCCAAAATAAGCTCCTAAAATTTGCCCCACAGCCATCAAAAAGCCAACTAGCCAAAGTATCTGCCCGCCTGCTATAAAAACGCCAAGAGCTACGATGTTGCTGGCGAAATTTAAAGCCTTTGTGTGAGCGACCGCCTTTTTTAAATTTAGCCCAATTAAAGCCACCATCGCAAACATCCAAAACGAGCCTGCTCCTGGGCCAAAAAAGCCGTCATAAAAGCCAAGAATTAGTCCAAATATGATATAAAAAAGCCTCTCATTCATCTTTGCAGCCCTGTCGCTCTCACCTATTTTTGGCATAAAAAGCGTGTAGATGAAGATGGCGATTAGCAAAAATGGGATGATTATTTTTAAGAAATTTGCATTTAAAAATAAGATGAGCGTTGCGCCGATGGCCGCTCCAATAAATGTAAAAACTATACCAACAAAGCACTCTTTGTAATTAATCAGCCCTTTTTTGGTGAAATTTAGCGTTGCCGTGAAGCTGCCAAAGACGCCTTGAAGCTTGTTTGTGCCAAGGGCAAGATGAGGTGGCACGCCCATAGCCATGATGGCTGGCAAAGTGATCAGTCCGCCGCCTCCTGCGATCGCGTCGATAAAACCACCCAAAAACGCGGCGACAAAAAAGACAGTGTAGCTAAGTAGGTCAAATTCCATTTTTGTTCTTTGTAAATTTAAGTTAAAAAGCGGATTGTAGTTTAAAATTTTGAAATTTCATCTTAGAAATGGAGGTTAAAATTGAGCACGAAATTTAAAAAAGCCTTTAAACATATGAATTTAAAGGCTTTTTGTGAGGCTTTATTACTTAATGACGCCGCAAAGCATTCTAGCGCCGCCACCGCCAAGTGCTTTTGGCTGGTCGCTGTGGTTGTCGCCACCGACGTGAACCATTAGTGAGTGACCTTTTAGCTCGTCAAGATTTTTTATCTTTGGAGCTAGCACTGGGTAGTTTGCATTGCCCTCAGCATCTACGTAAAGCGCTGGTAGATCGCCTTTGTGACCCTTATCGTCCCATGCAAATGAGTGCATCTTTGTCTCAGCTGGATCCCAGTGACCGCCTGCTTTCATACCAAGACCTTTTTCAGTCGCACCACAGTCAGCATTTTGGTGAACGTGGAAGCCGTGAAGTCCTGCAGGAAGACCTTTTAGATTTGGGAAAAGTGCTACGCCGTAGTTTGTCTTAACAGCTACTACTTCGCCAACGCTTTTGTCGCCTTTTTCGCTTAGTTCGCTAACTGGGATCACAAGATGCTCGCCAGCCTTTGGATCAAAGTGATGGCCCTCGTGAGCAAAAAGTAGTGTTCCTAGAACAGCACTTAGTAAAACGATTTTTTTCATACACACTCCTTATGGATAAAATTGTATGGCAAGTCTATCCTAAATTTAAAAATTTAGCAATAATTTTTATTTTTTGAGATTTTTTACGATAGTTTCTAGCTCTTTGCTTTGCCCTATTCTGTAAAGCGCAAAGTCGTATTTAATGGGATCAAGCTTATCAAATTCTCTAAGCCTATTTGTAAGCTCCATAACTGCTTTGAAGTCGTAGCTCTTTCTGCCGATAAGCCCTAAATTTAATGAAACCCTATGCGTATGCACGTCAAGTGGCATCAAAAGTCTATCTTTTGGCAAATTTTTAAATAATCCAAGGTCGATGTCGCTATCTCGCACCATCCAGCGAAGATACATATTATAGCGTTTATATGGGCTTTGAGGCTCTTTTTCAAAGCTCTTACCAAAGAAAAACTCATATCCGTCCGAGCGGTAAGAATTTAGCCCATATATAAATTTAATAAGCTCATTTATCCCCCCTATCATCTCGCCATTTTTTGCAAGACCTTGGCGCAAAATTTCCTCTATGCTGCCCTCTTTTTTCAGGCGTGAAAGTGTGATGAAAATTTCTTTTACATCGTTTTCATTTTGAAAGCGGTATTTGAAATTTGACAGATTTTTCTTGATATTTTGCTCGCTCTCATCAAGCAAGCTAAAATCAAGCGAATTTAGAAATTTCACTATCATTTTTGCGTTACCATAGGCAAATAATGCACAAATGAGCGCTATGTTTGGCTCTTTAAATTTAGTAGCTACTTGGAGTGGATCCGGGGCGTCAAATAGCCCCGAATTTGTATTTTTACTAAGTACGTGTGCGTCTAAAAGGCTCTTTAGTTCGCTCATTGTTTTAGTGAAAGAAGCGTGTCAAGCATCTGATCAACGGTTGTGATGATCTTTGCCGCTGCGCCGTAGCTTGCTTGAAAGCGGATTAAGTTTGTAAGCTCTTCGTTGGTATCTACGCCGCTTGTTGATTGAAACTCCTCTTCAGCAGTCCTTTGCAAAGATGTGTTTGTATCGTGGATAGTGTTGTTCGCCTCGGTATCGCTCGCCATATCGGTCGTAAAATAGCGGTAATACCCCTCGATCGTCTCATCTCTGTCAAGCGCAGTGCCACTTGAGTAAAATGTCTGCTTTTGGTACTGAAGCTGGATCATCTTGTTTGCAACTTCGTTGTTTCCCACTACTGGCTTTGAGTAGGCACGAAGCTTTGTGTGATCTTGGGTGAAATTTTGATTGATGCCTATTGTATTTGAGTTTGTACCAGAAAAAAATCTGTTGATACCAACAACACCTGGGAAATTTGTGCCGTGATCGACTATTGAGATGCTATAAAGCCCTTGAGCTTGCTTTGGTATGAGCGCAAATGTGCCTTGATGCGTGTTTTTATCATAAAAATACGACGCTTCAAAAAAGTCATCGACGTCATTTAGCATGTTGTTGTCGTTGTTATCGTCTGAATTTGAGTTAAAATCCTGCACAACAGAGTTGCCGTATTTTGTATCATTCATCGTCGTAGTGCCGTTTATCTCGATGGTCTTTTTGGCTACGACGTTACCCTTGTTGTCATAAACGATAGCATCAAAACTGCCATTTCTTATGCTGTTGTCGTGGTTCATCAGCGTCTTGTCGTTTTCTAGGTAGCTGATCGGATCTGAGTTTGAAATTTCAACCGCAGACTCGGCATAGACGTTGTTTGTGCTAGTTATTAAAGTTTTTGAAAATGTATTTAGATTGTCGATATATTTTTGGATGATACCATCGCTAAATTTATCATTGTCTGGCTCGTAGTTGCGACCTCTAAGATCAAGCGCAGCGCCTATCTTGCCATTTGTGATCTTCTCCTCCATAGGGATGCGTCTGCCATCTTCTCTTTCATAATAAATTTTTGTGTATTGCCCACTCTCGGTTGAGCTCATAGAAATTTCATGGAAATTTACGCCATCAACGATGCTCACACCGCCGATATTTAGGTTGTAGTATCTTCCTTGATCGCTTATGCCTGTATCTATCCTTGACTCGCTTTTTAGATCGCTTTTATAAACAGCTGTATTTACCAGCTTTGACATAGCAAGCTCGAGCTCATCGCGCTTATCACGAAGGTCGTTTGCATTTATCTTGATGCCAGCGTCTGCGCCTGATTCAACTCTTTGAATTTGTTTATTGATATTTGCTATTTGCTTGCCAAGTGAGTTTATCTCGTTTATATTTATCTTTATAGTCTCATCTATCTGCGTGTGCATATCATAAAGCATCTTTGATGAGCGGTTGATGCTAGCTGTTAAAACGCTAGCTTTGTTTATCAAATTTACCTTTTGAGCGCCCTCGTCTGGGTTTGAAGCAAAGTTGTTCCACGCAGCAAAATACTCCTGTATATCTTTTACCATGCCGTTATCTTTTAGGTCTGGGAAGTATTTTGTCGCCTCTTGTAAAATTCTTTGCTTATAGCCTGTATTTTCTAAATTTGATGATGAATATTTTAATCTTGAATAGGCAAACTCATCGTGAAGTCTTGTCACGGTATCTACTTGCGTACCTGTGCCAACACCACCAGGGACTGTGTTCATCGCTGGAGATGCAGACTGCACTACACGCTGCCTTGTGTAGTAGTTACTATCGGCGTTTGTGATATTGTTTCCAGTTGTGCTTATTTGCACTTGGGCTGCATTTAGCCCTGAAACGCCTGTGCCTAATGACATAAAGATATTAGCCATTGTTTAAACCCTTGATTTGTAAAAATTATTATCTGTGCCGCTGCCGTCTTGTCCGTATTCATTAGTCTGAGTACCAAAGACTTTTTTGCTAAGCGAGTCAAAAAACTCCTTAACAACAACGACGTGTCTTGCATATTCTTTATTTACTTTATGCAAAATTTCAAGCTTTGAACGCATAAGCACCAGCTTTGACTTCACTTCATCATCTAAAACGTTTGCAAGTGTCGTAGTGCCACTCTCTTTTGAAACCCTTAATAGCTCTTTATCCAAAGATCTTTTAGTATCTTCAAAAGCGCGCACGAGAGCATTTTTCTTCTTCACACTCTCATCAACGCTTGAGTGCTTTGCCTCTTTTATGTTGGCGATATCTTGCATCGTTAAATTTATAAGCTCGTCTAGCTCGCCTATGGCCTCGTCCAAAAGCTTCTTTATCATTTAAATTCCTTTAAATTTAGAGCAACGCATCAGCCACAGCTTTTGCTGTTTTAGAGATATCTACCTGATAGGTGCCATTTGCTATTGCATCAGCTATCTCTTTTACTCTTGCGTTTTCGTTTGTTTTTACTTCTTTGTTTTCATTTTCAACTCTAGCATCGCTATTTTTATTTAGCGTATTTGCCTGGTAGTTTGGTCTTTGGTTCAAAGGAGTTATCATATCCATACCTCTTAAAATAAAATGTTTATATCACTACATCGGCAAAATATAAATTTACTTAAGAGTCTCTCTTTAAAAAATCGTATAAAAGTTCTGAAAAACCTAAATTTCCACTCAAAGCTTTGCTCATAGCGTCGTTATACATGGACCTGTAAATGTCGCTACCAGCGGCTTTTGGATAGAGTGAGTTCTTATCATCTTCTTTTAAAGCGATATCAAGAACAGCTTTTACCATAAATGCTTCAAAAGCATCAGTTTGCTCTTTCAAAAGTGCATCTTGTTTGGCATTTGCATTTTTTATCTTGTTTGCTGAGATGTCGTTGTATGAATTTAGTGCTAAGGTGTTGTCTATTTGCATTATATTATCTCCAGATCGACTTGTATCGCGCCAACTCGTTTTAAATTTTCAAGTATCGAGATGATGTCGCTTGGTGTTGCTCCAAGTTTGTTTAGCGCTCTTGTCACGTTTGCAACGGTTGTTTTTTCACCTGAAATTTTAAGTAAATTTTGACTAGGAGCCACCGAGGTGTCGCTACCTATATTTACATCATTTTGCGCCGCCTCTTCGTAGCTGTTTGGCTCTATTTTTATTGTAATTGCGCCATGAGTTATCACGACTGGGCTAACTACCGCGTTTATACCGCTAACTATCGTGCCAGTTCTCTCATCAACTACGATCTTTTCATCTGGCTTATACTCGACATCAAGATCAAGCACAGCGCTTGCAAGCTCAATGATACTAACATCATCTGGCTTTTTAACGATGACCGTTCTTGGATCGATCGCCTTTGCAGTATCGTCTGAAATGTTTGCATTTATGGCGTTTTGGATATCAAGAGCGGTTTTAAAATTTGTATCTTTTAGGCTTAGTTTTATGCTATCTTGATTGTAGATATCGTAAGTTACTTCACGCTCCACAAGGGCGCCATTTAAGATAGTGCCAACGGTTGGATGATTACCGCCGCTTCTGCCTGCGCTCTTGCCACCGATACTTAGAGGTCCTTGAGCCAAAGCATAGATATCGCCATCAACACCTTTTAGTGGGGTCATAAGAAGTGTGCCACCTTGTAAGCTTTTTGCATCACCGATAGATGAGATCTCGATATCAAGCTTGTCGCCATGCCTTGCAAATGCAGGCAATTTTGCTGTCACCATAACAGCGGCTGCGTTTTTAGACTTGATATCATCTGGATTTATCTTGACATTTACACCTTGAAGCATGTTTGATAGCGACTGGATTGTAAATTTTGACGTTGAGCCGTCCCCTGTGCCGTTTAGTCCAACGACTAAACCATAGCCTATTAGCTGATTGTCCCTTACGCCAACGATATTTGCAAGCTCTTTTATCTGCGTAGCAAAGGCTGAAGTAGCTATCACTGAAGCTACTACAAAAGATAAAATTTTTTTCATATTTTTTCCTAAAATTTAGCTATTTTAGGTTTTTAAAGCAAAAGATGTTCCAAATTTTTACTGAAAATAAGAGAGAGAAGTGGCTCCAAATTTTTTAAATTTAACAAGCTTATACGCAGAAATTTCATCGCCAAATTTAAAGTCGCTGTTATGCTCAAAAACTATCATGTAAATTTTCTCTTTTTTTAGCTGCGAGATCAAATTTACGAGCTTTTCATAGATATCATCAAAGCCAGCCCTTATGTCAAATGGCGGATCAAGATAGAGCAAAAACTTGCCATTTTGCGAATTTACAAGATCAGGCAAAAGCGCAAAGCTGTCGCCATTTATAGCTTTTAAATTTGCACACTCTAAGCTTGCAAGGTTGCTTTGCGTGATCTTAAAAGCGGCTCTATCTTTTTCGATCGCGATAGCCTCGCGCGCTCCATTGCTAACAGCCTCGCTTGCCATCACGCCGCTTCCGCCAAAGCCCTCTATAAATGTAAGCGAGTAAATTTCATCTCTGATGACGTTAAAAAAGGACTCTTTTACGATGCTTTTTGTGCTTCTAGTCGTGCTTAGACTTGGCAGCTCAAGCCTTTTGCCTTTAAATTTACCACTTGAAATTTTGGTGCAAAGCTTCACTGATTTGCCCTTAAAATTTCAAGCAGATCGGCTTTAAATTTATCTATCAAATTTGAGACTTTTTGCTCCAAACTCTTTTCATTTACTATCTGATCTGGCTCTTTTGCCTTTGAAATTTGCGTGGCTGAGTAAAACTCCTCGAGCGTATCAAGAAGAGTGGCTCTTGTGAATGGATGAGAAAGATGAGCATTCTTACCTATTATAAATAGCGGTTTTTTTGTGACGATCTCTCGGTCACTTACTACAAAATCACAATCCTTATGATGAGCGGCTAAATTTCCACAAAAAAGCAGCAAGGTCTTTTGCAGCAAAATGCAGTCGCATTCAAATGAAATTTTCATATCCCGTCCTATAAATTTTGCTCGATTTTAACCTAAATAATCAAAAATTTATATAAATACTAAAGGAATTTAAAATTTTACCGATGTAGGAGCTAGCGTAAGTTTTAAGGAGTAAAACTATGGAAATTTTCAAAGCAGCAGCAAATCAAACACTTGATGCAAGCATGAGCACGTCGGCTCAGCGTCAGATAGACAGCAGACCTATCGAGCACTCTGATGTCAAAGTAAATGCCGACAAAAACAGCAAATCAAAGGATGCTAACGAGCTTGACGGACTTAGCAACGAGGATCTTGCTAGAAAGACAAGAGAGGTCACTGATAGGCTAAACTATCAGATGCAACAGCTCGATACTAATGTAAGATTTGCTTACAACGAGAAGTTAAATTTAATGGTAGTACAAGTAAAAGACGCCAAAACAGGCGAAGAGATAACACAGCTTCCGAGCAAAGAAGCTATAAAAATCAGCGAGTATTTCAAAGAAAGTATCGGAATACTTTTTGACAAGGAGAGTTAAAAATGGCAGTAGGTAACGTAACAAATTTAGGCATCGGTACAAAAAATAGCGGCCTAAACGATGAGCTTATCAAGAAACTTAAAGAGGCTGATGAGGCTGGACAGATCAAACCACTTACAACAAGACTAGAGAAAAATGAGCTTAAGCAAAAGGACCTTGCAGCGCTAAAAACTCTTGTTAGCAACGTAAATGTTAGTGGTAAAACACTTGGCGGCGAGGCACTTTATCTAAAAAGAAATACAAATAACGCTGGCAAAAGCGTCACAGCTTCAGCGGCAAACGGCGTTAGCGTGCAAAGCTTTAGTATCGATGTGCAAAAACTTGCTCAAAAAGATACATTTCAAAGCAAGAATTTCAAAAATTCTTCAAGCATGGTGGGTGCGACAAATACTGGCTCATTTGACGTTGAGATCGATGGACAAAAATTCTCTATCGGTGTGACAAGATCGACAACATATCAAGATATCGTTGATAAGATAAATGACGTAAGTGGCGGTAAATTGCAAGCTAGAATTTTAAATGTTGGTGGCGATAAACCAAATCAAATAATGCTTCAATCAGGCAGCACTGGCGCTACACAGACTATCAAATTTTCAAACGATACAGCTGGCATTTTAGACAAGCTTGGCTGGGATGATACGCAGTTTCAAGATACAGACGAGCACGGCACAGCGCTAACAAATCCTGATGGCACACCAAAGATGACATCAAATTTGGAGAAAAATAGAATTCTAAAAGCGCAAGATGCAGAATTTACATATAACGGCGTAAATATCAAAAGAAGCAAAAATAGCTTTGACGATCTAAGACCTGGCGTAAATATCACTCTAAATGAGACTGGCAGGACAAATGTCAGCATCTCTCAAAACACTGAAGAGGTCGTAAAAGCGGTTGAAGAGTTTATAAAAGACTACAACCTAATGACCATGAACCTTGAGATCGCTACAAAATATGATGAAGAAAAAGGCGCTGGTACTTTCCAAGGTGTAAGTGAAATTTCAAGCCTTAGATCAAACATCGGACGTCTAGTAAATGGTCAAGATAGCGAAGGCAAAGCGCTAAGTAAATTTGGCATAGTGCCAGATAAAGACGGTCAGCTCCAGCTTGATCTAAATAAATTTAACTCAGCTCTTAGCAAAGATCCAGAAGAAATTCAGAAATTTTTCATGGGTTCAAGCAAGACTGAGCCGATAAGCTACATGGGTAACTCAACCGTTAGCGCAGGTGCGTTAAATATCCAAGCTGGCGATCTAACGATAAATGGCAAGTCAGTTATATTTTCAACCGCAGCTGGCACAACAGCTGAAGATAACGCTCTAAAGCTTCAACAAGCTATCAATGACGCTGGCATCGACGGAGTCACAGCTGGCCTTGATCAAAGTGGCAAGAGGATCATCTTAAAAAGAAGCGATGGCGAAAATATCGAAGTAAAAGGCAAAGCTTCTGCACTAGCAACTCTTGGTATGAGTGAAGCCACTGTAAATCCAGTGACTAAAAAAACTGATGGACTTTTTACAAAGCTAGCTAATATGCTTGATGGCGCTGTTGGTAAGAAAGGCACTATGATCACTATGCAAAATCAGCTAAAAGATGAGAGTGAGTCTATCACTAAAAATAAAGAGAGCACTCAAAAGCTTTTAGATGAGAAATATACAACGATGCAAGAGCGCTTCATCAAGTATAACTCTATCATCGCAAGTTTAGAAAATCAGTTCTCAACTCTAAAATCAATGATAGATGCTGAGATAAACAGTAGAAAATAAGAGAGAAAAATGAATCAAAGTGCATATAGTGCATACGCACAGTCGAGTTTCGGGGGCATCGAGTCCCCGACTAAATTAATAGAAATGCTTTATGATGGAATTTTAAAATTTATATTTCGCACAAAAAAAGCGATCGAAGCTGGAGATATAGAGAAAAAGGTCTATTATATAAACAGAGCAAACGCTATCTTTGTTGAGCTTTTAAACTCGCTTGATTATTCTCAAGGTGACGTGGCTCACTATCTTAGCGGACTTTATACAAGACAGATGCAGCTTCTTGCTATGGCAAATATCCAAAATGATATTAACGCGCTAAATGAAGTAACAAATGTCGTAAAGCAGTTATCAGAAGCATGGAGGGAGGTAACATCAGGTGAATAGCTGGATCAATGAATTTAAGCTAGCGTTAATAAACGAAGATACAAGAAAGCTAGCTGCACTATCACAAAGCTTTAGCGAAGATATGTTTAAAAGCTTAGCTTCAGCTCAAGAAGCACAAGCGCTAATTGGCGGTGCGATAGAGCTTTTTAAAACTAAATCTTCACACATCCAAAACGAGCTTACAAAACTACAAAAAGCTCAAAAATACGTAAAAAATTAATCTAAAATCAAACTTTCAAGGCACGGCATATTTGCCGGTTTTGTCTTGAAAATCTTTTAAATTTACCAACTGCTTGCTACTTGAAATTTACTCTAAATTTAAGGGAGGCACGGCGTTAAGCCGAGTTCTGTCTTGAGCGATCATTTATCTACGCTTGCTTTTACAAACAAGCTCTAGCGAAGGGTTTTAATATAAGACCAAAACCATCCCTTCTTACTGCAAGTTGGGTTTATATGGCCACGCAAGTTACCAAGCGTGCCGGTGGGCTCTTACCCCGCCGTTTCACCTTTACCGCCAAGGCGGAAGTTTGCTTTCTGTTACACTATCCCTTAGGTTTCCCTAGCCATCCGTTAGATGGAACTTTGTCTTATCGCAGCTCGGACTTTCCTCTTTTGCAAGATGCAAAAGCGACCGCTTACCGTGCCAGAGCGTGATTATATTTAAAAATATATAAATTTACCCTGCGACCAAATTTTTCATTAAATTTTGCAAATTTATCTAGGAATTTTTTGATTTTTGAGCATAAATTTTGTCACAACTTGGTATGAAATTAATTTTTTTATTTAATCTTTTTAAAATTTCTTTACAAAAACAAGAGCAAAACGCTCCAAATTTCACTTTTTTGTTATTTTACTTTGAGCCTTAAACCAATCTAATAAAATAGACTACAAATCAACAAAACGATACAAATTTAAATTTTAACCCCTCAAAAGCGCAAATTTCTTGCTTTTGCCAAACTATAAATTTTGCTTAAAAAGCTAAATTTAAATAGCAATTTTTTATAAATTTTTACTCCAGTTTCATAAAAGTTATAATTATAAATATAAAGCAAACAAAAATTTAAAATTCGTTATTTTTCCCCAAAATTCTATATGTTTTACGAGAAAAAATTTGTATAATAAACCCTTAAAATCTAAACCAAGGAGGATATAGATGAATTTGCGTAGCATCTTAGTCAAGGTCTCAGCGATCATCGCTTTAGTTCTTGCCATTTGTATGGCTTGCTTTGTATTTTTTATATCAAACGTTTTGGAGCGTGAGATCAAGAATGGAGTGGCAACTACAGTTAAACAAGACGTTGCACTTGCGATGGATACGGTTGAGTTATTTGATGAAGATAACGAAGATAATGCAAAACTATATATGCATGTCCTAAAAGAAGCTTTAGGCAATTTAAAGACCACTGGACAAACCATAAAGACAGAAAATGACGATGCTTTAGAGCTTATCTCAGATAAAATGGGCGTGTTAAATAACAACCACGAGATATCTGATAAGATCAAAAAGCTAACAAACGGCGGCATCCCAACTATCTTTGCAAAATCAGGCAATGAATTTGCTGCTGTATCTACCTCACTTTTACTAGATGATGGCAGTAGAGCGCTTGGTATGCTAAACAAAACGATCTATCCAAAGATGATGAACAAAGAGACATATGTGGGCGCTTTAAATATTTTTGGCAGAAACTATATGTGTGTCTATGAGCCAGTCATTCAAAACGGCGAAGTTGTAGCGGTTTTATTTATAGGTTACGACTTTACTGAAGGCCTAGAAGATCTTCAAAAGACAATGGCACAAATGAAGTTAGGCGAGCATGGATACTTCTCTATATTTAATACAAAGACTAATAAATTTGAGATCCACCCAACTCAAGCTGGCAAAGAGCTAAGCAGCGATGTTAAAGCTGCTATGGAAAAAATAGTAAAACAAAAAGAAGGTGTTGAATTCGCTAATACTGGTGGTGTTGAACGAGTAGTTGCTTTTGAGCCATTTGACAAGCTAAACTGGATCGTGCTTGGCTCAGCTGTGACTGATGACTTTTTAACCCCACTAAAAGTAGTTAGTAAAAACTTCATCATTGCAAGCATTATAGTTACATTGCTTCTTATCATAGTATCTATCTTCTTGCTTAAAAAGCTAGTTGCAAATCCTATTGATAGACTAGGTGCAAATTTAAATGCTATAACATCTGACTTTACACTTAAAATTCCAATCTACGGCAAAGATGAGATAGCTAAAATAAGCAACGATATAAATAATTTCATAGAGCGCATAAGAGTGCTTATAAGCGATACTAAAAACCTTTCAAGCGAAAACAGCTCAGTTGCTAACGAGCTAAGCTCTACCTCACTTCAAACAGGCAAACGAGTGGAAGAATCAACCCAGATCGTCGAAGAGACAAATCAAAGATGTAAGTCTATGCAAGAAAGCATGAAAGAGTCACTTTCAGTTGCTCAAGCTGGTAAAGATGATCTTCAAAAGGCAAGCACTCATATAAAAACAGCAACTGATGCTATTAGAGCCCTATCATCTCAGATCATAGACTCTGCTAATGTAGAAAATCAAATGGCTGGCAAGATCGAGCAGCTTAGCCGTGACGCTGAGCAGGTTAAATCAGTCCTTGTGGTTATCAACGATATCGCTGATCAGACAAATTTACTTGCGCTTAACGCTGCCATTGAAGCAGCAAGAGCAGGCGAGCATGGACGTGGCTTTGCAGTCGTTGCTGACGAGGTTAGACAGCTAGCTGAGAGAACTCAAAAATCTCTAACAGAGATAAACGCAACTATCAACGTTATCGTTCAAGCGATCAATGATAGCAGTGAGCAAATGGGTATCAACTCTAAACAAATTCAAGAGTTAACCCATGTTGCAAGCGACGTTGAAAAGACGATAAATGATATGAGCGCAACGATGAATAACGCCATAGCGATGTCTGATAAGACTATGCAAGACTACATCGCAACTGGCAAGAATGTAAATGAGATCATGGATGGCATCTCAGAGATCAATCAAATTTCATCTGAAAATGCTAGAAGCGTAGAAGAGATAGCTTCCGCGGCTGAACATCTAAATAAGATGACAGATGCGCTAAATTCTAAACTAAGTGTATTTAGAACTTAAGTTTTTACCTCTTAAATTTAATGTTTTAGGTCTAGCTTTGGCTAGACCTTTTTAAATTTAAACCAGCTAAATTTAGTCAGCAACCCTTTTTGCCCTATCTTTAAATTTAGCCTATTCAAATATATTTTTATGCAAAATTTCTTCTAACACAACTGTGGCATATGAGCCCTTTTGAAGTGTGAAATTTAGACTAAAGTGAGCGTTTTCTTCGTTGTATTTGTAGCTTGTATTTTCTAGATACGCCCAGTTGAAGCGCCTTGAGCCAGCGATCTTTGAAGTAAGCGCAAACGCCTCAGCGAAAATTTCATCCTCAAGCTCTTTTACCACGCCGCTTGCCTCATAGGCCTTTGCGCCGACAATGAGACCAAGGCTTGTTATATCACGCCTAGCAAATCTTTGCGCCTCTTGATCTAAATTTTCACACAAAAAGAGCTTGCCAAACGGATAGTGCCCCAAAACCTCTCCTGGCAAAAGCTTAAAAAAGCTCTCCTGCGCCTTCATCGCCTTTAGATCATCCTTGCTAAAGTTTTTATAAATTTCACCTAGCTCACTTAAGCTAAAGTCGCTCACAAACCTTGAAATCTCAACCCTTTTGCTAAGATAGCGGTTGAAAAGATCGCTTTGATAGGCTGAGATCAAAAAGTCATTTAGCTTTACATTTTTGCTCTTTTTACCATTTATCGTGCCATTTTTAAGTAGCTCAAGGCCAGTTTCAGCATTATCGCCAAATTTACCAAAGCGCTGGTAGCCAAAGTAGTTTGCATAGCCCATTTTATCGATGCTAACAAAGGCTTGCTCTAGCTTTTTAGCGCTACTTGGTAGCACCTTTTTTAGGCGGATGAAAAAGCTATTACCCTTTAGATGTCCTATGCGAAGCTTATTTTTATGCACGTTTAAATTTAAAATTTTCATCTTTTCGTGGCTAAAGTTTGCAAGCGCGCTCTCAAATTTACGAGGCATCGAGATAAACTGTGTCGTCATGCCTTGCTTGTCTTTTAGCCCTGCATAGCCAAAGTCGCGCATCTTAGTCCCTGTAACCTCGCTTAAGGCGTGCAAAGCGTCGCTTGTCGTCATATCTTTTTTAGAAATTTCAACGATCAAGTGCTCGCCGTCTCCACTAAATTCATAAAGTGGTATCTCGCGCACGACAAAATCATCTGAATTTTTAGAAAAATATGCCTCGATGGGCGCATGAGTGAGCGCATAGAGCGGCTTAAAAGTGGTGGCTTCTTGCATTTTGTCTTAACCTTTTGTGTGAAATTTTTGCAAAGATGTTGATCTTTGTCCTTGTTTTTGCGGCGATCCTTTTTATGGCGCTTAAATTTTTAGGGCTAAAGGTAAATAAAACCTCGTACTCCTCGCCGCTACTAAGCTCAAATTTGCTTAGTTTTTTTGTAAATTTAGCGCCCTTTTTGCTAGCCTTTAAAAGCTTGCCAAGGTCGTTTTTTAGCCCGTCTGAGATATCCATGGCGGAGTTTATAAGATGAGCTGCTTTGTAAAAAAATTTATCTCTTAAAACAGGTCTTTTAAAGCGTGAGTTTTTTGAAATTTGAGCCAGTCTTAAAAGCGAGTTTAGCCCCTTTTGGCTGCCTCCAAGCTTGCCAGTAAATGCGATAAGATCGCCAAATTTAGCATTTTTTCTAAGCACAGCCCTGCCCTTTAGCTCGCCGATCACGCTAACGCTTATGTTTAAAATGGGGCTACTTATCGTGTCGCCGCCTATTATCTTTACGCCAAACTCCTCGCACGCCCTATTTATGCCCCTACTTAGCTCGTCTATCTGCCGAGGTGTGAAGCTCTTAGGCAGACTAAGCCCAAGAAGGGCAAATTTAGGCTTTGCGTTCATTACGATCGTATCTGAAAAATTTACGATCATCGCCTTGTAGCCGATCTCTGCAAGGCTTAGCCAACCAAGCTTAAAGTGCGAATTTTGCGCAAAAATGTCCTTGCTAAAGACCATTTTGCCAGCAACCGCCGCATCATCGCCGATATATGCGTTACTAAAGCGTTCAATCGTAAAATTTTCTTTATCCATTGAGCTATTATAATGAAACTCCTTTTAAATTTAGGATAAAATAAGCCCAAAAAAAGGATACAGATGCAAAGAGTTGAGATTTTTAGATTTGACGCGAAAAGAGATGTTTTGGCATATTTTAAGCCATATTTTTTAGAGATTTCAGACTTTGCAAACTTAAACGAGCTTTTTGCCCACGTAAAGAGCATAGATCCCTACTTTAGCCCATTTGAAGGCTTTGTCAAGGTAAATGACGTCGTAGTTAGCACCGCCAAGCCACTTGCAAATTTAGCTCAAAAATTTGGAGACGAGCTTTGCATAGCCCCGCTTGATGAAAAAAGAGCGCTCTTGGACCTTGCTATAAATGATGATGACTTTTGGGCGAAATTTGAGCCATTTGCTAGCTTTTGCAAAAGAGCTGACAAAGAGCTTTACGCTAGCTTTAAGCCCTATTTTTACGCTGATTTTGTAAAAGACTACGAGCCAAATTTTATAGGAGCTGCCGCGATAATGCTAGCTCATCATCTTTACAAAAATGAGAAAAATGATGAAATTTTAAAGCTAATTGGCGATAAAAACGGCGTTTTGATAGCCTGTGGGCTTGATGACTTACTATTTGAAGGTAGCGAAATTTATAGTGAGGCGATTAGATTTTTCAAAGAAATTTTAGGCGTAAAAGCTGCGCCAAAATATGAAAATGAGCTTGAAAAGATAGAAAAACTTAGTAAATTTATAGAGTTTAAGATAGCCATAAAAGACAGACTGCCTGCAAATTTAAGCGCATACAAGGCAAATTTTATAGAGCTAAATGCCAAAATGCCTTGTGGATATGATCTTTTAAAGGCCGATGAAGAGCTAGCCTGCAAGCTTGCTAGCAAGATAGTTTTTGCTGCATTTGATAGTGGGGCTGACTTTTTGCTAGCTAGCAACGAGGCTGAGTTTTATATCTTTGACACTCTGGCAAAAAAGCTTGAAAAAAGTGCCAACAGAAGTTTGCAAGACTTTTACGTCCTAAGAGTGGGCGAGCTAATGGCGCTTGAAAATGGCGAGATACCAAACAGCCTAAAAGAGCATGTTTTAAAGGTCGGTTTGGTAAATTTGTAAGCTGCGTCAAAAAACAAGATATAAAAGTCGCCGTAAATGCTAGGCTAGTAGCAAAACAGACAACCGTGCGAGCCTAAAAACAACCCAAAAGCACATTTATAAAATTAAATAGCCAAGTTACGACTATTAGATTTTTAAATTTAAGAGTCTTAAAACCAGCTGCAAGTCTATTAAATTTAAATTTTTTGCGCGATATTTTTTAAAGCTAGTAAAACTAACAAATTTTGATTTATAGCGAAGTTACAGCTCCAAAAGCAAGATGTCAGTGGTCAAAAAATGAGATTTATTAAATTTGTGGTCAGTTTTGACAATCCACTTCTAAAATTTATGCTTACATTTGCCTTGCAGTACAAAATGGCAAAATTTACTTAAAACAACAGATGATCTTTTAAAAATTGATATAGTAAAAATTTAATTTTATAACACCGCAGCCTATCACACCACAATAGTGCGAGCCAAAAAACAAACAAAGCAGATCGCTATTTAATGCCCCTATCTAGCAAATTTATAAGCCAAATTTACTAGCTTTATTTTAGGTTTTCTTCTAAATTTGGTCTCTTGCACCAAATTTCTTTTAAAGCAAAAGACCAGCAGGCAAAGTTTTATATTTCAACACAAAACAAGCACGTAGCCTAACTTAAAATACTTTAAATTCCACAAGCTCACTATTTAAATTTGATCCAATACGCTAACTTTAACTATTTAAATACTAAAAAATTATTAGAAAAAGTCGGTCGGCAATGCTTTATATTTACATCCAAATTTATCCAAAACAAGCACAACACAGCTTTTAAAAACGCACCTGTAACCTGCTAACTTTATTAAATTAAAAGTTTTCACACTTCTGATTTTTTAAGTTTAAAAATTTCTACACACATCGCAATAGATCAAATTTAAAATTTCTTAGCGCACAACTCTAAATTTTACCTCCAATAAGGC
>NZ_POYR01000086.1:0-837 GCF_002912425.1 Campylobacter concisus
TCAAAAAGGTTGCGCCTTTAAATACTCCAAATGCTAACAATATAGCTACTAATGGGATATGTAATAAAAACATAAATATTGAATTGTAATCTTTTATAACTATCGGTCTTTTATCATAATCTCTCAAAATAGCTCCTTATTAAATTTAATTACTGTGAGATAAAATTCCACTCATATATTGGCTTTCAATTTTATGTATTTCTATTTTTTCTAAACCATGATCTGTTTTTTTACATACTTGAAGCATGTCTATATCTATTTTAAAATTATCCAAGAAGTATTTTTTAACCAAGGCTCTCTCATATCTTGAAGTAGCAAGTATATTTAAAACCTTATCGCCTTGAAAAATAATAATACAGTCATAAAATTTATAAAAGGTTCCTTTTGTTTTAAAAAAATAAAATAAAATCTTACTTAGCAAGAAAAATGGATAATACGCTATCCACAGCAATACAACACTAATCCATTTTACTTTTTTCTGAAGATTGCTTAAATTTTGAGATTTATGGTAATAGTCGTCATAAGTCTTATAAATTTCAAATTCCTCATCCAAATTTATACTTTCTACTATATTGCCTGCTTGCAGAAATTCTATCTTTTTATTAGATAGTTTTATGCTTCGCTTATATCCATTAAAAATATAAGGGCGGATATTAAAATAAAATGCTTGTGCTATTAAAAAAGAAAATGCTGCTTTATTGTGGTGAGTGAATAAAAAATAAACAGATGAAATAAGCCAAGGCATAGCCACTAGAAGCATAAATATAGAATTATAGTCCTTTATAATTATCGGTCTTTTATCATAATCTCTCAAAATAGCTCCTTATTAAATTTAAT
>NZ_POYR01000087.1:0-5406 GCF_002912425.1 Campylobacter concisus
CAAATTTCTTTTGAGTTGCTAAATTTAGCAAGCAATAGGCGCGATATTTATAGCTTTGAAATGACATAAAATACTCGTTTTAGCTACCGCCCTATTTTGATGCGGTGGCTTTCACTTTAAATTTAGCGCTATAAAACGAAACCAAAACAACTATCTCACCTTTAAATTTATCAGTAAAACTTACTTTGATATTTAAGAAATGGAGCAGTATTTGTTGCTTCAAAATGCTCCAAGTAGATTTTTGTATCAAGCAAGGGCGGCTTAAATTTCAAAGCCACCCAGCCAAAATTTATCTTTTTGAAGTGTATAAATTTATCCCCTTTTGCAAGCGTTTTAACCCTTCAAGCACCCTTTCGCGCTGCGTTGCGATATTCATACGAAGGAAAAATCTATCTCCTCTGTAAGCGTTGCCGTCATTTAGCCAAAGTCCCGCTTTATCGCGCAAGAAATTCATAAATTCGCTCGAATCCTCGCAAAACGCACTGCAGTCAAGCCACAAAAGGTAGGTCGCACTCGATGGCAAGAGCTTCACTGGCAAGCCTTGCTCTTTTATGAAGTTTGCAACGACCTTTTTGTTTTCAAAAAGATACTCTCTTAGCTCATCAAGCCATGCCTCGCCCTCGTTAAAAGCGGCGATTGCGGCGATGATCGCAAAGGCATTTGCCTCGCCAACCTCATCGTAGTTGATAGCAGCATTTAGTCTTGATCTGATCTTTTCATTTGGCGTGACGACGGCTGAGCTTTGAAGGCCAGCTATGTTAAAGGCCTTTGTTGGCGATATGCACGTTATGGAGTTGTTTTTGCACTCCTCGCTAACGCTGATAAATGGTACGTAGCTTAGCCTAGGGTCGGTTATGTCGCAGTGAATTTCATCGCTAATGACCAAAACGCCGTGCTTGTAGCAAAGCTCACCTATCTTTTTTAGCGTCTCTTTGTCCCAAATTTTACCTATTGGATTGTGGGGATTACAAAGTAGCATCATGGTCGTTAGTGGCTGGGCTAGCTTTGCCTCAAGGTCGTCAAAGTCTATCTCATAAGAGCCATTTTTGTAAACAAGGTCGTTTGATAAAATTTCACGGCCGTTGTTTTTTATGCAGTTAAAAAAGACGTGATAAACGGGCGCTTGCACTAAAATTTGATCTCCCGGGCTACTAAATCTCCTAATAGCAGTCGAGATAGCTGGTATGACGCCCGTGCAAAAGCACATCCACTCATTCTCTAAGCTCACGTTATGGCGCCTTTGCCACCAGCTCTTTATCGCCTCATTCCACTCTTTTGGGATGAAAGAGTAGCCAAAGACGCCGTTATCAAGGCGCTTTTGCAAGACACTTAAAATTTCAGGTGCAGCCTTAAAGTCCATATCCGCAACCCACATCGGCAAAACATCGCTCTTCATACGCCATTTTGATGAGTTTGTGCCTTCTCTGCTTACTAATGTGTCAAAATCGTACTTCATAGCTTTTCCTTAAATAAAATTTTAAATCAATTATAACCCAAAAGATACTAAGATGATTTAAAAATTTAATACCAAAAAAGGAAAAGTGATGAAACTAGCTCAGGCTCTCATCCTAAGATCTGACACGCAAAAGCGCATCGAACAGCTAAAAGTTAGACTACTTAGCAACGCAAAAACGCAGGAGAATGAAAGTCCAAGCGAGGATCCAAAGCTGCTTTTAAAAGAGCTTGACAAGCTAACAAGCGAGCTTTTTACGCTCATTTGCTCTATAAATTTAACAAACTCGAGCGCAAAATTTGATGGCATGAGCCTCACTGAGATGATCGCTAAAAAGGACGCTTTGACGCTAAAAGCAAACGTGCTTAGAGAGTTTGCCACGAGCGCTAGTCAAAAGGTCGATCTTTACTCAAACAGCGAGATCAAAATTTTAAGCACAGTCGATGTGAGCGCACTTCAAAAGCAAGTAGATGCGCTTTCAAAAGAGATCAGAGAGCTTGAGATGAAGCTTCAGGAGGCAAACTGGTCGGTTGATCTAGTAGAGTAAAATTTATGGTAAAAATTTAGCCAAAAGCGAGTAAAAAACCATACATTGGCGGCTTGCGAAGACCAGGCAAAAGCTTAAATTTAGTCTTAGCAATCTTACAAATGCAAATTTAAAAAGCACTTTTACTACCACTTACTGGTTTGGCTATATTTTGGGTGGGTTTGGGGAAAATTAATCTTTATCATGTAAAATTTCGTAAATTTTTAAAAAGGAAATTTATGAAACTAGACACCCTAATCGTAAAAGGCATCGAAGCTAAAAATAACCCAAACAAAGCGGTCGTTCCGCCAGTATTTTTAGCTAGCACCTTCGTGCAAGATGACCTTGAAAATTTTCAAGAATTTGCCTACTCACGCGGCAACAACCCTACAAAAAAGGCATTTGATGACATCTTTGCTAAAGTTGAAGGCAGCAAATACGCATTTAGCTTTGGCTCAGGCATGGCAGCAACAGCAGCCGCACTTAGCCTTATAAAAACAGGGCAAAAAGTCCTGCTAAATAGCAACGTCTATGGCGGCACATATAGATATGTCACGACAGTTTTTGAAAGCCACGGCATAAAGAGCGAATTTATAGATGATCTAAATTTTTTAAGCGAAGATGACATAAGCGACGACGTGGCAGCCATCTTCATCGAAACTCCCTCAAACCCTCTTTTAAGAGTGACTGATATCGCTAGAATTTCAAAGATCGCTCACAAAAAGGGCGCTCTAGTCATCGTGGATAACACATTTTTGACGCCTTACTATCAAAAAGTGCTTGAGCACGGAGCTGACATCGTGGTATATAGCGCTACAAAGTATATCGGCGGACACGCTGATGTGATCGCTGGTATCGTTACGCTAAACGACGATGCTTTGGCTGAAAAGATCAAATTTGCCAAAAACACGCTTGGTGGCATCATCAGCCCGATGGACGCATACTACCTAATACGTGGGCTTAAAACTCTTAGCGTTAGGTTTGACAGACAAACGCAAAATACCCATAAAATCATCAAATTTTTAGAGGATAGTGACGCCGTTAGCGTGGTGCATTTCCCTGGCTCATACAGCGAGCAAGAGGTAAAGATGCAAGCGGCTCAAGCAAGCGATATCGGAGCTCTTATCTCATTTGAGCTTGATGAAAAATATGATGTAAATAAATTTGTAAAAGCGCTAGAAATTTTTGATCTAGCGGTGAGCCTTGGTGGCGTAGAGAGCCTTATCTGCAGGCCTGCTACGATGACGCACGAGGCATATCCAAAAGAGTTGCTAGACAAGATCGGCATAAAGCAAAATTTGCTTCGCCTAGCCATCGGCATCGAAAACGTCGATGATCTAATAGCCGACCTTGATCAAGCGTTTAAAAAAGCCAAAAAATAAGGAGAAATCATGGCAACTACAAAATTTAAAGGTAGCAATGTAAATTTAAGCGGAAACGAGCTATTTGTCGGCTCTTATGCGCCTGAAGCCAGAGTCGTAGCGCAAGATCTTAGCGAATTTAGCGTGGGCGGAAATAATGGCATAGAGGTGCTTGTCTGCTTGCCTTCACTTGATACTGGCGTTTGCGCGGCAGAAGCACGTAAATTTAACGAAAAAGTAGCTGGAAAACACGGCGTAAAACTTAGCATCATCTCAAACGACCTGCCATTTGCGATGGGGAGATTTTGCACGACTGAGGGCATAGAAAATTTGCGCGTGGGAAGCGACTTTAGATACGGCGAATTTGCCCAAAACTACGGCATGCTGATGAGTGACGGGGCGCTAAAAGGCTTGCTTGCAAGAGCGGTCTTTGTCATCAAAGATGGCGTCATCATCCACAAACAAATCGTCCCTGAAGTGACCCAGGAGCCAAACTACGACGCAGTTTTTGACGCGATAAAACAAAGCGGCGGATGTGGTTGTGGCTGTGGCTGCCATTAAAATTTACTATGTAAAGAGCCCAGCTATAATGGCAAAGAGCTGACTGCCCGCCACCACTAGCTCGCCAACCTCTTTTACACCTCTTAAAACTAGCCTTATTTGGGCTAGTTTTAGGCTTGATTTTTCTTTTATTTGTTCATTTTTTGGTGGCAAGTCTTGCGTGATGCTTGCGTATTTTTTGATGACCTCTACCACTTGCTTTATCTCATCTGGCAAATTTTCATCCAAATTTTTAGGCAGCGAGATATATAAATTTTCACGGCTTCTAGTTAGTAAGACGTAAATTTTTCTATAAAAAAGCGCCCTTTCATTTTTATATATGGTCTGTAAAAACGGCAAAAAGTTGTGGATGATGACATTTTGTGCTTCAAGGCCTTTGATAGACTGTATCGTCAAAACCTCTATATTTTTGCCATCTGGCAAGACGCTCTCTTTTATGGCACTTACAGCGACCTTGCTATTACTTAAAATGACGCTTGTTTCGCCATCTGGTAAGGCACATTTATTGCCTCTTGCTCTTTATCGCCAAGGTACTTTTGTATATTTTCATCTAAGCGTTAAATTTACTTTGTTCTCACACTTTTTTGAGATTAAAATTCTGCTATTTTTAGCTTTTCCAAGAACACAGTTTTTGCCACAATTTAACATGGATCATGTTTATATTAAGTTATGTTGAGCCCAAATTCTAAAAATTAAAAATAAAAATAATTGAAAAATAAAAAAGCGATTTGAAATTTGAAGTGGCCGGGAGATAGGGATTCGAACCCCAGGAGGCTTTCACACCTCAACGGTTTTCAAGACCGCCGCTTTCGACCGCTCAGCCATCTCCCGATTAAAGATTTGTGATTATAGCCAACTTTGCTTAAAATTTGCTATAACCACTAAGAATTATTCTGTTTTTTCTTTGACGTAACTAGCGCCGTCATTGATCTTCTCTTTAGTCCATTCTTTGGCGTTGTGGCTATCTTCTTTTACGCCGTGCCAAGTGTTTGAACAACCTACTGCAAAAAATGCCATACAAACTATTAAAAGCAATTTTTTCATCGTTATCCCTTTATGCAGTTATTTTTGAAGTTGGAGGCGACACCCGGATTCGAACCGGGGATCAAAGCTTTGCAGGCTCATGCCTTACCACTTGGCCATGTCGCCATTTTGGTGGTGCCCGAGACCGGACTTGAACCGGTACGGTAAAAACTACCGAGGGATTTTAAGTCCCTTGCGTCTACCATTCCGCCACTCGGGCAAAATTTAATGGAGCGGGAAACGAGATTCGAACTCGCGACCCCAACCTTGGCAAGGTTGTGCTCTACCCCTGAGCTATTCCCGCATTAAAGGTTGCAATGTTACCCAAAAGTTGCTTAAAAATTTATTTTATAAAAACGACTTTCAAAAAAATGTAAGCCATAAAAAGATAAAATACCAAATCTTTTGGGGTTATAGCTCAGCTGGGAGAGCGCTTGAATGGCATTCAAGAGGTCGGCGGTTCGATCCCGCTTAACTCCACC
>NZ_POYR01000088.1:0-560 GCF_002912425.1 Campylobacter concisus
GTTTTCGATAAAGTTATTTTGCCAATCTTTATTTTTTTCGTAAATCCCGCCCCTCGTATTTGCAGATAGCTTCTATCCACTCTTCTGTCAGCGGTTTGGATTCGTGCTTGCTGAGGTCGTAAGCTACCATGACGGAAGTGCATATACATTTTACTTCCTGCGTCTCGATATCTATGACACGTTGCGCAAGATGAAAACTCTTCGTGCCTATTTGGGTCACGGCGGTCTGTACGGCAATGTGGTCGGAACCGTAAATCTGTGCAAGAAAATCAGCTTCTATATGGACTACGACAATTCCGTCTTTCTGCCAGTCGACATGCGGGCATACGGAAGCAAAATATTCTGTCTTGCCTAAATCGTAAAAGGAAAAATAGACGGTGTTGTTGACGTGACCGAATTTATCAACGTCATTGAAACGTAGCTGTATGGGTAGTGTGTGGTTAAATTTAATATCTTCCATTGTTTTCTCCTAAACTTTGTTTGTAATCGGTGCGAATTTACTATTTTTGCGTGTTAATCACTGTATTTATAGAGTAAGAAATGATAGAAGACATTAAAAA
>NZ_POYR01000089.1:0-437 GCF_002912425.1 Campylobacter concisus
GTACACCCCGGCAAATCACCGTTTCGTTGGGACTGTCCAAACGTTTCAGCGTAGAGGATATGGAAGAACTGTATGCCGGCGTCCGCCTTGCCTGTGAGGAATATGCCGTGGATATTGTGGGCGGCGACACGTCTTCTTCTTATACGGGGCTTACAATCAGCATCACTTGCATTGGAGAAGGTGAAAAAGGAAAGGTCGTTTATCGCAACGGTGCCAAAGAGACTGACCTTATCTGTGTTTCCGGTGACTTAGGTGCAGCTTATATGGGTCTGCAACTGCTGGAACGTGAAAAGAGCGTCCTTAAAGGTGGTGACAAAGATTTACAACCTGATTTCGCAGGCAAAGAGTATCTGCTGGAACGGCAACTGAAACCGGAAGCCCGTCGCGATATTATTCAGAAATTGGTTAAAGAAGGTATTCAGCCTACTTCCATGATG
>NZ_POYR01000090.1:0-442 GCF_002912425.1 Campylobacter concisus
ACTCCGTTTTTCATGAACTTAAAGAGTTCATCGGGCATGAAGAAGTTAGTGTTTGACTTAACGGAAATACCGAGCGTATTGAAACCGCCCCAGGCATGAAAACCTAAGGAAAGGATTGATTCGTCTACATTGACGCCTACTTTCAGTCTTTTGGGCAGCCCTTTCAGGAATTCGGCGCTGCTGACTTCTTCGTTCATAAATGTAGTGAGGTCACCGTTGGCTTTCTTGAAGATAAAGTCACCTACACCGCCTGTGGATTGCGCTCCGATGGTAAGATTTCCCAAGCCGGGAAGGCTGACATAGCCACGTTCGCCCATGAAGGCGGGATTTAGTTCGTGACGGTAGGTGCTTCCTTCCAGAAAATAGGTTGAACGGCTGTTCTGTGTCTGTGCCATTGCGTCACTGATTGCAAGTGTCGCTACTGCTCCGGACAGTATAATCG
>NZ_POYR01000091.1:0-2476 GCF_002912425.1 Campylobacter concisus
GTATTGGAGTAAGATAGATTATGATATAAAAAAGGATCTATCTCATTTGCACGAGGCAAATTTACTAAAGCTAGACTGTTCAAAGGCGCATATTTTATTGAAGTGGAAAGATGTTTGGGATAGCGAGACTACATTCGAAAAAACTGCAAAATGGTATAAAGCTTACTATGAGAATAATGGAGAAATATTGACACAAAGTGATTTAGTAAATTATATTATAGATGCAAAGAGTAAAAAAATAGAATGGTCTACAAGTAAATGAAAATACTATTGGCAGGAAGTACAGGCTTTTTAGGAAGATATCTATTGGAGTCTTTTATAAAAAATGGAAATGAAGTTATTGCCTTAAAGAGAAGTACATCAAATACAAGCGTTATTGATAAAAATTTAAATGATATTAAGTTTTATAATATTGATGAGGTGACACTACGAGATATTTTTAAAAACAATGAAATAGATGTAGTAGTAAATACTGTTACTAATTATGGGAAAAATAACAATAGTGTATCTGAAATAGCAATGACAAATTTAATGTTTGGACTAGAGCTTTTAGAAAATTCTATCAATAATACTAAAGCATTTATAAATACTGATACATTATTATATAGAAACATAAATGCGTACGCTTTTTCAAAAGCACAATTAGTGGATTGGATGATTTATTTATCAAATAAAAATACAAAAATTATAAATGTAAAATTAGAACATATGTATGGCCCTTTTGGCGGGCATAATAATTTTATTTCTTGGCTAGTAGGACAATTAAGACAAAATGTACAAAAAGTTAAGTTAACGTCGGGTCTTCAAAAAAGAGATTTTATTTATATTGATGATGTTGTAAGTGCATATGAGGTGATTATTAAAAATATAAGTAAATTTCAAGGTTATGAAGAATTTGAGCTGGGTACTGGAAATTCAATTGAAGTTAAAGTTTTTATAGAAAAAGTATATAAAGAGATATTAAAACAACAAAATATAAATACCAAGCTTCTTTTCGGGGCCATTGCTTATAGAGAAAATGAAAATATGGACATGAAAGCAAATATTCAAAAGCTGGTTGGTTTTGGATGGAAGCCAGAAGTTTCTATAGAAAGTGGAATTAAAAAAATATTAAATAGCAAGGAATGACATGACTAGACAAGACATGCTAAAGCAGGAAATATTAGAAAAGACAAAAGAATATTATGAGCTAGTTCATAAGCCAATTCAAGAAAGAAAATTTATAGATGGTGAAACAAGGGTAAATTATGCAGGTAGAGTATTTGATGCTAAAGAAATGCAATATTTGGTAGATAGTGCATTAGATTTTTGGCTTACGTATGGTGATTATAGTAAACAATTTGAAAAAAAAATAGCTGAATATCTAGGAATTAAGTATGCCTTCTTGGTAAATTCTGGAAGTAGCGCAAACCTACTTGCTTTTTTTGCACTTACATCACCCCTTTTAAAGGACAAACAGATAAAAAGAGGTGATGAGGTAATAACTGTAGCTGCAGGATTTCCAACTACTGTAGCACCAATAGTTCAATATGGAGCAATCCCTGTATTTGTAGATATGGATTTAAAATATGCAAATATAGATGTAACTCAATTAGAATTAGCTATCAGCAAAAAAACAAAAGCAGTTATGATAGCCCATACGCTTGGTAATCCATTTAATTTAAAGGTTGTAAAAGATTTTTGCGACAAGAACAATTTGTGGTTAATAGAAGATAATTGTGATGCATTGGGTTCAACATATGAGAAAAAATATACTGGTACTTGGGGTGATATAGGCACTAGCTCGTTTTACCCACCACACCATATGACAATGGGAGAGGGTGGAGCCGTCTATACTAACAATTCGCTACTTAAAAAAATAATTTTATCAATGAGAGATTGGGGGAGAGATTGTTGGTGTGAAAGCGGTGTTGATAATACTTGCGGATGTAGATTTTCTAAAAGTTTTGGAACACTTCCAAAGGGATATGACCATAAATATGTTTATTCTCACTTTGGTTTTAATTTAAAGGTTTCAGATATGCAGGCTGCAATCGGTTGTGCACAACTTGAGAAATTTCCTAGCTTTGTAGAAAAAAGAAAACTAAATAGAAAAAGGCTGTACGATGGATTAAAAGGCTTACGTCAATTGATTCTAGTGGAAACTCAGCCAAATTCTGATCCAAGCTGGTTTGGTTTTATGATAACACTAAACGATAGTGCTAATTTTACTAGAAATGAGTTAGTAGAATATTTAGAATCAAATAAAATACAAACCAGAAATCTTTTCGCCGGCAACATGATAAAGCATCCAATGTTTGATAATATGGTTTTAGATAAAGATTATAGAATTATTGGTGATTTGAAAGTAACAGATAAAATAATGAATGATAGCTTTTGGATAGGACTTTATCCTGGTATGGGAGAGGAGGCAATTGATTATATGATTAAAAAGATTAAAGAATTTCTAAAAAAAAGATAATAAAAAATAAGAAAG
>NZ_POYR01000092.1:0-2429 GCF_002912425.1 Campylobacter concisus
GGGTTTAACCCTAATGATTATTATTAAATAATGAGATAGAAATGAGTGATCAAAACAGAGCCTAAAAGATAGAAAAAGCTAGAAAAATGGCGGTAAGATTTTTAGGCATGGATTAAATTTGCCACTAAGCGGATTAGATGCTCAAAGGAGTTTTGTTTGTTGAGCTACAAAGTAAAAGTGGTTTAAATTTATAAGAAATTTTGGCTTTAAATTTATAAGATTTAAAAATAAAATTTTATATTTTTCGCTTAGAAATATCGGACAAAATAGCTTTAATTTGATTTAAAATTTAATTTTTTCTTGACATATAATAATGTTTTTTGTATAATCTCAATTCTTTTTTAAATAATCATGTCTTGCTAGCTCAGTCGGTAGAGCATCTCACTTTTAATGAGGGGGCCGTTGGTTCGAATCCAACGCAGGACACCATTTTTGGGTTTATGACCCTTTCGTCTAGTGGCTCAGGACTCTACTTTCTCTGTGTAGAAACAGAGGTTCAAATCCTCTAAGGGTCGCCAGATATTTTAAATTTTAGGTCGCTTAGCTCAGTTGGTAGAGCGCCACCCTTACAAGGTGGATGTCATAAGTTCGAGTCTTATAGCGACCACCATTACTTTTAGGTGCAGCGGTAGTTCAGTTGGTTAGAATGCCGCCCTGTCACGGCGGAGGTCGCGGGTTCGAGCCCCGTCCGCTGCGCCATCTACCAAACCTTAGGTTAAGGTTCTTGATTCTATTTTTCTTGTTTTTTGAGTGATCAAATTAAATTTTAAGATTATAAGTTCTAAGATAACACTTTATGATTTGTTATTGATATTTAATCTTGCCTCGTTAGCTCAGTTGGTAGAGCATATCACTCTTAATGATGGGGTCGTAGGTTCGAGACCTACACGGGGCACCATCTTTTGGCCCATTCGTCTAGCGGTTAGGACACCAGCCTCTCACGTTGGTAACACGAGTTCGAGTCTCGTATGGGTCACCATTTTTCTTCTAAATTTAACCCAAATTTTGAAAAATTTACTGCAAGTGCAATAAATTTGACTAAAAAATGTTTAAAATGTTTTTCTATTTTATAAAAGGTAAATTTGTGTTAAAAACTACCAGAGTTGCACATATAGAAAGCAATGGGGTGCTCGTTTTTCACAGTAAAATGAATTGTGTATTGTTTTCATTAATTTTTTACATCTATGGATTATGATACTTTCTTGATTGCTTGCTAATATGTGAAGTAATTTTGGTATTTAGGTAGCAGAAATTATATTGAAATACTGTATCCTCAAATCTCAGAATTCTTTGCCGAATCTCTAAAAACTTGTTTTAATAACGAGGTGCTTGAGTTTTGTAAAAGGTTTTAGGCTAAAACGGATCAGTAATTTATAAAAGTTTAGAGATTACAAATAATGATGAAATTGTGACTGCTGGAGTTTGTCGTTTAAATTTTTTTAGAAATACATAAATTTTAAAATGTAGCTGCAACATAAATTTGATAAATTTACTTATTTTGTCTTGATAAATTTGACTTATAAGGTAAAAGAGTAGGGCGCATTTGACTACGCCCTTTTATAAATTTAAGATGAAAACTTGCTTGATCTTAAATTTGATCTATTTTAGCTCAAATGCAAGTGTTGCAGCAATCGTCTCATCATCACAAATTTTTGAGTCGGCAAATGGCATTTTGTGCACCGTTTGTAGCAGCCATTTACCAGGTTTAAGTGCAAGTACCTCTATCGTGCCGTCTGGCTCTGTTTGGCCGTGAAATGCGCTTTTTTCTTTTAAAAATCCATCAAATGTTCCATCAAGTGTAGCATTTTCTAAAGGTTTGCCCTCAAATAGAATTTTCACTTTAAATGGCATGCCAACTTTGAAATTTGCTGGATTGTCAAGTGGGACTATCTCTAAGCGCTGCTCGGAAGGCTTTATCACAGAGTCGTCCTTGGCGTTTTTGTTTATGATACCTTTTGCGCTCATGCTCGCTTTTTTGCAGTATTTGGCGTCCTTGATGTCCTCTTTGGTTTTGCCCATGTGCCATGTGCCATCGCTTGCTTTTGTCCAAAACGTAGGCCTATACTCGCCAGCTATAAGGTATGAGCCGTCCTCTAGTTTGGCCCTTTCATAGTGGTAGTTTTCGCCGCTTTGTTTTAGGCTCAGTTTCTCGCCATTTTTGTTTATAACGTATGGGGCTTCAAATAGGGCGATCCTATTATCTGGTATCTTTTCAACAGTCGGAAAGTCGTCTGCGTAGCCTATATCAACGCTAGTTACGTCCTTGCTGCTTCCAAAAAGCCAAAATTCGTGAGCCAAAGAGTGACTGCTAAGTGCTGCCAAAGCCAAAAGTGCAAATAAATGCTTGTTCATTACCTATCCTTTCAGATTAAATTGTCTATTTTTCTATTTCTAATATATGTCACAAAAATATTGTTAAATTTTTATAG
>NZ_POYR01000093.1:0-533 GCF_002912425.1 Campylobacter concisus
ATCGTACCCATCGGTAACGGTGAATATTGGGTAGGAACATTGGGAGGGGTGGTACGTTTTAATCCCGCACTGAAGACGTTCACTCCCGTTACTACCGAAAAGAATGGCCGACCGTTTAAAAGTACGCGAATCACCACCGTATTCAAGGACAGCAAGCAGCGCCTCTGGTTCGGAAGCGAGACAGGTCTCATCGTCTATACACAAGACGGAAACGAATTGCAAAGCATTCCCGTACTGTCTTCGGACTCCCCGCTCAATCATCGTTTTATCAACTGCATATACGAGGGAAGCAACGGTATCTTTTGGATTGGCACCCGTAACGGTATTTACCGCTTTGATGAAACGGATAAAACAAGTAAACAATACACTACTGAAGAAGGGTTACCTAACAATGTCGTATTCGGCATATCGGAAGACTTTGAAGGAAAGCTGTGGATAAGCACGGATAAAGGATTGAGCTGTTTCCAGCCCAAGACTGAAAAGTTCCGTAACTTCACAAGCAACGACGGATTGCAAAGCAACCAGTTTACAGC
>NZ_POYR01000094.1:0-238 GCF_002912425.1 Campylobacter concisus
TTTTTAAGCATCCCTCATATATAATTCCAGCTCACGAAACGAGAAACCACCTTTAACTTCAACGTTAATAAAGCCTTTTTCTTATCGTTGTTCTTTTAATTTACAATTGTTAAACTATTAGTCAATCTTTGAAATCTAAACAAGTGATCGATTGAGCCAGTCTATTATGATTAAATAATAGATTAGACAAACTAATATAAAAACTAAAAGTTTTTTGATTAAAAACTTCATAATAAAA
>NZ_POYR01000095.1:0-3307 GCF_002912425.1 Campylobacter concisus
AACGAAGCCGTCCCCTTATCCCCCTTTTTAAATCCCCCAAACCCCTCGCACGTTCAAAGGGCATGCAACGGTGCTTCGCACTGCATGCAGTTTATTGTCTGGCAAGTGTCAGGTAAATTTTAAAAAATTTCATGAACGAGTGATTTCGGCTCTAAAATTTGAGCTAAGCGATGAGCGAAGCCAAATTTTAGTAGTCAATTCTTGCGAGTGAATGAAAGTTTTAAAATTTGTCGCTACGAACTAAAAATTTAATTTTTACAAAAAAGTTCAAGCGAATTTTAAAATTAGAGCTGGCATATCACGGCTCTAAATTTAAAAGAAATTTTAGTGCCCAAAATATCAGGCACTAAATCCATAAATTTACTCGGTTGCAAGGTCTAGGTAATAATCAAGTTGGTCACGTCTGATGATACGTATGAGGTTTGTGCTGCCCTCTACGCCTGTTGGGTGGCCAGCTGTGACGAGATAGGTCTTGTCATGCTCGACGTATCCAGCGTCATAAGCCTTTTTGATGACATTTGCAAGTAGGACATTTAGCTTTGTCTTTTCAAGCACAAGCGCTGGCGTCACGCCCCAAGCAAGGGTAAGCATGTGAGCTGTCTGCTCGTCGTGTGCGATAGCGATGATGTCGATACTTGTGCGGTTTCTAGCTAGCTTTATGGCTGATTTGCCTGAGCCTGTGATAGAAAGTATCGCATTTGCCTTGATGCGAACAGCTAGTGAAGCTGCACTATTTGCGACCATGTCTGTCTCGTCAAAAAAGTCAAATTCGTCAAATTTATTGTATGGATAGATGCTTTGCGTTTGTATGATCGTTTTGCTCATCGCCTCTACGACTGCGACTGGGTTTTTGCCGATCGCACTCTCCTCGCTTAGCATAACTGCGTCAGTGCCGTCTAGCACGGCGTTTGCTACATCACTGATCTCCGCTCTTGTAGCAGTTTCATGCTCAGCCATACTTAGCATCATCTGAGTTGCTGTGATGACTGGCTTGCTGGCTGCATTTGCCTTTTTGATGATGAGCTTTTGTATGGTTGGCACCTTGTAAAATGGCACTTCTATGCCAAGATCGCCACGAGCTACCATGATACCGTCGCTCTTTGCGATGATGTCGTCTATGTTTTCAACTGCGTCAAATTTTTCGATCTTAGATAAGATAGCTGCTTTGGAGCCAAATTCTTTTAAGATATTTCTTGCTTTTATCACGTCATTTGCGTCTTGCACGAAGCTAATGGCAACGAAATTTACACCCTGCTTTGCGCCAAATTCCATATCCTCTTTATCTTTTGGCGTGATGATGTCGATGCCAAGGGTGGTATTTGGGAAATTTACCCCTTTGTTTGAGTTTAAAATTCCGTCATTTTCGATGATCGTTTTTACCACATCTTTGCCCTCGCCTGTAACTCTTGCTCTGATCGAGCCATCATAGAGATAGACATACTCGCCAGCCTTTAGCATAGGTAAAATTTGAGGCTGATTTAGGCTCACCCTATAAACGCCCTTTTCGATCTTTTCACCCACGACATCCTCTGCGTAGATGCTAAGCTCGTCGCCAGCTTTTAAGTAAAATGGCTCGCTAAGTTTGCCAACTCTGATCTTTGGACCGCAGATATCTTGCAAGATGCCTATGCGTTTGTTTAGTCTTTTTTCGATGTTTCTTATCTTGTCGATGTTTGATTTGTGGTATTCGTGTGTTCCGTGGCTAAAATTTAAACGAAAAACATTAACACCTGCTTTAACCATCGCTTCCATCGTCTCTTCGTTGTCACTTGCTGGCCCTAAAGTCGCTACAATTTTCGTCTTTTTTATCATTTTTATGCCCTGTAATTTGATTTTTGCGATTATAACACATTTTAATAATGTAAATTTTTTGTATAATATGCAAAATTTTTAAAGGAGAGAGTATGAATAAATTTTTATTAGCATCTCTTGGCCTAGCTGCTCTTGCTTGCGCTGCCATGGGAGATGACAAAGTCTATAAGCTCAAGCTTGCAACCTCATGGGAGAGCACTATGCCAGTGCTTGGTGATGTGCCAAAAGAGCTAAAAGAGAAGGTCGAAAAGATGAGTAACGGCCGCATCGAGATCAGGATCGACTATCCGTCAAAACACAAGTCGCCTTTTGCGATGCTTGACTTTGCAAAGAGCGGTCAGTACGACATCGGCTACACAGCTAGCTACTACTACAAAGGCAAAGACCCTAAGACAATGTTTTTTACAGCAACGCCATTTATGATGAATACCGACGAGCAAACAGCTTGGTATGAATTTGGCGGTGGCAAAGAGCTAGAGGCAAAAGTTTTTGACCCGTATAACATCAAAATTTTTAGAGCTGGCAACACTGGTATGCAAATGGGCGGCTGGTTTAAAAAAGAGATCAAGTCAGTTGATGATATCAAAGGCTTAAAGATCAGAATTCCAGGCTTTGGCGGTGAAATTTACGCTAAACTTGGCGCAAATATCAACACTATCCCAACTGGCGAGCTTTACATGGCACTTGAGATGGGCACGATCGATGCGGTAGAGTGGGTTAGCCCAGCTTACGACATGGCACTTGGCTTTCACAAAGTGGCAAAATACTACTACACAGGCTGGCAAGAGCCAGATGGCGAAACTCAGTTTTTCTTCAACAAAAATGCGTATGAAAAACTTCCAGATGATCTAAAAGCGATCTTTGAAGCGGCTGCTGCTGAGGTGGCAAGAGATGTGAATACTAAGGTATTTTACGCAAACGTAGAGTACTGGGACAAGATGAAGGCCGAGTATCCAGACATCCAAGTAAAATCTTTCCCACCAGAGGTCATCGCAGCTCTTAAAAAGGCTACAAATGAGCTACTTGATGAAGAGAGTGCAAAAGATCCACTATTTAAAGAGATCGTCGAGTCTCAAAGAGCTTTCCTTAAAAAAGCAAGAGAATGGACTAAAATTTCTGACTACGCTTATATCAAAACAAACGAAGAGAAATAACCACAGCAGGGAGCTCTCCCTGCTTTTTAAAATTTAAAACTACCGCAAAAACTAATCACAATAAGACTTTAAAGCAAAAAATAAGACAATAGTGAAAATTTCATAGGAAAAAGAGATGAAAAAAGTCAAATTTATAGTTTTTATCTGCTTATTTATACTTCTACCACTTGCTTATTTTAATGGCTTTATAAGAATTTCTGATCTAACTAGCGAACAAGAGAGCATTGCTAAAAAATATGGTGGTGTTTATGTATTTGATGAAAAGCTAGAGAAAGAGATAGATAAGAGGGAGGAAGAGAGGGATAAATACCTTGATGATTTCTTTAAAAACAATAATAGAG
>NZ_POYR01000096.1:0-489 GCF_002912425.1 Campylobacter concisus
CCATGAGCTTGAGCAGTCCGGCATACGTGCCGAGAATTTGCAGTTTCTTGCCGTACACGGCTTGCATCCTGGTAATCTTTCCGGTAAAGGCGAATCCGGCGGTGACGAAGAGTGTCCAGATTATTCCCCATATACTTGCCGGCAAATAACCGGCAACGACCGACAGCAAACATACACTATTGATGCCCGTAACGATTATCGGCAGAACGCGCAAGAACCTGTTCCTGCGAAATACGCCGGGACTTGCCGCCCATGCTTTCAACTCGGTTTCGTCGGCCGCCTTGCCTTTATGCAGCAGGCCGAGGACGCGGAAACGCTGGCGGAATTTCAGTGCGGGAGCCAGCTCGCGTACGGCTGCCTGCCGTTCCTGTATCTCTTCTTTCTTTTCGAGATGTCGCCCCAGCCAGTCGGCCAGCAGACGTTTTCCCGGTTCGGTGCAAGTGCGGTTGACGTACTGAAACAACGAATGCGCACCGAATACGTCCAGGT
>NZ_POYR01000097.1:0-527 GCF_002912425.1 Campylobacter concisus
GTATTACCGGTACCAACGCCATGTAGGAATAGGCGGACACCGCGATTGCACCCATCAGGTTGGGAGCCAGCTTGGACGAGAGGAAGATAGCCGTCGGGCCGTCTGCACCACCGATGATGCCGATAGCCCCGGCTTGCATCGGATCGAATCCGATGGCTAAGGCTGTCATGTATGCGCCGAAGATACCGAATTGCGCGGCTGCGCCGACCAGCATCAGCTTCGGGTTCGAAATCAGGGCGGAGAAGTCCGTCATGGCTCCGATACCCAGGAAGATGAGCGGCGGATACCATCCGGAAGTCACTCCTTGATACAGAATGTTGAGCACAGACCCTTCTTCATAGATGCCGACTTTCAATCCGGCTTCCATGTTGAAAGGGATATTACCGATCAGCATACCGAAACCGATAGGTATCAGAAGCATCGGCTCAAATTCCTTGGCTACCGCCAAGTATATGAAGAACAAACCTACCAGAATCATTACTATGTGGCCTGCCGTTGCATTGGCAAAACCCGTATATGTCCAGAAG
>NZ_POYR01000098.1:0-10770 GCF_002912425.1 Campylobacter concisus
TTTCTAGATATAAGAATAAACAATCTTTTGTTTTCATCGCATAAATTTTTTGCGTAGCCACCCAAATAAATCTAAAATTTACCAACTCAAAACACTTTTTAAACCAAATTTCACTCTTATAAACGCCGTCTAAATTTTAAGTGTTATAATTACGGCAAAATAACGATTTTAAGGAGAGTGTATGTCTTCACGCATTATCACTGGCGTTTTGATGTTTGTTGCTATTTTGGTAGTTTTTTTTATAGATAATTATATTTTAAATTTTATTTTGCTTGGCGCTGTGCTTTACTTTGCCTTTAATGAGTCGCTCAAGCTTTATGGCATCGATCACAAACAGCTAGTTTATGCAGCGCTCGCATTTTACGTGCTTACATATTTTACAAATCCGATCTTCATAGCGATCCTAGCTATCATGCTGGTAGCATCTATCCTTGCACACATAAAAAGCGAAAATTTAAAGCTAGTCGCCCCTTTTGTCTATCCGACAACTCCTATTTTTATGATGTGGATGCTCTACTCAGAGTATGGCATGGGCTATCTTGCGTGGCTTATCTTAAGCGTCGTTGCAAGCGATAGTGGCGCATTTTTCGTTGGCAAAGCCTTTGGCAAGCACCCGTTTAGCCCAAGCTCACCAAACAAGACTATCGAGGGCGCAGTTGGCGGCGTGGTAGTAGGCACCATAGTTGGCTGCGTCGTTGGAAATTTCGTAACAGATGGATTTTTTCAAATTCTATTTTCAAGCTTTTTAGTCTGCGTCTTTGCGGTCTGGGGAGATCTCTTTGAGAGCTATCTAAAAAGACTTTGCGGCGTCAAAGACAGCGGCACGCTTTTCCCAGGTCACGGCGGCATGCTTGATAGGATAGATGGCTATTTATTTGGCGTTGTTGCGCTACTTTGGTCGCTATCGTGGTAATACTTGGCTCAACTGGCTCGATCGGCAAAAATACTCTAGCGCTCTGCGAAAAATTTGACATTAGCGTCGAGGCGCTAAGCTGCGCTAAAAATGTTGATCTTCTAAACGAGCAAATTTTAAAATTTAAGCCAAAATTTGTCTGTGTGGGCGACGAAAAGCTAGTTAAAAATGTAAAAAACATTGAGGCCAAAAATATCTTTTTTGGCGAGGCTGGACTGCTAGAAATGCTTGAAATTTCAAGCTCAAAAAAGGTGATAAACGCCCTTGTTGGCTTTGCTGGCCTTGCTCCTAGCCTAAAGACACAAGCGCTTGGCAAAAGGCTGGCACTTGCAAACAAAGAGAGCCTTGTAGTTGGTGGCAAGTTTTTAAAAACAAGAGAAATTTTGCCCATTGACAGCGAGCATTTTGGGCTTAAATTTCTACTAGAAAATAAAACAACTCCAAGCAAGCTCATCATCACAGCAAGTGGCGGGGCATTTTATAAAAAACCGATCAAATTTCTAAAAGACGCCACGCCAAGTGATGCGCTAAAACACCCAAACTGGGATATGGGTGCAAAGATAACGATTGATAGCGCGACGATGACAAACAAGCTTTTTGAGGTGATGGAGGCCTACTGGCTTTACGGTATAAAAGATATCGAGGCCGTGATAGAGCCAACTTCAGCCATCCACGCTGTAGTCGAGTTCGTAGACGGCTCAAGCACGATGCATCTTTCACGCACAGATATGAAGCTAGCCATTTCGCATGCTATCTTTGAAAAAGTTGAGCAAAATATCGTCTCGCACGCAAATTTACTTGATCTAAAAAATATCAAATTTCAGAGGATCAGCCTTAAAAAATACCCAGTCTTTTCTCTAAAAGATGAAGTCTTAGCTAGTCCTGATCTAGGTGTCGTCATAAACGCAGCCAACGAGGTTGGAGTGTTTAGCTTTTTAGAGAAAAAATGCTCATTTTTGGATATCTCAAGGCTTATTTTGGGCTTGGCTAAGAAATTTAAGGATATAAAAATTTCAAACGTAGATGAAATTTATGAAGTTGATAAAGAGGTTAGAGAATACGCAAAAAGGATGCTAAATGCAAAGGTATGAGGGGTATAAATTTGATATTAAGCAAAGCTTGATCGGTGTGCAGTTTTTATTTGTCGCCTTTGGTGCGCTCGTGCTCGTGCCTATCCTTACGGGTCTTGATGCGAACGTCGCGCTCTTTACAGCTGGCCTTGGCACGCTGCTTTTTCAGCTAATAACTAGAAAAAACGTCCCGCCGATCTTTCTAGCAAGCTCATTTGCCTTCATCGCTCCGCTTCAGTACGGCATCGAAAAATGGGGCATACCAGTGACTATGGGTGGCGTTATATTTGCTGGATTTTTCTACGTAGTGCTAAGTCTTGTAGTTCGCTTTGGCGGCGAGAAAATTTTGCATAAAATTTTGCCTCCAGTTGTCGTTGGTCCAGTTATCATGACCATAGGCCTTATACTCGCTCCAAATGCCGTCAAAATGGCCACTTCAGCCACTGAGGTCTATACGCAAAACGAGGCGATGATAGTTGCAGCGACCTCGCTTATCGCCACTATCCTTGTTATGATGCTAGGACGGGGGATGTTTAGGCTCATACCGATCTTACTTGGCATCATCACCGGCTACATCGTGGCTTACTGCTTTGGCATGGTTGATTTTAGCGCCATTGCAAGCGCCCCTTGGTTTAGAGTGCCAAGCTTTAGCGCACCAAAATTTGAACTCGAAGCGATCATCTACATGATACCTATCGCCATCGCCCCAGCGATCGAGCACATCGGCGATATGCTCGCTATCTCAAACGTCACAAAAGAGGATTTTTTGAAAAATCCAGGGCTTAAAAATACCCTTTTAGGTGACGGCCTAGCCACCTCGCTAGCTGCTGCCTTTGGTGGTCCGCCAAACACCACCTACTCAGAGGTCACAGGCGCAGTTAGCCTTACAAAAGCGTATAATCCAGCGATCATGACCTTTGCGGCGATCACTGCTATCGTGCTAGCCTTCGTTGGCAAGCTTGGCGCGGTGCTCTCGACCATCCCAGCTCCAGTCATCGGCGGTATCATGCTGCTACTTTTTGGCATCATCGCAAGCGTTGGCATGGAGACACTTATAAAAAACAGAGTCGATCTTGCCGATCCTAGAAATATGATAATCGTAGCCCTCATCTTCATCTTTGCCATCGGCGGCATGGTGCTTGATCTTGGTGCGGTTAAATTTTCAGGTATCGGACTTGGCGCGGTTACTGGTATAGTTTTAAATTTGCTTTTACCAAAAACAAAGCATTACGAAGGATATTAATGCGTAAATTTAGACTTTTTTTAGCAGCTCTTGCGGCTGCAAGCCTTGCAAATGCAAGCGCACTGGACTATGCACTTATCAAAAAAGGTGAGCCAAGTAGCAATACTATGCTCTTAATCGGTGGCATACAAGGCGACGAGCCAGGCGGTTTTTTGGCGGCCTCTATCGTGGCGACTGACTACAACATCACAAAAGGCTCGCTTTGGGTCGTGCCAAATTTAAATTTCCCAAGTATCATCGAGCGAAGTCGCGGCACAAAGGGCGATATGAATAGAAAATTCGCCCACGTCGAAAAGGACGATCCAGACTACAACTCAGTAATGAAGATAAAAGACGTCATCACCGACAAAAACGTCACTCTCATCTTAAATTTACACGATGGCAGCGGATATTATAGAGATAAATTTATAAGCAAGGACGAAAATCCAGACAAATGGGGCAACACCTGCATAATCGATCAAAGCACATTGCCAGGCTCAAAGTACCCAGAGCTTGAAAGTATCGCTTCAAGCGTAAAAGATGTGCTAAATAAGCACCTTATAGATCCAAAACATCAGTATCACGTAAAAAATACGCACACAGCGATGGGCGATAAAGAGATGCTAAAAAGCCTCACCTACTACGCGATCACGCAAAACAAGTCTGCCTTTGCAAACGAAGCTAGCAAAAATTTAAACGCCGAGCAAAGGACATATTATCACCTAGTAGCGATTGAGGAGTATATGAAAAAGGCTGGCATTGGCTTTACTAGGCCATTTGAGCTTGATGTCAAAAGTGTAAAAAAAGCGATCGAAAAGGAGATCAGGCTTGAGCTATTTGACAGCTACTCTCTTAGCCTTAAAAATTTAAAGCCAGTGATAAGCTTCGTGCCATTTAAAAAGGGCGAGCTAAGCTACCACTCGCCAAATCCGCTAATCGCCGTCATAAAAGATAACGACACTTACAAAGTGCAGTATGGCAACCGCTCTGTCACAAGGCTAAAGCCGCAATACTTCGAGTTTGCAAAGCCACTTGATAAAATTTCTCTTTTGAGTGATGGCAACGAGCTTGTGCTAAAAAGTGGCGACAAATTTAGCGTTAAAAAGAGCTTTAAGATAAAAGCGCTCAAAAACGTTCGCGTAAATGTCATAGGGTATGGCACAAAAAGCGTTGATGAGAGCGAGCAGGACATCGATAAAAACAGCCTAAACAAAAGCTATAGCATAGATAAAGATGGCAAAATTTACCGAGTTGAGTTTTACAAAAGCGAAAATGGTAAAGAGAAATTTGCTGGCATGATACTAGCGGAGTTTAGATGATACTTGGTATAGAAAGTAGCTGTGATGACAGCTCTGTCGCGCTCATAGATGAAAGCACGCTAGAGCAAATTTATTATAAAAAGATCTCGCAAGAAGAGGAGCACGCTATCTTTGGTGGTGTGGTCCCAGAGCTTGCAGCGAGGCTTCATACAAAGGCGCTGCCAGCACTTTTAAATGACATCTTGCCAAATTTAAAAGATATAAACGCCATCGCTGTGACAAACGAGCCAGGGCTAAGCGTGAGTCTGATAGGAGGTGTGAGCATGGCAAAAGCGCTAAGCATCGCCCTAAATATCCCGCTAATCGCCGTAAATCACCTAGTTGGTCACATCTATTCGCTATTTTTAGATCGTGAAGCCACCTTCCCACTTGGCGTTTTGCTAGTTAGTGGCGGACATACGATGATACTTGAGATTAGCGAAAATGGCGAGATTTTAGAGCTTGCAAGCACAAGCGATGATAGCTTTGGTGAGAGCTTTGACAAGGTGGCAAAGATGCTTGATCTTGGCTATCCAGGAGGCGTCGTCGTGCAACAAAATGCACTTTTGTGTGAGGATAAAGATAGGTTTAAATTTACCGTCCCACTTCTTCACAACAAACGCCTTGAATACAGCTTTTCAGGGCTTAAAAACCAAGTCAGGGTTGAAATTTCAAAGCTTAAAACCATCACGCAAAAAGATATCGCAGATATTTGCTATGCCTTTGAAAATACAGCCTGCGAGCACATCTTAAACAAGCTTGAAAAGGTTTTTAAGCTAAGAAATTTCAAGCGCTTTGGCGTAGTTGGCGGAGCTAGTGCAAATTTAAATTTACGCAAAAGGCTTGAAGCGCTTTGTCAAGAAAATGGATGTGAGCTTTTACTAGCCCCACTTGAGTTTTGCTCTGATAATGCGCTGATGATAGCAAGGGCTGGGCGTGAGAAATACTTAAAAAAAGAGTTTATCTCGCATGATAAACTAACTATAAATCCAAGGGTTAGTTTTAAGAAAATTGAAATTTAAAATTAAAGTAAATTTTGATGGTGGCTAAAGCTAGCCACCTTGCTTAAATTTAAAGCCTTGTCTTCATCTTTTCAAATTCATCTTTTATCACTTGCTCATGTGGCTCGCTAGTCATTTTATTTATCGCGTCGCCCCAGATACTGACCATGATGATGGCTAGGCTTGAGGTTAAAATGCCTGGTAAAATTTCATAAACATAGGCATTTAACCCTGATGTTATCCAAAATATCACGGTCGCACCGCCAGCTATCATGCCAGCAAGCGCTCCAAGTGCGCTCATGCGTTTCCAGTAAAGGCTAAAAAGAAGCACCGGACCAAAGCTCGCGCCAAATCCAGCCCAAGCGTTGCCAACGACGTTTAAAACGTTATCTGTCGAGATAAAGGCAAGCACTGTGGCAATTATCGCTACAACCACAACTGCATAGCGGCTGATCGCTGTTTGCGTGCTTTGACTCACCTCTTTTTTATAAAATGCAAAGATAAAATCTTTTGTGACCGAGCTTGAAGTGACCAAAAGCTGGCTTGAGATGGTGCTCATGATCGCTGAAAGCACGGCTGAGATGATGATACCTATAAAAAATGGTGGGAAAAGTAGCTCACCAAGCTTTAAAAATACGGTCTCAGGATCGCTTAGTCCGCCTCTTTGACTAAAATAGACAAAGCCGATAAGTCCGCTCATAATTGCACCTAGTAGGCCGATCGTCATCCAGCCGATACCGATCCTTCTTGCCTTTGCAAGCTCTTTTGAGTCACGTATCGCCATAAATCTAACTATAATATGTGGCTGTCCAAAGTAGCCAAAGCCCCAAGCTAGAAGGCCCAAAATGCCCCAAAAAGTCTGATCTCTAAATGGATTTAGGTGATTTGCATCAAGTCTGCTTATCTCTTTTATCAAATTTGTATCGCTTGGCAGGTCTAAATTTAGATATGCCACGACTGGGATCGAGACTAGGACACAAAACATCAAAAGTCCCTGAAATGCGTCGGTTATGCTAACGGCTTTAAATCCACCAAAAAACGTGTAAAAGACTACGATAATGAGCGTAAAGACCGCTCCGTATGCAAATTTTAAACCAAAAAAGCTCTCAAAAGTCTTGCCACCAGCGATGATGCCACTACTTACGTAAAGCGTGAAAAATATCAAAATGATAAGGCCAGATATGATCCTTAAAATTTTAGTCCTATCTTTAAAGCGGTTTTCCAAAAAGTCTGGTATCGTGATGCTATCGCTCGCGACCTCAGTATAGACCCTAAGCCTTTTTGCTAGAAATAAGTAGTTGCAGTACGCTCCCACGATAAGACCAGCTATCATCCAGACATTTGCAACGCCAGTTGCGTATAAGGCCCCGGGCACGCCAAGTAGCATCCAACCACTCATATCAGAAGCGCCAGCGCTAAGTGCGGTGACGACTGGACCCATTTGACGGTTATCCAGTAGATACTCGTTCATACTTGCGTTTTTATCGTAGAAATATCGTCCGATAAAGAGCAAGAAACCAAAATAGATGGCGATGGCTAAATAAGACCCAAAGCTCATAAAATTCCTTTCAAATAAAATAAAACGCTTATGTTATTATAAAATCATTTAAATTTCAATGAGCGGGCTTATTCCTTAAAAAATTTTAAGCAAAATGATATAATTTTTTTCGTATCATTTGAGGCTACATTTTAAAGAAAGGACGAAGTTGAACGCTCAAAATTTAGCCAAATTTCTATTTTTTATAATAATTGTCTCACTTGGAACATACTTTTTCTATCCAAGAGATCTTAGTGAGGCACAAGAGATCGCATATATCAAAAGTTATGGAGTGACGCTAGGTCTTACGATAGGCGGTATCGCTATAGGTATCACACTTGGATTTATTTTAGCTTTTATTAAATTTTTAGATATCAAGGTTTTAAATTTCGTCATAGATGAGTATATCGACATCTTGCGTGGAACGCCTGTAATACTTCAACTTCTTATATTTTCAGTGGTGATTTTTGCCACTTGGAGCGACAACTTCTACGTCGCTGTGATCGCACTTGGACTAAATAGCTCAGCATACGTCGCTGAGATCGTAAGAAGCGGCATAAATAGCGTCGATAAAGGTCAGATGGAGGCAGCTAGGGCGATGGGGCTAAACTACTACGTTTCGATGCGTGAGATAGTCTTCCCACAAGCTACTAAAAATATCTTGCCAGCGCTTGCTAATGAATTTATATCGCTTTTTAAAGAGACCTCAGTCGTTGGCTACATAAGCGTCGTTGATATTACGATGCAAAGTAAGAGCCTTCAAGCGGTCTTTTACAGCCCAGAGCCAGTCATTTTTACGGGCATTGTATATTACGTGAGCGTTAAATTTTTCACCCTTTTGGTGAAACTACTTGAGAGGAGACTAAATCGCCATGATTGAGATTAAAAATTTAAACAAAAGCTATGGCGATTTGCGTGTTTTAAATGATATTAGCGTTGATATCAAAAAAGGCGAAGTCATAGCGATAATTGGTCCAAGTGGCGGTGGAAAAAGTACATTTTTGCGTTGTATAAACCGCCTTGAAGAGCCAGATAGTGGGCATATCAAGATAAATGGCGAAGATATCCTCAATAAAAAATCAGACATAAATAAAATTCGCCAAAAAGTAAGCATGGTGTTTCAGCACTTTAACCTTTTTGCAAATAAAAATGTCTTGCAAAATTTAACTCTAGCTCCGATAAAAGATGGGATCTTAGACAAAGAGAGTGCTGAGAAGAGGGCAGATGAGCTGCTAAAGAGCGTTGGGCTAAGCGATAAGAAATTTGCCTATCCGCACAAGCTCTCAGGCGGTCAAAAGCAGCGTATCGCGATCGCTAGAAGCCTAGCAATGGAGCCAGAGGTGATACTATTTGACGAACCAACAAGTGCGCTAGATCCTGAGATGATCGGCGAGGTGCTTGATATCATGAAAGATGTCGCGGCAAAGGGTATAACGATGCTTGTGGTGACCCACGAGATGGGCTTTGCAAGAAACGTGGCAAATAGAATTTTCTTTATGGACAAAGGCAAGATAGCAGTTGATGATACGCCAAAAAATGTCTTTACAAATCCGCAGCACGAGCGTCTGCGAGAGTTTTTAGGTAAAATTTTAAATCACTAATAAGGAGTAAAATGAAAAATTTATTAAAATTTCTAGCGTTAGGGTTAGTCCTGTTTTTTATAGGTTGTGGTGATGATAGTGGTAAAAAAACCGTTGCAAATGCGCCAGAAGCTAGCAAAGAGGTAGTTTATAAGGTGGGTTCAAGCGCTGATTACCCTCCATTTGAGTATCTTGATGATAAAAATCAAATCGTTGGCTTTGAGATCGATCTTTTAAATGAGATCACTAAAAAAACTGGGATCAAATTTGACGTTGCAAATATGAGTTTTGATGGGCTAATACCTGCTTTAAAAACAGGCAAGATCGATATCGCGATAAGCGGTATGAGCGCAACTGATGAGAGAAGAAAGTCTGTTGATTTTACTAAGCCATATTATTTTTCAGAGAATTTATTTATCCGCAAAAAAGGCTCAGATGTAAATAAAGAGAACCTTAAGGATAAGAAAATTTCAGCACAAGTTGGCACAATCCAAGAGGATGCAGCTAAAAAGATCACAACTCAGTCAATCCCAGCTGAAAACGTAGCAGCAGCTATAATGTCACTAAATGCCGGCAAGATCGATGTTGTGCTTACTGATAGCCCAATAGGTGTTGAGTTTTTAAAACAAAATCCAGACTTAGAGGAGTTTTTAAGACTTCCTGACGGCACAGAGGGCTTTGCGATGGCATTTGATAAGGGCAAACATACTGATCTTATCAAAAAGATAGATGCTGCGATCGAAGAGCTACAAAAGTCTGGTGAATTTGACAAAATGCTCGCTAAATACGACCTTAAAAAATAAATCCTAATATAAATTTGCAAGAGGCAAGATGCTTCTTGCAAAAAATCTCACAAATTTCTAATTTATAAAATTTAATATTATTTAAATATATTGTAATAAAATTGTCAATTTACTTTAAGGAGAATGCAATGAAGTCACTCAGGATGAGAACGGCACTTGTGCTAAGTGTCATGATCTTAGTTTGTGTTAGTGTGGTTGGTCTTGTGACCTATAACATGGCTAAAAATTTATATACCGACAGGGTAGAAAGTAAAGAATTCCCACTTGCGATCAATGAAGTTGGTTATAAAATAGAATCTTACATTGATAAGATAATCGACGCTTCTTATCAAATAACTCAAAATAGCTTTTTAATAGACTGGGTCAAAAATGGCGAGGATGAGCACGGCAGAAAGGTCTTGTTTGACTATTTTCAAACTCTTGCTAAAAATTTAAAGCTAGATACAATAATGTTTGGCTCAGATAGAACCCTAAACTACTATGTCGAAGATAAAATTTTAAAGGTCATTAACCCAGAAAATGACAAATGGTACTACGCCTTAAAAGATGGCAGCAGCCTAAGCCTAATCGACATCAACAAGGCCGAAGATGGCAGTGGCAAGATAATGATGTATATAAACTATAAAGTTCAAAAAGATGATAAATTTTATGGTATCGCAGCGACTGGCGTAAATTTAAGTGAGATAGTAAATTTTGTCCAGTCACAAAAGATAGGTCGTGGCGGTAAATTTCTACTGGTCGATGAAAAAGGCGACATCAAGATCGGTAAAGATGCAAGCGGCAATCTAAAAGATTTAGTTGGCGATGCAAACCTTAAAAAGCTAATCAACGAAAATGGCAGCTACATTTCGCTAGATAAAGATGGCAGAAATTTATTGATCGGCTCAAAATATATCAAAAGTATGGGCTGGTATCTTATCGGCGAGCTTGACAAAGATGAGCTTTTAGAGGATCTAAACTCACTTGCTTATGCATCTGTCGGAGTACTTGTAGTGGTGCTTATTTTAGGACTATTGCTTTCACTTTACCTATCTTCTTACCTCCTAAAAATCATCCTCAAACTAAAAACAGGCCTGCTATCTTTCTTTGATCTACTAAATCACAAGACAAACAAAGCCCAGCCTATAGAGATAACATCTAAAGATGAATTTGGTCAAATGGCAGAGCTAATAAACAAAAACACAAAGGCCATTGAAGATGGCATGAAAGATCAAAGTATCTTCATCCAAAAAGCCAACACCTTTGTAAATGAGATAAAAGATGGCAACTATGAAGCAAGCTTAGAAGCAGATACTAATAACCCAGCTCTAAATCAACTAAAAAGCACATTTAAAGATCTACAACTT
>NZ_POYR01000099.1:0-541 GCF_002912425.1 Campylobacter concisus
GGTATAGATACTCCATATCCATTTGGCGGTGATGCCGATGCGTGGATGCACTTTATCGTGCGTGGGACCGCTGGCTTCGGCGGCAAATACCAGCAGGCCGCTGACCCCGAAGATTGGCAATACCGCAATCGTAAACATGATAATTCCCAAACCGCCGATCCATTGCGTCATGCCGCGCCAGAACAGTAATCCGTGAGGAAGCGATTCTATATTATCCAGTACGGTGGCTCCCGTACTTGTAAAACCGGACATGGTTTCGAAGAAAGCGTTCGTGATGTCGGGAACGTATCCGCTGATATAGAAAGGCAGCATGCCGAAAAGGGAAAAAGCCACCCAGGCAAGGCTGACCAGTACGTAACCGTCACGGCGGGTCAGCTGTTTTTCACCGCCTTTTCCGGCAATAGCCATGAGCAGGCCGGCTCCGGCAGTGATACCTGCCGATTTCCAGAAGTCGAGCAGGGCTTCGTCATTATAGTAATACGATATTGCCGAACATGCCAGCAGCATGACTGTTTCCAGTAATAGCAGGATACCGATAATC
>NZ_POYR01000100.1:0-1226 GCF_002912425.1 Campylobacter concisus
CCTTATCCCCCTTTTTAAATCCCCCAAACCCCTCGCACGTTAGAGGGGCATGCTTTAGTGCTACGCACTACATGCGATTGTATATCGGTAAGCGTCAAGCAAATTTTAAAATTTCATGAACGAGTAATTTCGGCTCTTAAATTTGAGCTAAGCTGTAAGCGAAGCCAAATTTTAGTAGCCAATTCTTGCGAGTGAATGGAATTTTAAAATTTTGCTCACAATATAAATTTATCAAGAGTGAGACAAAAAAAGGAGGGGCTTGAACTTTTTTCGCAAGCGATTAACTGCTTGTCAAGGCATGAAACTGTTTTTAAAATTTACAAAAAGAGTTTAAAAAATTTTAGTATCACAACAAAGCGAAGTTAAAATTCCCCGCTCATTTTATCTTTGTAGTTATTTAGGCTATTTTGACGCTCTTGTAAAAATGAGCCGAGCTTTTTCTTATTTTCTTCAAAGAAAACCGCAAAGTCCTGCTCATTTTGTATCTTCTCTTCGCCAAAGCTATCAAGCATGACATTTGAGCTGCCAACTATCACTAGATAGCGTCTATTTTCGTAGCTTAGAAGCATTAGCTTGTTTGTGCGGTCAAGATATTTTTCGTAGATGATATTGACGCCGCTATTTTGGTTTTTAAGCAGCCAGTTCATCGACTTTGTGTCGTTTTGTGGCTGATTTTGTGGTGTTTTAAACCCGCTAAAGTCACTACTTTTTGAAGTGATATATCTTTTAAAAACATATAAAAATATAAGAAGCGCGATGAGCACACTTAGGACGATGAAGTATCTCGAATCAATATTAACCATAGGTTCATTTTCTGTCTTTGGCGTGCTAGCAGTTTCTATCTTTGCACTTGCTTGAGGCATATTTTGCACCTGCGTTTTTGTGTTTTTTAGTGTTACGCGGATGCGAAGTCCGAAGCTGTCAGTTGTCTTTGAAGCATTTACGATGATTGCATCGTTTGAGCGTAAATTTAAGACCAAAGAGTTTTGTTTTGGCTCTATCTCAAGCTCTTGAATGATCTTTGAGTTTATATCCTTGCTCGCGCTTTGATCGTAGCTTAGTGAATTTAGTATCAAAGAGGTCGTATCTTTTTCACGCTTTTGAAAGATATTGCCCTCATACGGCGCATCAAAGCTAAGCATGATATCGACCCTGTCGGTGCGCTCATAGATATTGTATGTTAGCAAGTTTGAAGCTAAAATTTGTGTCACAAAAAGTATAAAAAA
>NZ_POYR01000101.1:0-40379 GCF_002912425.1 Campylobacter concisus
GCATTACTATCAATGTTAAGAGTATTTTTATCACTTTGTGTTATAATCTGCCAAAAATTTTAAAAAAGGAAAAGAAAATGGCAGATAAATTTGAATTTCAAACTGAGGTCAATGACCTTTTAAATTTGATGATCCACTCTCTTTACTCAAACAAAGAGATATTTTTAAGAGAGCTCATATCAAACTCGAACGACGCACTTGACAAGCTAAACTACCTATGCTTGACTGATGAAAAGTATAAAAGCTTAAGCTACACTCCAAGGATCGACATAAAGGTCGATGAAAAAGCCAAAATTTTAACCATCAGCGACAACGGTATCGGCATGGATAAAGACGAGCTCATCGCAAATTTAGGCACCATTGCAAGAAGTGGCACAAAGGGCTTTATGCAAAGCTTAAGCGGCGATGCAAAGAAAGATAGCTCGCTCATTGGCCAGTTTGGCGTGGGCTTTTACTCAGCATTTATGGTGGCAAGCAAGATCGAAGTCATAAGCAAACGAGCACTAAGTGACAAAGCCTATAAATGGATATCTGACGCAAAAAGCTACGAGATCGAAGAGGCTAGCAAAGATGGCTTTGGCACGGATATAATCCTGCATTTAAATGACGATGAGTTTGCAAATTCTTGGCGCATAGAAGAGATAGTCAAAAAGTACTCAAACCACATCCCTTATCCTATATTTATGGATAAAGAGAGCTATGTCGCACCAAAAGAAGGCGAAAAAGAAGGCACATACGAGAGCAAAAACGAGCAGATAAACAAGGCAAATGCGCTTTGGAGACTAAGCAAATCAAGCCTCAAAGAGCAAGACTACAACGACTTTTATAAGCAAATTTCACACGACAGCAGCGACCCGCTACTTTATATCCACACAAAGGCCGAGGGCAAGATCGAGTACTCGACGCTATTTTATGTGCCAAGCACTGAGCCGTTTGATCTCTTTAGGGTTGATTATCAAAGTGGCGTGAAGCTTTATGTAAAGAGGGTTTTTATAACTGACGATGCAAAAGAGCTTTTGCCGCCGTATTTAAGATTTATCAAAGGTGTGATCGACGTTGAGGATCTGCCGCTAAACGTTAGCCGCGAAATTTTACAAGAAAATGCGATCATGAGAAACGTCAAAGAGCAAAGCGTGAAGAAAATTTTAAGCGAACTTGCAAAAGTAAAAGATAATGACCGCGAAAAATACATAAAATTTTACAAACTATTTGGCAAGGTTTTAAAAGAGGGACTTTACGGTTTTAACGCTGAAAAAGAGCAAATTTTGGATCTTTGCCTATTTAAAAGTTCAAAAAGAGACGGACTTATCAGCCTAAAAGAGTACAAAGAGGCGATGAAGGAGGATCAAAAATCGATCTACTATATCAGCGGCAACAACGAAAATATGCTAAGAAATTCGCCGCTTCTTGAGAGCTTTAAGAAAAACGACATCGAAGTGTTAATAATGGATGAAGAGATCGATACGATCGTCATGCCAATGGTCAATGAATTTGATAAAACACCTCTAAAATCAGTCTCACACGCTGATATAAACGACGAGATCAAAAGTGATGAAAAGGTTGATGAGAGCAAGGTTGCAAACACACTTGTTAAGATGAAAGAGATCTTAAAAGACGAGGTAAAAGATGTTAGGCTAAGCTCAAGGCTCTCAAGCTCGGCTGCAGTGCTAATATATGATAAAAACGACCCTGATTACGCTATGCAAGAGATGCTAAAACAGATGGGACAAGGCGCAAATGCTCCAAAAGTTAAGCCGATCTTGGAGATAAATGCTGATCATGAAATTTTTGCAAAACTTGAGAAAAATGAGGCGATGATTTATGACATAGCGCCTTTGCTTCTTGATATGGCAAGGCTAAATGAGGGCATGAGCCTAGAAAATCCAGCTAAATTTTCAGAACTTCTAACAAAAGTGATGATAAAAGCTATATAAAATTTGTAAGCCCAAAGAAATTTGGGCTTTTTAAATTTGTAGTCTAGTAAAAGCTCAAAATAATGCAAGCTAAGCGAAATTTGGCTCCACTATTAGTTTGAATTTTACTTATTTTTGCTCTTTGTATTTTAAAACTTGAGCGTAAATTTCATCTTTTAGTTTTAATTTTTCTTTTTTCAAGGCATCAAGCTCAGAGGCTTGTGCAGCTTTGCTGTCTATTTTTTCATTTAGCTCGTCATGCTTTTTGCAAAGTGCGGCAAAATGAACATCTATTTTTTTCAACTCATTTATGAGATCAGTGTATTCGTGTAACATACGTAGCTCCTGTAAAAAATTTATAAATTCTAACAAGGCTTTGTAAATGTTTGGCTATCTAAATTTAGATCTATAACATATAGTGGTTGAGTCAAATTTATGCCACAAATCAAATGCAAGAACTAAACGTATTTTAGTTCTTCTGGCTTGTGTTTGCTCTTTACTAGGCGTTTGGTTAGGCGTATGCCATCAACTGTGCCGATGACCAAAAGCTTTGTGCCAGTGCCGATTAGAGTATCGCCATTTGGCATAGGGATAAATTTGTTATTTATGTCTCTAATGCCTACCACGTCAGCATTTGTGATATTTCTTAGGTGCGTCTCTTTTAGTCTTTTAAACCTGATCCAAGAGTAATCAGGCACAAGAATTTCTTCTATGTCGATAGGCGAGCTTTTTGTGTATAGAAATTGCTCGAGTAAATTTTCCATATCAGGTCTTACGCTCATGGCGCTTAGACGCTGTGCGACTAGGCGAGATGGGCTTACTACGCTATCAGCACCAAGTTTTTTTAGTCTTTGCGTATCATCTTCGCTATCTGAGTTTGTGATGATGTGGTAAGGTTTTTTGCGTCCTATCTCTTTTTCATAAAGTCTAACAGAAGCGATAAGTGCGATATTATCAGCGATATTTGGGCTAAGAGTGATTAGTCCTTTTGCGCTTGAAAGATGCGTTTTTAAAAAGGCGATTTGAGTATGAGGCTGAGCTTTTATGAAGTATGGATACTTGTAAATTTGAGCTAATTCTGCGATATCTTCTCTGTCATCAACCACTACAAATGGTATGTGATTTTCACGAAACTGAGCGCTAAGCTCGATCGTGTAGAGGTTGTGATAACAAATAACGAAGTGATTTTTTAGTCTTGCGATCTTGTAAAGCATACGCCTTTCCTTTAAAATGCTAATTAATGTGCCTCTTTTTAGAACTTCTACAACGATACCGATTGATAGCGTGAAAATGATGAAGCCAACAAGGATAAATGTTATAGTAAAAATTCGCCCCTTTGGAGTAATGGGCGCAACTTCGGTAAAACCGACCGTCGTGAAGGTCATACCTGCTTGGTAAAAGGCATCTATGAGAGAGAAGTTATCTATAAAGATATAACCAAGTGTTCCAAAAAGTAACAGTAGTACCACTGAAATTAGTGGAAATCTAAAAGGTTTTAGTTGTTCGTAAAGCTCAGTATCTAGGCTTATTTCTGGTTTTGCGGAGTTTGACCAGTTGAGGAATTTTAAAAGTCTTGAGAGAAAAGACATAAATTCCTCTTCATTTTATCTCTTAGTTTGACTGCTTTTTCATAGTTCTTAGAGTAGAAGCAGCAACTTTTATTCTTCTTGTTGTGCCATCTTCTAGAGTAACACGGATAGTTCTAAGATTTGGTAAAAATCTTCTTTTAGTTTTATTGTTGGCGTGGCTCACGTTGTTGCCTACCATTGGTCCTTTGCCAGTTATCGCACATCTTTTTGACATTTTTTTTCCTTATAAACAAAAATTTCTGCTGATTTTATCTAAACAAAACCAAAGTATTGCTTAAAATGAACATTTATATTTATAAGTTTTGTTGATTTTTTATTTAATTAAGGCTAAAATAGCCCCAAAATAAAAAATCGGTAAAACAAAAATGCTAACTAAAAATCAAATAGATGACATTTCAAATTTTATCTATACAATGCCCGATATTTTTTATGAGTGCCAAAAGCACTTAGATGAGGGCGACATCACTACTGCTATGGAGCTTTTTAGGGGGAGTGAGACTTTTAAAGCGTACTTTGCAACGATAGTAAATTTAGGCGATTTTGGCGTTCAAAACCACACTAGAGATATCTATGCGATGGCTTATCCGCTAGGCATAGACAACTTAAAAATGATAATTTGCTCTTATTTTGTTTTTATCAAATCTCCAAAAAGATATAAAAATTTTGGTGTAAATTTATACTCGATGATGGAGTTTAATGCCAAATTTCTATCTGACTGGAGCAAACTTCTAAACTACCTTGGACTAAAAAATCAAAAAAATTTATTTCTAGCTGCCTACGCGCTCATTCTTCTTATATTTTGCGAGCTGATCTTTTTAAAGTATCCGCACTCGCTTAAACATATCGTTGGTTTTTCTGATATGAGCTTTGATAGGATCTTGCAGCGAAGGTTTGACATTTCGCTATTTGGAGTGCTTTTAAAGCTTGCAGGATGGGAGAGTGATAGGCTCACTAGAGAAGAGGTTATAGTTTTAAAATACTTTAAAATTTTGCTCTCTTATGAGGCTAGCACTGCTAAATTTTTTGACTTTGGCATTGATAGGATCACCGATGTCAGCGTCCATGCTTCGGCTGATATGGTTATAAATTTAAAAAAGGCTCTTAGAAAATGAAAGTAACTTTTGAGGGCTCTTTGGCCATTGTTAGGCCATTTGGATTTTTGGAGGTTAATATCACTCCTTCAAGTATCAAAAAGGCCGATGTAGAGCAAATTTGCGCAAGGCAGATAAGTGCTATTTTGCTTTCATTAAAAAATGTCACCTTTTTTAGCCCGCTTTGGCTAAATAGCACGTGCGAGCATCTCTCAGGCATAGCTAAGCAGATAGGCGCTGAGTTTGCAGTTTGCGACTATGACGATACTTTTTACGAGCTTGTGGCAAAGACTTCAAAAAATATTTTGAGATTTTCACTCTTTGAAAATGAAAAAGTTGCGACGCTATTTTTAAACGATACGCTAGCAGATAGTAGCGAAGCCATCGTGATTTATAACAAAAATGAGCAGTATAAAGACTACATCAACTCGCTTTTGGAGCAAAAGTGCTACAAGTGTAAATTTGTAAAAAGCGTGGAAGAATTTAATGCCGCCAAGCAAGCTTACAAATACACCATCAGCACCCTAAATCACATCGTTTTAGGCAAAAAAGAGTTTAGCACTTTTGTAAGAGGCGACGTCGTTATTTACAAGACAGTAGGGCTCATGGATAGCTCTTTTGTGCAGAATTTTGACTATAAATTTCACGAAAGATTACAAAAGATAGGCTTTAAATTCTTTGTTTTTTGGTCTGATTCGGTTGGTGCTTTAAATACCATAGGTGCTAGTTTTTTGATAAAGCTATCTGAGCTGAGCCAAAAAAGTGGCGGTATATTGGCGATTAGCGGCTTAAATGAGGGCAACATCTCAGAGACACTTGCCTCAAATTTAAAAGCGGCAAAGATACTTTTATATAAAAAGATGGATGATTTTTTCAAAGATGACTCGACGCTCTATTTTAAAAAGCGCCTTATCGACATTGAGCCTACAAAGATGAATAAAAGCTTAGTTGAGTTTTTGCCACTTGTGATCTCAAGTGTCACAGACGTACTCTCACCTTTGATAGAGAGTGAAATTTTATGCCTTGATAAAAAGATTAGCAACTTTAACGTAGAGGGTGAAAATGACTATCTGCGGGCTTGCGTGCTCTTTTATGGCGACGTACAGATGAGAATTTTGCTTGGTGTTAAAAAGGACAAGCTTAGCAAAATTTGCTCCATTTTTTCAGATAATGGTGATCTGGAGTGCGGCTGTTTAAGCGGATTTTCTCAAATTTTTAGTATCATTGCAAGCAAAATTTTAGACATTTTCATCGAGAGAAATTTAAAGGTAAAACTTAGCAACTTTAAATTTTACGAAAATGAGATGTTTTTTGACAGAGCAAGCAGTGGAATTTTTGCCACGTTAAATGCAAAAGAGAGCCAAACTGGCGTGATTTTTATAAGTAAATAAGGATTTAAAATGTACGTTGCACCTAGTATTTTGTCGGCTGATTTCGGAAATTTGGCAGCTGAGATAAGAGCCATTTGCGAGGCTGGGTGCGATCTGGTGCATGTTGATGTTATGGATGGGCATTTTGTACCAAATTTAACCATCGGACCAGTCGTGGTAAGTGCCGTTGCGAAGGCTGCTACAAAGCCGCTCGATATTCATTTGATGGTTGAAAATAACTCATTTTTTGCTGATCTTTTTTTGCCACTAAAACCAAAATTTCTAACCTTTCACATCGAAGAAGAGAAGCATCCGATGAGACTAATAGACCACATCAGAAAAAACGGCGTTGGCCCTGGTATCGTGCTAAATCCACACACGCCAGTTAGCGCGATCGAGCATATCATCGATGAAGTTGATATGGTGCTATTAATGAGCGTAAATCCTGGCTTTGGTGGTCAGAAATTTATGCCAGTCGTGCTTGAGAAAACAAGGGCATTAAGGGAGCTAATAGAGCGCAAAAACGCAAAGTGTCTCATCGAAGTAGATGGCGGCGTAAATGGACTAAATGCGCCTGATCTTGAAGAGGCTGGAGCTGATGTCTTGGTGGCTGGCAGCTACATCTTCTCATCAAATTCATACGAACAAGCCATTCGCGCCATAAAGCTTGAGTTTTGAAGCCAAAAAAACAGCGTTTAGAAAATAGCATTGAAATTTTAGCTAGGCAAAATTTAGGCTATCACGAGTTTATTTTAAAATTTAGCGATATTGAGGAAATTTCATCGCTCATTGACGTGCGTGACCTTGATATGTGGCGAACTCTCGGACTTGACATCACTAGAAATGAAAGCAACGAGATCGAGCTTGGCACGAGATTTAGAGATATTAGCGAGCAGGAATTTTGCGTCGTGGATATCGAAACGACTGGTGGCACGACAAATGGCCAGATCATCGAAATAGGCGCTATAAAAATGAAAAATGGCACCGAAATAGGGCGCTTTGAAAGCTTCGTGGCAGCTAGTGCGGTGCCTGAAAATATCACAGAGCTAACTGGCATAAGAGCAAGTGATCTAGTTGGTGCGCCAAATTTACTAAATGTGCTGGAGCAGTTTAAAATTTTTCTTGGAACTAGCGTTTTTATCGCGCACAACGTAAATTTTGACTACGGATTTATCTCGCATAGTCTAAACGAGATCGGTCTTGGCATACTGCTAAACAGAAAGCTTTGCACCATCGATCTTAGCCGCCGCACCATCGCCTCGCAAAAATACGGCCTTGGCTCGCTAAAAGAGCTCCTTGGCATAAACAACACCCACCACAGAGCCCTAAATGACGCGATAGCAGCGGCTGAAATTTTCAAAGTCTGCTTAACTCGTCTGCCATTTAGCATACAAACGACAGAGGATCTCATAAGTTTTAGCAAAAATGCTCCAAGCGTGAAGCTAAAACCAGAGCCAGTTTTAAAAGCTTTGGAGTAGGGCTGGTTTAAATTTAAGCCACTTGGCTGGGAATTTAGAAATTTGATTTAGTTGAGGGCTTTTAAACTAGACTTTATGTCCTTGTGTAGTTTGTGGTCATTATGCTTTCAAACGGCGCGTTCAATCGCCCTGCAAGCGCCGATCTTTACAAAATCCCTAAAACAGCATTGCCATTGTGATAAATTTCTCGTGAAAGCCAGTTTCGTATGTATAAAATAGCTAAGCCGTCGCTACTGATGACGCAGTTTGTAGGCGGGTTGCTTTTGTGGCTAAATTTAGAGCTTGCATTAAATTGAATAAATTTCTTTTTGTTAAAGCTGCGTGGCAAATTTGGAGTTAAATTTAGCTAGAAACTAAAATTAGTCTTTGGATTTAAGATTTAGGATTTATAGTAAAAATGGCTTCTAAACTTAAATTTAAAAGCCATTTATCTTTTAGCTCTCTTTTAAAAGCTTGCTTGCAAGCATATCTGCTTTTGCTTTGTCGGTGTCTTTTTTGACTGATTTATAAATTTTAGAGATGTAGTTTTCTAAAACTTCGTGGCAAGAGATCACTTTTTCGCCCTCGCGTCTAGCTACTTTTGTGTATTCGCCGTTATTTTGTAGCTCAAATGCTAGGTCATTATCACTTAGCTGAAGCTCTAAAATTTCAAGCAGTCTCTCTTGTAGTCTTGGCTCAAAGATAGGCGTCATGAGCTCCAATCGGCGCTCTAAATTTCGTGGCATCCAGTCAGCGCTTGAGATGTAAATTTTTGGATTAGCGTGCTTGAAATATAAAATTCTAGCATGCTCCAAGTATTTACCGATGATCGAGCGAACTCTTATGTTTTCGCTTTTGCCTTTTACGCCAGGTCTTAGTCCGCACACACCACGAACGATTAAGTCGATTTTTACGCCTGCATTTGAGGCGCGGCTAAGCTCATTTATCACGTCTTCGTCTATTAGCGCGTTCATCTTGGCGATGATCCTGCCCTCGCTGCCTTTGCTGGCCTCCACTCTTATTTTTTCGATGATGCGCTCTTTTATCTGAAAGGGCGACATGCTAAGGGCGTTTAGACGGCGGTTTTTGTTATATCCTGAGAGGATGTGAAAAAACGAGGTCGTATCTTGGCTAAATTCCTCTTTGCTCGTAAATAGACTCACGTCGGTGTAGATTTTTGCCGAGCTGCCGTTGTAGTTGCCAGTGCCAAAGTGCATGTAAAATTTGAGTTTATCGCCGATCTGGCGGATCACTTGGCTAACTTTTGCATGCACCTTAAAGCCTGTGATGCCATATATCACATGTGCGCCAGCATCTTCAAGCGCCTTTGCCCAGTGGAGGTTGTTCTCTTCATCAAATCTCGCTTTTAGCTCTACCATCACGGTCACTTGCTTGCCGTCGCTTGCGGCGTCTATCAGGCTTTGGATGATCGGCGAGTTTTTATCGACCCTGTAAAGCGTCATGCGTATCGAGATCACCTTTGGATCTTTGCTAGCTTCTCTTATAAAGCTAACGACTGGATCAAAGCTCTCAAATGGATGAACTAGCAGCACATCCTCTTTATCTATGGCGTCAAAAATCGAGACGCCGTTGCCAAATGGAGGCAGTGTTTTTGGGGCGTAGGGCGGGTTTGCTAGGTGGCTGAAGTTCTTACTCCCAGCTATCTCCCAAAGAGAGCTAAGTGTGAGCGGGATGCTTGAAAAATAGATATCTTTGTGAAAAATTTTCATGTGAAAATTTAAAAACTCTAAGATATCAGCGTCTGCGTCTTTATCTATCTGCATACGCACAAAAGCCCCTTTTCTACGAAGCTTTAGCCCTTGCTCAAGTATCATCATAAAGTCATCCGCCTCTTCTTCTTCGATGACGATATCAGCGTTTCTTGTCACTCTAAAGGCAGCCGAGCTAATAAGCTTATATCCTGGGAAAATTTCTTCTGCGTGGCGGTGCACGATCGTCTCTATTGGCACAAAGACGTTGCTACTTGGCTGGGTAAATCTTGGCAAAACTCTTGAAATTCTTATCATGCCGTATTTTAAAATTTCAGGATGCTCGATGTCAGCAAGCTTAACGGCAAGGGAGAAGCTAAGGTTGTTTAGGTGCGGAAATGGATGTGTCGCATCAACAGCGATAGGCACGATGACTGGCAGGATGTTTGAGAAAAAGTATTCGTCGCATTTTTGCTTTAAACTATCATCAAGCTCGTCATAGTTTTTGATAAAAAGACCCTCTTTGCTAAGCGCATCGACGGTGTTTTTGTAGTGAGCCTCGACTAAATTTTGCTCATCTTGCAGGTACTTTCTGATCTCTCTTAGCTGATCAAGCGGACTCATGCCGTCGCTGCTACTTGTCGTCACGCCAGCTGCAAAAAGCTGCTTTAGACCAGCAACTCTGATCATATAAAATTCATCAAGATTTGTCATATAAATGGCTATAAATTTTAGCTTTTCAAGTAAAGGTATATCCTTTTCACACTGAGCGAGCACCCTTGAGTTGAAGCGTAGCCAGCTTAATTCGCGGTTGATAAAAAGAGTTTCATTTTCGCTCATCATTTTCTCCTTATAATTTTTGATTATTTTACGATATGTGCGGTTATAAAGTTCTTATTTTGTTAAAAATTTAGTTACAATAGTGCAAATTTTAAACGTAAAGGTTTCTTATGTCGGATTATATTATATTAGTTGGCATTTTTGTTGTGGCGGTTGTTGTCTTTGCGCTTATCAAAAAGGTCTCTTTTTAGCCTTTAAATTTCTCCCACCACAAGTAGGCAAAGATGAGCCCAAAGCCCTTGACCTTGCTCTCGTCAAAGGCAAATTTCATCATATCTTCTCGTTTTATAAAAACTAGCTCGATATCCTCGCCATCGATGCCACCGCCTGCATTTACTTTCATGCTCTCATCGATCTTTGCGTAAAACATCGTTTGCATGTTGCCGCCAAAGCCAAAAGCGCCGTACGTCATCGTGATGCGCTCCATCTCTTTTAGCTCGTATCCGACCTCTTCGACTGCCTCTTCTCTAGCTGTTTGCTCTTCGCTTAGCCCCTTATCCATAAGTCCTGCGCAAAGCTCATAAGTAAAGCCTTGCTCGCTTGTTTTGATGTCTTCTTTTTCTTGCGAGTACCAAACGGCTGGGCGAAACTGCTTTACAAACAAAAATGCATCTTTTTGCTCGTGATACAAAAATATACTAACGCTATTCATCACCTTGACGCAGTCCCAGTCCCTTTGCAGGCCATTTTGTTTAAATTTCATCTTAAATGGCTTTAGGTATTTTGACTCACCAAGAGGTAAAATTTCTAAATTTGTTATAGTAGTATCCATTTTGCAAGTCCTAAAAAGCTAAAAAATCCTATCGCATCAGTAAATGTAGTAAGAATGACCGCCGAGCCAACTGCAGGATCGATGTTAAAGCGCCTTAGCGTCAAAGGTATGATCGTGCCAAAAAAGCCAGCAAAGAATAAATTTGTAACCATGCTAAGGCCAATAACCACGCCAAGCATGCCTTTATCAAACCAAACAGCGGCGATGACGCCCATGATAGCGCCAAAGATGAGGCCATTTACGAGTGAGATAGTCACCTCACGCTTTAAAACGCTCTTTGCATCTTTAAATTCTATCTCGCCAAGTGCCAAACGGCGAACAGTAACAGCAAGTGCTTGCGTGCCGGTGTTACCACCCATTGAGGCGACTATTGGCATAAGCACGGCAAGTGCGACGTAAGCTGCGATCGTCTCGTCAAAAAGTCCGATGATAGATGAGCTAAAAAGGGCTGTTAGTAAATTTATGCCAAGCCAAACCGCACGGCCACGACCCGCTTTAAATAGTGTATCGTCCTCTTCTGACTCGTCATCAACGCCAGCTAGGTTATAAATTTGCTCTGTTGCGCTCTCTTGGATGTAGTCGTGGATATCATCATATGTGATACGACCAAGCAGTATGCCAGTACTACTTGTAACTGCGATAACGTTTAGATCGTACTCTTGAAACATATCAGCGACATCTTGCATGAGATCCATATCGTTTGCCATGTGAGGCTTGTAGTGGTCGATCTGAGTTGATTCGATATTTTGTTTTAGCGTCTTTGTGAAGTCAAAGAGGATGAGATCTTCAAGCGGGATGGCGTATTGCAAGACGCTATTTTTATCGATGATGAAAAGCTGTGAGACGTTTTCTAGTTTGCCTTCTTGCTTCTCTTGTCTTAGTCTTGCGACTGCGCTGCCAAGCTTCTCTTCAAGATGAGCTGAAAATAGCTCTGTTTGCATGTGCGCACCAGCTCTATCTTCGTCGTAGCTTCTAAGTCTTAAAATTTCGTTTTGATTTTCTTTATCTAACTCGTTAAAAAGTTCTCTAGCCTTGTCCTCATCGATATCTTCGATGTATTGAAGTAGGTCTGTCGCATCGTCACTTTCTAGCTCTTCAAGCGCTTCTACGATCTTTTCAGCTGGGAGCGTGTCGATCACGTCTTTTAGCATGTGATCAGGTAACTCTATCGCCACATCACCCAAAATTTCAGGATCTAGCTTTTCAAGGTACTGAGCAAAAAGCTCTTCATCGTGCTTTTTAAGTGTTTTTAGGTGCTGGGCTAGCTCGTAAGCAGAGAGCTCGCCGTCTTCTAAATTTTCATCTAAGTGCTGATCTATCAGCTCTTTTGCTTCTTCTAGTTCTTGGCTCAAGTTTTACCTTTAAAAATCTATTACGTTAGGGAAAAATTCCACCTTGTGATACTCTTTGTCGTTGCTTAGAGCTTGTCTTATCAGCTCATCATTTCTATTTATGACTGCTTTAAATTTAGCCGATTCTTTCTTGTCTTCTATATTTTTTACGACCTTGATAGCGCTTTCTGGATTGATCGGCTTGCCGCCTAGATAGAGGCCAAAGTGCAAGTGTGGGCCAGTGCTCATGCCGCTTGTGCCAACGTATGCTATTAGCGTGCCTTGTTTTACTTTAAGACCGCTTCTTATGCCCTTTGCAAAGCCATTTAGGTGGGCATAAAGTGTCTCGTAGCCGCCAGCGTGAGAGATGATGACGGTTCTGCCATAACCGCTCTTTTGACCGACAAATTTGACTGTGCCATCGCCTGCAGCCTTGATTGGTGTGCCTTTTGGAGCACCGTAATCAACTCCAAGGTGCGCTCTATATCTTTGAAGGATTGGATGCCATCTTTTTAGAGTGAAATTTGATGTGATCCTAGCGTTTGCAAGAGGGCGAACGAGCAAAAATTTGTCATTTTTCTTGCCGTTTTTATCATAAAATTTATCTTCAAATTTATACATCACGTAGCGTTTGTTTTTAGTCTCTATCATTGCTGCGTAAATTTCAGGCGTGCCAAAAGAGCGTCCCATGCGTAGTTTTTGGTTATATACAATAGCGATCGTATCGCCTTTGTTTATCTTTTTAAAATCGATCCCGCTGCCGCTAAAAACCTCTTTAAAACCAAGCGCTAGCGTGCCAGAGCCAGTGTAGTCAAAGATATCTTCAGAGACTGATTTATCGACTTTTAGTGCTAAAACTTTATCTTCGCTTTGGTATAAGATCGGGATAAACTCAAGCTGAAATTTACCCTTGTCATCTCTATAAATATGTATCTGAAGCTCGTCACTAACGGGGATGAGAGCTTGTTTAACCTCGCCGTTATCGTCTTTGTAAATTTGATATTTTGTGCCAGCGATGATCTCTTCTGTTAGCTCTTGATCTTCGCTTGCTAGGTTATAGTAAAGTGAAAGTGGGATTTTATTTGTTTCAAGAAAATTTAAAAAGCTGCTGCCATTTGGCCAACTAAGCTCATCAACAGTTGGTTTTATGGCATATAAATTTATACATAATATTGCAAAAATCACAAATATACGAGGCATCGATATCCTTTTAAAAAGCTGGAGGGGATTTTAACTAAAACTTGCTTTAATTTTGCAAAAGATAAAGCATTTTAGGCTATAATCGCTCTAAAAATTTAAACTTAGGAGATATTTTTGAAACGTATAATCGTGATTTTATCGCTGTTTTTTGGCTTTGCTTTTGGGGCTGATTTTTCTTTAAATGAGTATAGAACTCCTCTTATTAGCGTCGAGAGTGACGGCACAGCAACGATAGTTGATAGTCCTGAAATTTTGATCGGATCAAGCGGCGTCGTGCTTCACAAATTTGACACTGATAGCTCTATCATCGCAAGAGTGAGCGTTGTCTCTAAAAATGCCGGCTTTGCGAAGGTTAGATTTGAGGTGTTTGACCTGCTCGAGCAAAAGGCTCTCCCACTCCCTGGCATCGCACCTGCAAGTGGCGATATAGTCGTGCTAAACTACCTTTATAACCGCTCGCTAATCGTCGTGCCAAATAAAGAAATTTATGAAGAGGTTTTGGGCGCATTTCCTAATATGATTTTTATCCATCCAGACCTTGTCGGAGCATACTTAAGCTACGAATACAAGCCAAATCCAAGTAGAGATGACTTTAGAAAGATGTGCGCTCAAAGTGCAGCTGGTCTTATCTTTGTCGCAATGGATGGCAGGAGCGTTTTTGCTGATTGCCAAAGCTTTAAAGTACTAAAAGAGTTTAAAACTGGCGAAGTTGAGTATTATCAACTACCATTTTATACAAGAGTTAGCGATATAGATACTGTGTTTTGGAAGCTTAATAGCGAGCACATCAACAACTACGACGCTCACTACGAAAAACTTTTTGAAGAAGATAACTGATAAATGAGCCGTTTGTCCTTAAGCAAGAGCGATTTAAAGAGTGGTTTAAATTTGCTAGCTGCTCTTAAGGACAAAGAGCTCTTTCACTACGCAGCAAGCCTTAGTTTTCATACGATTTTATCGATCATACCTATACTTCTTATATCGTTTTCTATCTTTACAAAACTGCCTAGCTTTGAGGATTATTACGCCAAAATTCAAGACTTTGTCTTCTCAGCTCTTTTGCCAAGCAATCAAGAGATCATCTCAAACTACTTGCAAAATTTCCTCCAAAATAGCGGAAATTTAGGCATAGTTGGCTTTGTGGCGATGATATTTACTTCGGCTATGTTTTTTAGCGATTATGAATACGTAGTCTTAAAAGTGACAAGAGCTAGCAAAGCTAGGGGCTTTTGGTCGGCACTTAGCTCGTACTGGACGCTCATCACGCTTGCGCCACTCGGACTTGCTGGCAGTTTTTACCTCTCAAGCCTTGTGCAAGAGATGCTAAACTCGACTAAATTTACAAGCTGGATAAATTTCTTAAGCATAGTGCCATATCTCATCATCTGGGTGATATTTTGCGTCACATATCTCATCTCAGCAAATGACGAGATAAAATTTAAAAGTGCGTTTTTTAGCTCGTTTGCCGCCTCGCTTGTTTGGTATCTTGGCAAGTCAGCCTTTGTCTATTACGTCCTTTACAACAAGACCTACCTAAGCGTCTATGGCTCATTTTCAGCCGTACTTTTCTTCTTTGTGTGGATCTACATCTCGTGGATCATCTTTTTATATGGGCTTAAGTTTTGCGCCTATCTCTCAAACAGCTCTAAATTTAAAGGATAAATTTATTGCCAGCTGGCAATTTTAAATTTACCAGCTAGCAGGATATGTATTATTTTACGTAAAATTTTATGTATTTAGCGTTTAAATTCGCAAATTTCTATCTTTATATCAAGCTCTTTACTAAATTTGCTAACAGCCTTTTCAAGTTCGTCTTTGTCAAAGCATATAAGATCAACATAAGAGTGCTTAGTGCCAGTCGCTGCGCCCATGCTCTCGCAAAAGCTGCTCCCTTCAAGCTCATCTTCTATCTTAGTTTTGCTATCAATGCCAAACTGCACGTCGCCGCCGTGATACAATACTAAAAAGCAGAAATTTATGCCAAGCTCGTAGGCTTCATTATAGATATCACTTTTGCCGTCATAGTACTCATTTAGCAGCGTAGTCAGGCTCGTATATCCCATAAATACATCATCTCTTAGCGCATCTGAGCGAGGCTCTAGCTCGTAAAAGCTAAACTGCTTTAGCGGTTCGCTTGATGCCTCTTTGCCAAATTTGTCATCTATAAGATCGGCAAAGTCGGTAAGTGCGACACCTTTTTCTCTTGGCTCATCTACGATCTCAAAGTCGCCAAGCGTGTTTATCATCGCCGTCTCGCCAACAACGTTGTCGCAAAGTATAAAAGCTAGCGTATAGGCCTTGTTTTCATCTTCATTTTTTAGCTTACTCAAAGTCTCGTTGTATAGGCACATATCCACGCTTTTTTCTTCAAAATTTGCATAAACCATGACCTCGTTTGCATCAACACTCACGCCATACATCTGTATAGTTGCTACTTCGCGTGGTGCACGTGGTTTGCCAAGCGTGCAAGTAAGTTTTGCTTCATACTCTTTTGGCATGCGTGATTTGATAAATTTAAGCCAAAAAAGCCTATATTTCATCCCTTCTGGTGTTAGCACTAGATCAATCTTGTCATTAACAAGACCTATCATAAAGGTTGGATCTACTAAACATAAATTTAGTGCCTCTTCAGTCATTTTGCTCGCTGTTTCGTAGTTTTTATCCTCTAAATTACGCTTGATGACGTCTAAATTTTTACCAAGTTCGCTCCAAAATTTATCAACCCTACTAGCAAAGCTAGAACTCTTTTTAGAAAACCACATCTTTATCCTTTTTATTAAAATTTTCTACATTTCTTTGCGTATAAATTTTCATCGATGGAAACTCTAACGCGCTTAGTTTATCAAAACCAACTTCATTAAAAACACAGCCTGTGTCGATATCTGCGCTATTTTTATAAAGCTTTACCTCTCTTACTGGCGTGTGGCCATAGACATTAAATATACCACTAACTTGCATCTCGTCGCCTCTGCCTGAGAGCAGGTGCCTTCTAAACTCTTCGCTAGCATATTTATCGTTTCTTAGCTCCCACATATTGCCAACGGCTGAGTGAGAGACTACCAGATGCTCGCCATTTTGGGTTTTATGGTCTTTAAATTCCAGATAAACTGGCCTGCTTTCTAAAAAATCCACATGCCTTTGCTTAAACTCTGTGCTTTGTCCAAGATATGATCTATATGTCGCTTCGCCACCATTTCCAAAGAACCAGCTCCTGTCAAATGGCACTTTGTTGTTTAGAAATTCAAATTTATTGCTAAGTAGCCTTCGCTCGTGATTTCCCATTACCATTTTATAGTCATTTTGCATGATAAGCTCGACCACGTCGCAGCTAAAAAGCCCCCGATCTATCACGTCGCCAACAAAGCAAATTTGAGATTTTTCTTTGTTTGGAAACTGCTTGATAAGCTCTAAAAGCGTGTTAAAACAGCCGTGAACGTCGCCGATAATGTAAATTTGCTCGCTCAAATTTTATCCTTTGTGCCAAATTTTAGTCTATTAAACTTAAAAATAAAGATTGTTATTTTGCTGATAAATTTAGAAAGAAAAATTTATTTATGAAATTTAAAGAAGTAGGGGGCAAAACCCCCTAAAATCATTGTGCGTAAAAGCCGCTAACCTTGCCGGTGAGGTCTATCATGATGTTTTTCATCTGAGTGTAGTGCTCAAGGATGATCTTGTGCGTCTCACGGCCGATACCTGAGTTTTTATATCCGCCAAATGGGCTGCCTGCTGGGATTTGGTTGTAAGTGTTGATCCAGACCCTGCCAGTCTCCATAGACCTTGCAACGCGAAGTGCTTTTGTGATGTCTTGTGTGAAAATTCCGCCACCTAGGCCATACTCGCTGTCATTTACCATTTTTATAAGTTCGGCTTCATCTTTAAATTTGATGACAACGCCAACTGGTCCAAAAATTTCTTCTTGAGCCACTCTCATATCGTTTGTCACATCAACTAGCAGTGTTGGCTCGACAAATGCGCCCTTGTCGCAACCATTTGCAGTGTAGGCTTTGCCACCGACTGCCACTTTTGCACCTTCTTTTTTGCCGATCTCGACGTAGTTTAAAATTTGCTCAGCTTGTTTTTTATTGATTTGAGAGCCCATTTGAGTGTTAGGATCTAGTGGATCGCCAACTTTTATAGTGCTAAATTTCTTAACCGCAGCCTCTATAAATTTGTCATAAAAGCTCTCTTCTACAAAAATTCTAGATCCCGCGCAGCAAACTTGACCTTGGTTAAATAAAATTCCAAGCTGTAGGCCGTCAAGCGCCTTGTCTAAATTTGCATCGCTAAAGAAGATGTTTGCGCTCTTGCCGCCAAGCTCAAGTGTGGCTGGGATGATACGGCGAGCTGCAGCTATGGCGATATCACGGCCGATCTCGGTTGAGCCAGTAAATGCTAGCTTATCAAGGCCTGGGTGGTTTTTGATCCACTCGCCGCTCTTGCTGCCTCTGCCAGTTACTATGTTTATAAGCCCTTTTGGCAAAATTTTATCTATCAGCCTAAATAGCTCAAGCACGCTTAGACTTGTTTCGCTTGAAGGTTTAAACACGCTTGCATCGCCTGCTGCGATCACTGGGGCTAGCTTCCAAGCTGCCATTAAAAATGGAAAATTCCAAGGCACGATCTGACCCACGACGCCTATTGGCTCGCGCAAAACGATAGAGAGTTGCTTCTCGTCAAGCACATTTGCGCTGCCTTCTTCGCCCATGATAACGCCAGCAAAATACCTAAAATGCTCGGCTGCAAAAGGGATATCGACATTTAGCGTCTCACGGATTGGCTTGCCGTTGTCCATACTTTCAACTTTTGCGAGGTGCTCTTTGTGCTCATCGATGATATCAGCGATCTTGTTTAGCAGCTTTGCGCGCTCGCTAACTGTGGTGTGTTTAAATTTATTAAAAGCCTCACGTGCAGCACGAACTGCGTCATTTACATCTTCTTCGCTAGCATCAGCGATCTTTGCAAGGTGCTCGCCGTTTGCTGGATTTTTGGCATCAAGTGTAGCGCCGTCTTTTGCGTCACGCCACTCACCATTTATGAAAAGTCCGTATTTTTCAAGTAGTTTCATACTTTTCTCCTTGATTAAGATTTTGTAAAAGGATTATAATATTAATAAAATTTATCAAAAATAAATTTTGGATATAAATTCTCTTTTTTAATAAATTTTATTATTTAGAGTAGGGTGATTTTAAATTTAACTCTGCCAAGAGAGCAAAAACGTAGTCTCGCCATCAAGCTCGCTTGTGCATTTTACGGTGATGCCATTTTTCTTGCAGCACTCTTTGACTAAATTTAGCCCTATACCAAAGCCGCCTTGATCGTCGTTAAATCTCGTGTATCGATCAAAAATTTTCATCTGATCCTCTTTGCTGATGCCGCGTCCAGTGTTGCTTATGCTAAAGAAATTTGGCTCTAAAACGATGCTAACCTTTGAATTTGGTGCTGCATATTTTGAAGCGTTGCTAAGAAGGTTGTCTAAAATTTTACTCATATCTTCAAGGTCTGCGTTTATGAAGCTTGGCTTTAAACTAGCCTCTATCTTAAGTCCGCGTTTGGCAAAAAATGGCGAGAAGTAGCTAAGTCTTTGCGTGGTTAGTAAATTTAGATCGATTAGCTCTTTTTTGCTTGGTTTATCTAGGTTAAAGCTTAGATGAACGAGCGCGTCATAGATGCTACCTAGGCTCTTTGCAGCAAGGCTGATGTTGTTAAAGCGCTTTAAATTTCGCTCATTTAGGTTTTCAAGATCAGCCGTTTCTATACTCATCGAGATGACGCTTAGAGGCGTGTTTATCTCGTGAGTTGAGTCTTTTATGAAGTGATTTAGTGTATCTATCTTTTCATAAAGTGGCTTTAGGCTTAGTTTTGCTAGGTAAAAGGCGACAAAGAGCAGGGCAAAAAGGAAAAAGAGTGCCTTTAGTGTGGTCGAAATTTGCAAGGATAAAATTTCGCCGTTGATATTTTTGCCAACTAGAAAGATGTCTGCGCGTGCGAGCTCGTCTGTGGCGTTGTCCTCCATATACTGGATCTTTTCAAAGATCGCTACCTTGCCGTCTATCAAATTTACATTTTTGCCTTTGTTAATATTTTTGCACTCAAAATCTTTATAAATTTTCTCGTCATTTTCCAGCACGATACAAGCATGTACGCCCTTTTCGTTTGTGAGGCTTTTGACTGAGTCTAGACCACTCATCCTGGCTTTCATATATATGCCCATCTTGATCTCTTTTAGGCTTTTTACCTCATTTAAGATGAGTGCTTCTTTTTTATTTTGGTAGTCGTGTATAAAAAAATAGCTCAAAAATAGCACAGAGCTAACAAGATAAAGGGATAAAATTTTAAATAAAATTTGCGTCTTTTCAGACATAGATGTAGCCGTCTCCACGCTTGTTTAAAATGGCCTCTTTGCCTAAAATTTGGCGTAAATTTTTAATATATACACGAAGGCTAAGCTCGCTTGGCTCCTCGTCAAATTTCCAAATTTTATTAAAAATTTCATCTTTAGTTAAAATTTTGCCCTTGTTTTGCAAAAATAGGGCGAGCAGGTCGCTCTCTTTGCTCGAGATATTTACATTTTCGCCGTTTTTACTTAGAGTTTTGCTCTGTGGGTGAAAGCAAAGATCATCTAAAATTTTGATATCTTCGCCGTTTTGGTGTGAGAAATTTCTTTTTATGAGAGCTTGCATGCGGATAAGTAGCTCTTTTAGCTCAAATGGCTTTTTTAGATAGTCATCGCAGCCGCTTTTGTAGCCTTTTTCAAGGTCGTCTATGGTGTTTAGCGAGGTGGTAAATATGCTAGGTGTTGTGACGCCAAGCTCACGTAGCGATGAAAGTAGGGAGAAGCCGTCGCCTTGCGGGAGTTTGACGTCTAGTATAAGTAGGTCAAAATTTCGCTCGTATGCAAGATCTAGTGCGTCTTTGGCATTGTTTGTAGTGGTGACATCGTAACCATTTTCGCCCAGATACTCGCTTATTAGATCAAGTAATGTTTCATCATCTTCAACGAGCAAAATTCTGACCATCAAGTGCCTTTACATGCCTTTTTTCATTTCGTCTTTCATGCCCATGTCGTCTTTTTTCATACCCATGTCATCTTTTTTCATTTCGTCTTTCATGCCCATGTCGTCTTTTTTCATACCCATGTCGTCTTTTTTCATTTCGTCTTTCATGCCCATGTCTTCTTTTTTAGCTTCGTGTTTTTTGACAGGATGTTTTTTAGACATATCATCTTTCATCATCTGCTCTTTCTTCATCATCTCATCTTTGCCCATCTTGTCCTTTTGCATCATTTCAGTAGCATTTGCAAGACCGCCAAACATAAACATAGCACCAAGTGCAACTAAGATTAACTTTTTCATAAAGTCTCCTTTAAATTAAATTATGTTGCAATTGTAGTCACTTAGTGTGAAATAAGTGTGAATTTACGCAAATACAAAATAGATAACTGGAAGCGTGATAAATGAAAAAAGCACGCCAATAGCAACTGATGAGATGGCTAGTGAGCTATCAAGTCCAGCTTTTATGACCATCGCACTTGCAAGAGCTGATGTTGGCATCGCACATTGAAAGAGACCAACGACCCAAGTTTTGCTCATCTGGATACCTGAGACTTTTAATATGATGAAAAATACGATAGCTGGCAAGATCATCTTGCACAAAAGCACGACACTAACGCCTTTATATGAGCTTGTGATACTACTAAAGTTAAGACCAACGCCGATCGCAAAAAGTGCGACTGGAGTGACGCTACCTTCAAACATCCTAAGTGGCGCAAAGATAAAATCTGGAAGCGGGACTTCTTTTAAGATAAGACCCATAATGAGCGCTATAAATGGTGGAAATTTTAAAATTTTCATTGTATTTTGAAATAGCGAAACCTTCTCAGGCGCGGCAAAAGATAGGATAAGTGGTCCAAGGATCGAAAGCGGGATACCGGTGGCTATTTGATCGTAAAAGATGACCTCATTTACCATCTCGTCGCCAAAGAAGCCCTGAATGACAGGCATACCGACAAATAGGGTGTTACCAAAAAGGCTTAGCATGACCATACTGACGGTTGTTATTTTGGTAAATTTAAAAACCCTACCTATGACAAATGCCAAAGCGGCGCTAATGGCGGTTGAAGCAAAGCCAATAAGGATTGTGTTTATAAGCGAGGCATCGACATTTACGTGGTAAATTTTATCAAAGATTAGCGCAGGCATTGCAAAACAAAGGACAAAATCCACAAATGGGATCGAGTGCTTTTGCTCAACAATGCCGACTTTTTTAGCAAAAAAACCAGTTGCGATTATGAAAAATATTGCAAAAAGTGGTGTGAAATTCATAGCAGTCTCTTTTAAGTTTGGAATTTACAAAGAATTGATTATATGCCCCAAAAGATTAAATTACAATAAACTTTTTTGGATTTTACTCTTAAATTTAAACCCTAGTATCAACCTTTTTGTAAAATTTATCCCTCTCATCTATCTTTTCTTTATTTTTTAGATCGTTTTCAAGATAGCTGATATTATAAATTTCTCTTGCAGATATACTTTTGCCGCTATTTAGGCTGATTAAAAATTTGCTCTCAAATTTATTTGATATGTTGATGATAGCTATCGCTCCAGCATCTTTTAGGCTTGTGATCTTGCCACTTTGCATGACGCCGATATCATTGAAATTTAGCCCATTTAGTTGCGCATTATCCATCTTTTTTGCATCTAAATTTACGCTAGTTTTTAGCTCGCTTGGCGTATTTAGTTTGCCAGTGTCATTGTAAAGCTCATTTACGTCTAGCTCTCTGCCGCTATCAAATTTTAGTCTTATCGTGCCATCTTGATTTAGCTTCATAGCTATGACGCTATCGCCATCTCGTAGTGCAGTGGCGGCTGTGGCTTCATTTGCGCTAAAAGCCTTTTTTACCTTTTTTAAATTTGAGATGCTAAAATCAAGCCCAGTTGCTTGCTTAAATTCATTTTCCATTGCGATCATTTTGGCGGATTTTGTATCTTCAAGCTTTGATATGTAAGCGTCCGCATTTTCGTCAAATTTCTCTAAATTAGCACTAAGATTTTCTATCATCTTATTGTGTGCATCAAGCTCAGCGTTGTAGTCATTATAAAATTTCATAAAACTATCTTTTTGAAATTTTGTGTATGAGAAATTTTCATCTTTTTTGTGATCTTTGCTTGGCTCGATGATCGGGTTAAACTCGCTTAGTCTTGCGCTCTCATCAAAACCTATTTTTGTGTAAGCGAAATTTTTAAAAGAGCTATCCTTGCCAAAGATATTATTGTGCCTTAGATCGACCCAGCCGTCATTTTGAGCATATTTTTTAAAGAAATTATTTATATCATTTTTGCCTATCTTTTCATATCTATTTTCTGCAGCAAACAAGGTATTTGGGTCTGAGGCATAGTAGGAGTGTCTGTGATCGATCTCTTTTGTATCTACGTAAAGATCGGGGCTATTTGTGATTATTGCTTTATGGTTTAGCTCTTCTCTTGTTATTTGGTTGTGATTTATGACATTTGTGCTGATCAACTGCCTAAGATCAACTCTAGCCGTGACGTCACTTAACTTTGCTATTTTTTCATTTCCGTCTTTGTCGTATCCTCTTACTTTTAGCTTGTCAAAGAGTATATCTTTTTGGTCTAGTGTGCCGTCATTATTACTATCAAAGCTAAAAAGTGCGCTGTTGTTTTCTAGCTTTCCAATGCCTAGTTCATCATTATCGCCATAAATGTCTAAAAAGACTTCCACTTCGCCATAATTTGTTTTTAGAGTGTTTGAGTAGGCGTAGTCGTTTAAATTTTTAAATTTTGTATTTTCTAAGTAGCCACTTTTTAAGACAGGTAGCATGGTGGCGTCATCTGTGGCATTTATATTTTTAAAGTAGGCGTTTTTGCTAAAGCCATTAGAAGGTTCGTCTGAGTAAATTTTATTGTTGCTAGTTATTAAATTTTGCGAGTAATCTTTTAAAATTTCTTCTGCTTTTTGCGTTACTAGATGTTTGTTGTATTCTTTTATATCAGCCTCAGTTATGTAGATGGTATCTGTTTTATTTGCTTCATAAAGCTCGTTAAACTGGCTTAAATTTACTTTTGAACTATTTTGATCGCCATGATTTAAAAATCTTTTGGAGAGATTTTGCAAATCATCTAAATTTATAAAATCATACTTTTGCGGTGCAACATTCATCTAAAATCCTTTTAAAAATGTTGCAAATAATATCGGCTAAATTTATAAAATGTTTAAACTTATAATGGTGCCCGAGGTCGGACTCGAACCGACACAAGGTTGCCCTTATCAGATTTTGAGTCTGACGCGTCTACCAGTTTCACCACTCGGGCTAAGTTATGATTGAAATTTTAGATTTGTGAGAAGAAAGAAAAAGGGGAGACTTGCTCCCCGAAAAAGAAAATTATTTCTTTTTACCTTTTTTAGCAGCACCAGCAGCAACTGCTTCTTTAAGTTTTTTGCCAACTTTGAATTTGACTGCTTTGCTAGCAGGAACGTCGATTACCTTCTTAGTTCCAGGAACTCTAGCTTTCCTTGCAGCTCTGTCAGCAGTACCGAAAGTACCAAAGCCTATAAAGCTAATTGTATCGCCTTTTTCAAGAACCGCTTGGATTGTCTCCAAAGTAGCATCAACAACTTTTAGAGTATCTTTTTTTGAAAGACCAGCCTTGTCGGCAACCGCTTGAATAAATTCAGCTTTTTTCATGAACCATCCTTTTAAGAAGTTATGCGGCAATTCTACACTCTTTTAAAAAAAAATACAATACTTTTTCCCTAAATTTAGCTCTTTTTTTGCATTTTTTTAGTAAAAAAGACCAAATTTTGAACTTTCACTCGCAAATTTCAAACGTAAGCTCGTTTTTTAGCCCTATCTTTTTTATATCTACAAGCTTTAAATTTTCAAAATTTAAAGTCATTAGCTCATCTTTGTTTGTCACTTTAGCATTTGCGATCTGGCGCAAAACCTCACCTCTATAAGCTTTTGCGTGGTGGCTTAGTATCTTTTTGTTTTTTAAAAAACAAAATGTCGTAAATTCTTTCTTTATCACATAAAATTTCTCATAAAATTTAGCTCTAAGATCTAAAATTTCATCATTTTCTAAAAAATGATCGACTGCCTTGCTAAAATTTTGCTCATAAAATTTACAAATATCAAAGCCAGCTAGCTTTTCGCCTTGCTTTAGTTTATACTCAGCTATCTCATCTTTTGCTAAAATCGGCCCAAATAAATTTGAAAATATCAAAACATTATTATCTATATATTTTTGAGCCTCAACGCTTAGTCCGCGGTAGTTTAGGTGCTTATAGGCAACACCGTCATATCTTAAGATAGCTTTTATACTACCTTTTTTAGATAGACTCTCTCGCAGCTGCTCGCTATCTTCAAGCTCTTTTAATCCAAAAAGCTTTTTTATCTCGTCTAAATTTGCACTTTTTAAAAACTCATCATATCTTTTTAAAATTTCAGCCCTTTTGTCAAAAAGCTGAGAAAATATCAAATTTTTACCATCAAATTTATCATTTGTATTTAGAGAAATTTTGCTTTCGCTTGGTGGGAAGAGGATTTTTAACGCCATTTTCTTTCCTATTTTATATATGTAAATTTTTGCAGATTATACAATAAAACTTTTTTGCACTAAAAAAAATCAAATTTTCACCGATATATCACAAAGCGGAATTATTCTTGCTTAGAGTGAATAAAAATTTAGGGAAAAATTATGAGAATTACAAATCAACTACGTTTTAGTCAGACTTTGCACGACTATCAAAAAAATATGGTTGGCGTAAATAAAAGCTACCAGCAGCTCTCAAATGGACTTAAAATCCAAGATCCATACGACGGTGCTGCGGTTTATAACGATGCGATGAGGCTTGATTATGAAGCGACCACTCTCACTCAAGTGGCTGATGCTACCGGTAAGTCAGTAAATTTTGCAAAAAACACGGACAATGCGCTGAAAGAATTTGAAAAACAGCTTGAAAATTTTAAAACAAAAGTCGTTCAAGCAGCCAGCGACGTGCATAGCACAACGTCTCTTGAAGCTTTAGCAAACGACCTTCAGGGCATCAAAAACCACCTTGTAAATATCGCAAATACCTCTATAAATGGGCAGTTTTTATTCTCAGGTAGCGCCGTAGATACCAAGCCGATCGATGGCTCAGGCAAATATCAAGGCAACCGCGACTATATGAAAACTTCAGCTGGCGCGCAGGTTGAGCTTCCTTACAATATCCCGGGATTTGATCTATTTTTAGGAAAAGATGGTGACTACAACAAAATTTTAACAACAAACGTGATGCTAGCTGATCAAACTAGAACCGACATCTCCTATGCGCCAAAATATCTTGACGAAAATAGTAAGATAAAAAATATGATCGGTCTAAACTACGCTAGCGACTCAGTTGTTGGCAGTGACGGCTCTTATAAAGGCACGATCGAGCCAGATTTCGACTTTTTGGATACTTCAAATGTAAATTTCCCTGACACATACTTTTTCATGCAGGGCAAAAAGCCAGACGGCACGACATTTACAAGTAAATTTAAGATGAGTGCCGATACGTCAATGGCTGGTTTGATGGAGAAGATCGGTATGGAATTTGGCAACACAAAGACGACAAAAGTTGTCGATGTGAGCATAAATAACGACGGACAATTTAATATAAAAGACCTTACTAAAGGCAATCAAACGATAGACTTTCACATGGTTGCAGCAACTTCTGTGGCGGCAAATCGTGGTGCGATAGCTCCAAACAATACACTTGATACGATAAATTCGCTACAAAGTCTTGAAAATATGGCAAATGCTGTGCCAAAAACGGTTCATATAACTGAATTTACAAAGAGCAAATATCTTGATAAAGATGGAAATTTAACAAACGCCTTTGACTATGACAAGGTTAGATTTGAGCGAAAAGATAACGAGCTGGTAGCAAATTTACCACAAGTTGCTAGAAGAACGGGCGAGTTTGCAACCGATCAGACAAAGCTAAGCGAGGTCTCTGGCACAAAAGAGAGTTACAATAGAAATTTATACCCAAAAGATGTTGATGCAAGAAAGAGAGAGCTTTACAATATAGATAATCAAGAGATAGGTCTTCAAGTAAAATCAATCACTGGTACAATGTATGACATCAAAGTCAAAATGGGTGAAGCAGGTGGAGTAAATACCCCAGTGCAGTTTCAGATAACTTCAACAACTGCTGCTGGAGTGGTATCTCCAACTAGAAATTTGACCGTCTATAACTCAGATGAATTTGGTAGTTACAGAACCTATGCAAGTGACTTTACATACCGCCAGCTAATGGATATCGTAGCAATGGCTGCAAGCGATAATATCCCTGATCCTCAAAACGTAGAAAATGCAAACTTTGATACAGATATCGAAAAGGTAAGAAGAGATCAAAACTACAACGCCTATAAAGACGCTTTGTCAAAGACTAAAGGCGCAGTAGAGGTAAATTTAGATGATAAAGGCAGGATGGTGCTAACTGACAAAACAAAATCTGTCACAAATATAGAGCTAACCATGCATGATGCGAAAAATGGAGATATATTTGACGGAGATAGCACTGGCATGAACACCGCTGGTGCTGCAAGCCATCCTCAAGGCAAGGGCTCAGTATTTAGCTTTAACGAAAATAATGCTTTAACTATCGATGAGCCAAGCACAAGTGTCTTTCAAGACCTTGATGATATGATATTTGCCGTTAGAAATGGCTACTATAGAGCAGACGCTAACAATCACGACCCACGAAATACAGGCATGCAAGGCGCTTTAAAAAGGCTAGATCACTTGGTGGATCATGCAAATAAAGAGCTTACAAAGATAGGCTCTCAAACAAAGCTTCTAACTGCGACAAATCAGCGTGCAGAGGTCATGAAAGTAAATGTACTAACTGTTAAAAATGACGTCATAGACGCAGACTATGCAGAGTCATACCTTAAATTTACACAGCTTTCACTCTCATATCAAGCGACACTTCAAGCAAGCGCTAAGATAAATCAACTAAGCTTGCTAAACTACCTAAACTAAAATGATAAATCAGCAGGCCAAGCTTGCTGATTTTTTAAAAATTAAACTCAAGCGTGCTATAATAAGCCTTTTTAACAAAAGGATCTAAAATTTTAAGACATATATTATTTACTATTTTTGTTTGTTTTTTTATATATTTTGGTATCGCTACGGCTGCTCCGACTGCTGACTTTGTAGGCTTGCTTGGACAAAGTCTTGGCGTTTTTAACATTAAATATTTTGGACTTATCGCCTATGTTTATCCATTTTTACTTATCGCTTTAGGATATTTTGTATATAAAAATTTTAAGAAATTTGACTTTGATTTTGCCCAGTTTGTGGTTGGGATTTTTCTATTTTTTATCGCATTTTTGATGTTTCAAGCACTAACCACATCTGGGACAAATAGCGGCGTGATAGGTGGCTTTATAGTCTCAGCGCTAAAAGAAGTCATCGGCGCTATCGGCACTGCGGTTGCTATACTTATGATATTTATCATCTCTCTTGGGCTTGCTTTTAGAGAAAATTTTATCATCGTTTTAAGAAAGGCTTTTGTAGATAAAGAGCCAAATAGCTATGAAGAAAAAAGCAGAGGCGTAAAAGAGGTAAGGGCAAGGCAGATACCAAAGATAGAGCGCAAAAAGCCAAAAACCGACGAGATAAAAGAAGAAGAGCTTATAGACGCTCAGGTGCTAAATGATGATGAGCCAAATTTAGAGAGCGAGCCAGAGCCAGAGATGGAGCCGGCACAAGAGAGCAGACCTGCAACTATAAGTGGGGTTGAAATTTTAAATGAAGTGGCTGAAAACAAAAAACTTCTTGATCAGATAGAGCGCGGCAAGGTCGAAAAGCCAAAAGACTTTGTCTTGCCACCGCTTAAATTTCTAAACGACCCTCCAAAGCGCTCGCACAATATAAATGAAGCCGAGATCGACCAGCAAATTTCAAATTTACTCGATAAACTGCGTAAATTTAAGATAGATGGTGACGTGGTGCGAACTTATACTGGCCCTATTGTCACGACATTTGAGTTTCGCCCAGCCCCACACATCAAAGTGAGTAAAATTCTCACTTTACAAGATGACCTAGCGATGGCGCTAAAGGCTCAAACTATCCGTATCCAAGCGCCTATCCCTGGCAAAGACGTCGTTGGCATCGAGGTGCCAAATCAAAATTTAGAGACGATCTATCTAAAAGAAATTTTAGAAAGCGAAGTCTTTAAAAATGCGAGCAGTCCGCTAACCATGGCTCTTGGTAAAGATATCGTGGGTGCTCCTTTTGTAACTGACCTTAAAAAATTACCGCATTTGCTGATCGCAGGCACAACGGGATCAGGCAAGAGTGTGGGCATAAATGCGATGCTTCTAAGTTTGCTTTATAGAAATAGCCCACAAACTTTGCGTCTCATGATGATAGATCCAAAGATGCTTGAGTTTAGCATATATAACGACATCCCACACCTTTTGACACCGGTTATCACGGAGGCCAAAAAGGCGATCACAGCGCTTGCAAATATGGTCGCTGAGATGGAGCGAAGATACAAGATAATGAGCCAAACTCGCACAAAAAATATAGAGAGCTACAACGAAAAGATGAAGAGTGAAGGTGGCGAGCAGTTTCCATACATCGTCGTGATCATCGATGAGCTGGCTGATCTTATGATGACTAGTGGCAAGGATGTGGAGCTTTATATAGGCCGTCTAGCGCAGATGGCAAGGGCTAGCGGTATACACTTGATAGTGGCGACCCAGCGCCCAAGTGTCGATGTCGTGACTGGCCTTATAAAGGCAAATTTACCAAGCAGGATAAGCTACAGAGTAGGGCAGAGGATCGATAGTAAGGTCATTCTTGATCAAATGGGAGCTGAGAGCTTGCTAGGACGCGGGGACATGCTATTTACACCTCCTGGAAGCCCTGGAGTGATCAGGCTGCATGCGCCATTTGCTAGTGAAAAAGAGATCGAGACGATAGTAAATTTCTTAAAAGAGCAACAAGATGTGATCTATGACGAAAAATTTCTAGCAGAAGAGGGCTCTAGCGCAGGCTCGGCTGCTGGAGTATTAGGCGAAGATGAGCTTGATGAGCTATACGAAGAGGCAAAAGAGATCATCTTAAGCGAGCAAAAAACATCGATCAGCTACCTACAAAGACGCTTAAAAATAGGCTACAACAAAGCTGCAAATATAATCGAGCAAATGGAAAAAATGGGCGTTTTAAGTCCTGTAAACGCAAAGGGCCAAAGGGATATTTTAGTTTAAAAATGGCTTGGCTACTGAAAGGTATTCAAATTTATGAATAAATTTGAATACTGCGCTGCTTAGCAATGACTCTATAATATTGTTAGCTATAAAATATCTTTAAACTAGGCATCAAGCTGGAGCTAATAAATAAAAATCCTTGTGATTTTATCGAGCTTCCAAAATTTGACAATAAAAGATATTTTGATTACTCAATAGCCATTCAAAAACGCTTTATTAAAGCTATTTGTGAAAATACCGACCCAAGCTCTGATATATTTTTTTTCTTACTTCACGGCAGGCGTAAAAATGAAGTATTAAGCCTTAAATTTAGTGATATAAATTTTAAAACAAGAACTTATACTATCCCCTTTAAAATCAATAAGGCTAAAAGAGATATGATCTATAAGATGAGCGATGAGCTATATTCTAGGCTATATAAAAGGTATATAGTAGCCAAAGAGCAAAAACGTCTAAATGATTATGTATTTATCAATCCTATGACTGATGATAAATTTAAAGATTTACGTAAAAGCTGGGCTTCGCTTCTTAAAAGAAATAATCTTCCAAAGATAAGATTACATGATATTAGGTATTTAATAGGCACATACTCAATTAATTATCTTAAAATTCCTATTGAGCAAGTATCATTTACATTAGGGCATACAAATATAATTACTACTCAAAAATATATTACTGCAAACATCAAAAAATCTCAAGAAACTATCGAAATTTTACTAAATTCAATTTCAGATTAATTTAAGCGTTTTAAAAAGTGGCTCGGAGTGCCGATAAAATCGGTGTTTGGTTGCGGAGGACGGATTTGAACCGCCGACCTTCGGGTTATGAGCCCGACGAGCTACCACTGCTCTACTCCGCGATAAGAGTTGTTTGGGATTTTTAAAAGTGGATGGGGTAAGAGGATTCGAACCTCTGAATGACTGGACCAAAACCAGTTGCCTTACCGCTTGGCGATACCCCAATGTTTTTAAGAGTTGTAATTATATAGACTTTAATGCCATTTGTCAAGGTTTTTTAAAAAAAATATGTAAATTTATTTTATTTTTCAAAGTAGCTTTTTAAAAATTTAAAAATAAATAAAATACTTTTGTAGCATGTAAAATTTAACTATAGCTTTTAAAACCCATGCGAAAATTTACATGGGTTTATCTAGTTTTATGCCAAAAGTTCTTTTGCGATCATACTTATGCGTTTTGCTTCAGCACTCGCTCCGATCTCATCTTTTGCCATCTTCATCACAGCGCCTAAATTTTTACCAACCTTTTCAATTATGCTTTTTATCTTCTCTTTTAGCTCATCATCACTTAGCTGAGCTGGTAGATATGCCTTGATTAGCTCGATCTCGCTCTGCTCTTTTTTAGCTAGATCCTCTCTTGCTCCCTTTAGATAAAGCTCAACCGAGTCAGCTCTCTTTTTGATCTCTTTTTGAAGTAGCGGAAGCACGACCTCGTCAGTCATCTCGATCCTTTGATCAACTTCGACCTGCTTAAGTGCTGCATTTAGCGTCCTTAAGGTATCTCTTTTAAACTCATCTTTTGCTTTCATAGCCTCTTTTATGTCAGCCAAAATTTGCTCTCTTATGCTCATTTTCTCTCCTTTAAATTTTTGAAATCATAACTAAAATTTTGTGATAATTTCTTGAAAAATGCCTTGCAGATAAGCTGCTCCAACGCCCTCTCTAAGCCCATCGTCTATCACTATAAATTTCGCTTTTTGCCCGCTTAAAAGCTCTTTTAAAAGCAGCGTTCCAGCGATGAGCGGATACTTTCTGCTTCTTCCAACCGCCACGTCAGCGCTTTTGTCATCCATCTTTAAAAGCTCATTTACAAACCAAGCAAGATCGTCATTTTTAAGCTCATATCCACTCACTTTTTTTGGATCGTAGCTTTCATAGTTTAGCCCAAGCTTTAGTGCTGCGATAGTGGTTGGCACGCCAGAAGTTAGCACGATGAGCTTGTTATCAAGACTTGTTAAAAATTCCCTTGCCTCTTTTGTATAAATTTTTGCATTTTTTTTCATCAGATCAAGCGTTTTGAACCTCTCGTAAAAGGTGATGATGCCAAATTTAAAGCTTATAAATTTTCCCTCTTCGCCTATCTCGGAGCTTGCACCGCCGATGTCGATGATGCTAAATTTATCATTTATGCCAAGCTTTCTTAAGGCATTTTGCACGCCTAAAAATGTAAGTTTTGCTTCAGCTTGCCCGTCAATGATATGAAAATTTATGCCAAATTTCTCTCTTATCTCGCTAAAAATTTCTTCACTATTTGATGCTACTCTAAAAGCCTCAGTTGCGACTGCCACGCATTTAAATTTAGCAAAGTCAAATTTGCTTTTAGCCTCCGCTATCGCTTCAAAAAGCCTATTTTTAGCCTCCAAACCTATCTTGCCACTTTCGTTTAAGCCCCTTGCAGCTCCAACTATTTTTTCATAAATTTGCTCGTTACTAAAGCCATTTTGTACCTTTTTTATAAGCGCCACGCGAAAGGTGTTTGAGCCAAGATCGATCGCTATAACCAAAATTTATCCTTAATATTTTTGTCAAATTCTAACATATAATAATTTAGTATCATTTAAAGTGAGAAAATTCTAAAAACTTTAATAATTTTCAAGATATAATTTTGCCAAAAACTCTTACAAGGGGGCTTGATTGCTTCGAGATAACTTCTTGGCGTTAGTTATTTTTGCGATTTGCAGCGTTGGATTTTTCGTTTGGGGCTATCAATACATCCCGGCAAATAACTACTTTTTATTCTTGATCGCTGGTATGTTTGGTCTTTTTATGGCGTTTAATATCGGCGGAAATGACGTTGCAAACAGCTTTGGCACAAGCGTTGGCGCAAAAACACTCACACTAAAACAAGCTCTTGTAATCGCAGCCATTTTTGAGCTTAGCGGTGCGATATTTGCAGGATCTGAGGTTACAAACACGATTAGAAACGAGATCGTAAAATTTCCAAGCGATATAAATCCGATGAAATTTGTCATCATTATGATCTCAGCTCTTCTTAGCTCAGGTCTTTGGCTATTTTACGCCTCTAAAAAAGGTCTGCCAGTCTCGACCACTCACTCGATAGTTGGTGGCATCGTTGGTGCAGGACTTGCTATGGGATTTATGATAAAAGACCCTGAGCCATTTAATATGGTCTCTTGGGGTGAGATCGGCAGGATCGCCGTTAGCTGGGTCATCTCACCATTGCTTGGCGGCGTGATGTCTTACATTATATTTGGCTATGTAAAAAGCAAAATAATCGAGCCAACGCACGAACTAAAGACAAATTTAAAAGCACTAAAAGCTGAGAGAAAAGCCTATAAAGAAAGCTTCATAAAAGCGCTTAAAACAAAGCCAGCTGAGGAGCAGATAGCCACTCTTTCAAAGATCGCAGTTATCGATGAGGACGAGATCGAAACCACTGAATACAGCGAGTACCGCTCAAAAATTCGCATCATGAAAGATAGCGAAAAAGAGATAGATACCTTTAAAGCGATGAAAAAGCACATCCCGATCATCGCTGGATTTGCTGCAATGGTCATCTCGTCAATGATGCTTTTTAAAGGGCTTGAGCATATAAATTTAGCCTTTAGCATCATCCAAACAGTCTGGATCATCTTTGTTATCGGAGCTCTGGCGTATCTTGCAAGTCTTGCTATCATAAACGTCATGAGTAAAAATGATAGCGAAAAGAGCATCAATAGAATTTTCTCATGGTTTCAAATTTTTACCGCTTCATCTTTTGCGTTTTCACACGGCGCAAACGACATTGCAAACGCAGTTGGACCATTTGCTGCTGTGCTTGATGTGCTAAAGACTGGCTCTATAAACGAAAGCTCACCCATACCTAGCATCGCAATGGTAACCTTTGGCATCTCGCTTGTCGTTGGACTTTGGTTTTTAGGCAAAGAGGTGATCACTACTATCGGCTCAAAACTAGCTGAAATTTTACCTACGACTGGCTTTAGCGCGGAGCTTGCCTCAAGTATCGTCATACTTCTAGCTACAAAGCTTGGCATACCAGTTAGCTCGACGCATATCCTAATAGGTGCGGTTTTGGGCATTGGTATCGTAAATAAAAATGCAAACTGGAAAATGGTAAGACCTATCATCCTAGCTTGGCTCATAACGCTTCCAGCAGCTGCGATATCATCGGCTATATTTTATTTTGCCCTTGCTAAATTACTAGCTGTTTAGGAAAACACTTTGCTTGTAAATTTAAAATTTGCAAGCAAATTTCATTTAAACTAAAATTTGTAATTTTTACAGATAAAAACTATCAGAAAAATAAAATTTTACTTACATTATTTAATAGATTAATTTATTAAAGATTAATCAATTTAGGCTAAAATACGACCATTTCAACAAAAGGACAGCTATGAAAAAAGATGTAAAAAAAGTTGTTTTAGCATACTCAGGCGGACTTGACACAAGTATTATTCTAAAGTGGCTTCAAGACGAATACAAATGCGAAGTAGTCACATTTACAGCTGACATCGGACAAGGCGAAGAGCTAGAGCCTGCACGCAAAAAAGCCCTAGCGCTTGGCGTAAAACCTGAAAATATTTTTATAGAAGATCTAAGAGAAGAATTTGTACGTGATTATGTATTTCCAATGTTTAGAGCAAATGCAATCTATGAGGGCGAATATCTGCTTGGCACATCAATCGCACGCCCACTAATAGCAAAACGCCAAAGCGAGATCGCAAGACTTGTTGGCGCTGATGGCGTGAGCCACGGAGCAACAGGCAAAGGCAACGACCAAGTTCGCTTTGAGCTTGGCTACTACGCGCTTGGCGATAATCTAACTATCATCGCTCCATGGCGTGAGTGGGATCTAAACAGCCGTGAAAAACTCTTAGCATACGCTGAGAAAAATGGCATAGATATCACCAAAAAACCAGGCAAAAGCCCATACTCAATGGACGCAAATTTACTTCACATAAGCTACGAAGGCCTAGTGCTTGAAGATCCGAGCCACGCACCAGAAGATGATATGTGGAGATGGTGTGTTGATCCTAAAAATGCTCCAGATAAGAGCGAGATCATCGAGATCGGCTATGAAAAAGGCGATCCAGTGAGCATAAATGGCAAAAAAATGAGCCCAGCTGAAATTTTAACCGAGCTAAACCGCCTTGGCGCAAAACACGGCATCGGCAGACTTGACATCGTAGAAAACCGCTCAGTTGGTATGAAGAGCCGCGGCTGCTACGAAACTCCTGGTGGCACGATAATGCTAAAAGCTCACAGAGCGATAGAGAGCATCACACTTGACCGCGGTGCAGCTCACTTAAAAGATGAGATCATGCCAAAATATGCCGAGCTAATTTACAACGGCTACTGGTGGTCACCTGAGCGAAATATGCTCCAAGCTCTCATCGACAAGAGCCAAGAGCACGTAAATGGCTCTGTTAAAGTTGAGCTTTATAAAGGCAATGTGACTATCCTTGGCAGAAGTAGCAAAAATGATAACCTATTTAGCGAGGCATACTGCACATTTGAAGAAGATAGCGTTTATGATCAAAAAGATGCAGCTGGATTTATCAAATTAAACGCACTTCGCTTTATAATCGCACGCAAAAATGGGCGAAAATTTGACTAAAAATAAAATTTAAAAGGATAAAAATGAAAGTACTACTAATAAAAGATGTAAAGGCGCTTGGCAAAGCTGGCGAGATAAAAGAGGTAAAAGACGGCTATGGCAACAACTTCTTAATCGGCAAAGGCTTTGCAAAAGCAGCCACTCCAGATGTCCTTCGTCAATACGAAGCAGCTCAAAAGAGAAAGGCTGAAGAGCTAAAATATGAGATCGCAAATTTAGAAAAACTAAAAGAAGAGCTTGCAAAAGTGACAGTCGTCGTCAAGAAAACTCTTGGTGCAAATGGCTCGCTCTTTGGCTCAGTTTCAAAAGAGGAGATCGCAGCAGAGCTTGAAAAGACACATCATTTGGTAGTTGAGAAAAAGGCTATCGACCTGGACACTCACCTAAAAGCAGTTGGTCTTTATGATGTTTCTATAAAGCTTGGTCACTCGATAAATGCGACCTTAAAGGTTGATGTGCAAGGAGAGTAGATGTTTCATGCGACAACCATCTTAGCCTACAAAGGCAAAAATAAAGCGGTCATCGGCGGCGATGGACAGGTAAGCTTTGGCAACACCGTCTTAAAGGGCAACGCCGTAAAAATCCGCAAAATTCACAACGGCAAAGTCCTAGCTGGATTTGCTGGCAGCACTGCTGATGCGTTTAATCTCTTTGATATGTTTGAGAAAAATTTAGAGCATACAAAGGGCGATTTGCTAAAGGCGGTGATAGAATTTAGCAAAGAGTGGCGCAAAGACAAGTATCTAAGAAAGCTTGAGGCGATGATGCTTGTGCTTGATAGGGATAAAATTTTCTTACTTAGTGGCACTGGAGATGTTGTTGAGCCAGAAGATGGCAAGATAGCAGCTATCGGAAGCGGCGGAAACTACGCACTTTCAGCGGCTCGTGCCCTAGATAAATTTGCTGATATCGACGAAGAGGAGCTAGTCAAAGAGAGCCTCAAGATCGCTGGCGAAATTTGCATCTATACAAATACAAACATCAAAACTTATGTTTTAGAATAAGAGAGAAAATGAACTTAACACCAAGAGAAATTGTTAAATTTTTAGATGACTATGTAATCGGTCAAAAGGACGCCAAAAAGATCATAGCGATCGCACTTCGCAACCGCTATCGCCGCATGAAGCTTGAAAAGAGCTTGCAAGATGACATCATGCCAAAAAATATATTGATGATCGGCTCAACTGGCGTTGGTAAAACTGAGATCGCAAGGCGTCTTTCAAAGATGATGGGGCTGCCTTTTATCAAGGTCGAGGCTAGCAAATATACCGAGGTTGGTTTTGTTGGTCGTGACGTTGAAAGCATGGTAAGAGACCTTGCCATGGCATCATATAATCTCGTAAAAAACGAGCAAAGCGAGAAAAACCAAGACAAGATAAATGCCTACATCGAAGAAAAGATCGTCTCAAAGCTACTTCCGCCACTTCCAAAAGGTGCAAGTGAAGAGAAGCAAGCAGAGTATGCTAAGAGCTATGACAAGATGCTAAATAGGCTAAGAAACGGCGAGCTTGACGAGCTAAGTATCGAGATCGAGGTGCAGCAAAACCCACTTGAAGCTGGCTCAAACGTGCCACCTGATATGGCGCAGATGCAAGAGAGTTTTATAAAGATAATTGGCATCGGTGGCAAGAACATCAAAAAAGAGATGAAGGTAAAAGACGCCAAAAAAGCCCTTCAAAGCGAAGCAAATGATAAAATTTTAGACCTTGAGAGCGTAAAAACAGAGGCTTTAAGAAGAGCTGAAAACGAGGGCATCATCTTTATAGACGAGATCGATAAGGTAGCCGTTGGCTCAGGTAGCTCAAACAGGCAAGATCCTAGCAAAGAAGGTGTGCAAAGAGACTTGCTACCTATCGTTGAGGGATCAAATGTAAATACTAAATTTGGAAATTTAAAGACAGATCATATTTTATTTATCGCAGCTGGCGCCTTTCATATAAGCAAGCCAAGTGATCTCATCCCAGAGCTTCAAGGCCGCTTCCCACTAAGAGTTGAGCTTGATAGCCTTGATGAGGACGCGCTTTATCAAATTTTAACTCAGCCAAAAAATTCGCTTTTAAAGCAATACATCGCACTTCTTTCAACTGAAAATGTCGAGCTAGAATTTGACGATGAAGCGATAAAAGAGATAGCAAGGATCGCTCATGCGGCAAATGAAAAGATGGAGGATATCGGTGCTAGACGCCTTCACACTGTGATCGAGCGCGTGATAGAAGATATCAGCTTTGAGGCTAGCGAAAAGAGCGGCGAGAAGATAAATGTGACACAAGAGCTTGTAAAAGAGCGCTTAAAAGATGTGGTTGAGGATCAAGATCTAGCGAGGTACATACTTTGAAATCAGGCTTTGTTAGCATCATAGGACGCACAAATGCTGGCAAAAGCTCGTTTTTAAATGCCTTATTAAACGAAAAGATCGCCATTGTCTCGCACAAGCAAAACGCAACTCGCAGAAAGATAAATGGCATCGTAATGAACGGTGAAGATCAGATCATCTTCACCGACACGCCAGGGCTTCACGAGAGCAACAAGGCGATAAATCAACTACTAATTGGCCAAGCTATAAAATCGATGGGAGACTGCGATCTCATCGTATTTTTAGCGCCTATCCATGATGACACAAGTGACTACGAGAAATTTCTAGCTCTAAATCCTGAAAAACCACACATCTTAGTGCTAACAAAAGTCGATGAGAGCTCAAATGCAAAAGTACTTGAAAAGATCACTCAGTATCAAAAATTTCAAGATAAATTTGCAGCGCTTCTTACTTTTAGCACCAAACAGCCTACCTATAAAAAGCCACTTCTTGATGAAATTTGCAAGCTTTTGCCAGAGCATGAGTACTTTTATGATCCAGAATTTCTCACACCGACAAATGAAAAAGAAATTTTTAGAGAATTTATACTTGAAGCGATCTATGAAAATTTAAGCGATGAGATCCCATATCTTAGCGATGCGATCATAAAAAGCGTAAAAGAAAAAACAGGCATAACTGAAATTTATGCTAGTATCATCACAGAGCGTGACATTCATAAAAGCATGATCATCGGGAAAAATGGCGAAACCATTAAAAGAATAGGAATTTTTGCAAGAAAGTTAATACAAAATTTAACCAACACAAAGGTCTTTCTAAAGCTCGATGTAGTCGTTAAAAAAGGCTGGAGTAAAGAAGAAAAGAGCCTAAATCAGATAATCGGCTATTGATTTTTTATTTTAAAGATATTAAAATACCCAATATAAGCGTTTAGGAAGGTTTTTTGATTCATGATGAATATTAAAAAAAATAGTGAAATTTCTATAGTTGCACTAGACCCGTATGACTATAAAGGATTTCGTTATCATAACAGCAATGTAGAAGCTTTTAACTTTTCAAAAACAGTCAATAAACGCGACTTTTTCATCTCATACATAAAATTTAAAGACTTAAAAACAACAACATTTTTTATCCCTAGAAGCGTTGATAACGACACCCTCTATGAGGAGCTTTATTCAAAAGCCTATGCGGAGCTCTCACTTGATCCTGCGCTTGATAATAAGATATTTTTCTCAGAAGGCACTACAAAAGCTCAAGAGAGAATTTTTACTGTTTTTGCTATCACAAATGAAGATATAAATTCGACCTTTAAAGCAGTTGCAAAAAAAGTCCCATATATCGACTACCTCGCGCCTGAGCCTTTGATATACTCTGCTATTTATAAAAAAGGCTTGCTTCCTAGCACACAAGCAGACTGCTTTATAGCGCTTAGAAAAGATGAATCATTTTTAAGTATATATTTAGATGGTGATTTTTTTACTGCTAGAGAAATTCGCTATAACCTAAACTATCTTAAAGATAAATTCTTAGAGCAAAGTGGCGATCGCTTGAGTGATGAAAAATTTATTGAAGTTTTGTCTCAAAGAGGACTTGTAAATAAAGACGATGATGGCTTTAACTACGATCTAAACACTGTTTTTGAAGATTATATCTTTTACTTTAACGATATTTTAAACATTATAAATAGCCAAAATGGCATATCTATAAAGAAAATTTACATAGATTGCGACTATGAGATCAAAAATTTTGCAAATTTCATCTCAACCAAACTTGGTTTGGATGCAGAGTATATAAACATAAAAGTTGCGATAAACAACAAAAACTATACTATAAACGAGCGTTATAACGTTATGGCTTTATTTGGTAGATTTTATACCAAAGAGCCATTTTATGAGAATTTTAACCTCTCAAATATGCTTCGCCCAGATCCGTTTGTCAAAAGAAAAAGTGGCAAATTCTTGCTCACTTGCGCTGCGGCATTTGCGCTAAGTATGTTATATCCAGCTTACAACTACATAGCTGGTCTTGTTTTAGAAAAAGACAGCGCAAGACTAAATGACGAATATAGCGTCCTAAACGCACAAGAGATGCAGATAAAAGAGACACTAGCTAAAATTTCAAGAGAACAAGAGGCAGTAAAAGAGCAGACTCAAAAAGAGAATGAAAAGCTAAATTTTAGAAAAGGTCTGCTTGCTGAGATCGAAAATAAAAAAGATAATTACGCTATGAAGGGTTTAAATCTTTTTAAAATTACCGATATTTTAAATCTAAACGCAGTTCATATCACAAACATCGTAAATAACGATAGAAATTTGACCATAACTGCAGTTAGCGATAATGAAAAAAGGATAACCCAGTTGATCAAAGATATCAGCAAAGATGAAAAATACTTGGTAAATACTAAAAAAATTCGCTCTGATGACGCTAAACACGAGTATGAAAGTAATATAAGCATAGAGATTAGACAATGAGACAAGATATTTTAAGCAAAATAGATCAATACTTTGATAGCAAAAAGCCAAACGAAACAAACCTCATTTTTCTTGGCTCAGCGCTTATTATAGCTTACCTTGTCTATATGCTATGCTTTGATCCTGCACAAAATTTCTTTGATGAAAAGCTTGATAAACATACGAGAATTTCTACAAAGCTAGAAAACACAAGAAACTATCTATCCTCAGTGAGCTCTCCTGATGGCGATAGAAATTTTAAGATAAATGAAGAAAATAGAAATTTAAGCAATCTAAAACTTCGCTACACGAATATTTTGAAATTTAATACCTATTTTGATTCAAAGCTTAAAGAGCTTTCTTTTTTGCTTTTTGACAATCAAAACTGGGCAAACTATATAGATAGTATCGTGCTTTTAGCAAAGCAAAATAATATAAAAATTTTAGAGCTTAAAAGTGGAGCTAAAAAACAAGTTTTAAGA
>NZ_POYR01000102.1:0-442 GCF_002912425.1 Campylobacter concisus
GCCTTTAGTCCATTGATGTTAAATAGTTGTTTTAAAATCTCAACGTCATAGGTATTTACCCTGCCATATCTTGGGTCGATCACCGCACCCATAAAAGCACCCTGCTCGTCGTTCATCTTTTTAGCCTTTTGCCTAAGCTTGGGGTATGATACCACTAGACAGAATAATCAAATTCAAAAACCACCCATTGCCCGTCTTTGCGCTCATAGGCGATATACCCGTAATAACTACACTCACACATCCCGCCTCTTTGCCACACCAGGCAATCGTCTTGGCGCTCAAAAAGATACTTTTCGCCGAACAAATTTCGACCCAGCAAGTCGCAAGTGTAAAATTCCTTGCCGTCTTTTTCAATCTTCTCAAATTCTGCTAACCCATAATAAATAGCTTCATTTCTACCTATCATATCCGTCAAGTCGTCAATAGAGTATTCGCTCATACC
>NZ_POYR01000103.1:0-9053 GCF_002912425.1 Campylobacter concisus
ATCTTACTCCAATACTTTTTTATATTTTTTATAACTTCTTCTACACAAATACTTCCATTATCACTTGGACCAAAATTCCAAGCCCCAGAGTATTCAACTCGTTCTTCTAAAAGTTTTTGTCCTATATGAAGATATCCACTAATACATTCGAGAACATGCTGCCATGGCCTTGTAGCGTTTGGATTTCTAATGCTTATTTTTTTGCCTTGTGATGCTGATATCATAACGTCCGTTATAAGCCTGTCTTTAGCCCAGTCCCCACCACCTATTACATTTCCTGCTCTACAAGTTACTAATAAAGTATTATGTGTTTTTTTATAGTCTTTTGTATTAAAGTATGAATTTCTATAAGAAGACGCTAATATATCTGCACATCCCTTACTTGAACTATAAGGATCATATCCTCCCATTGGATCATTTTCTCTATAACCCCAAACCCACTCTTTATTTTCATAGGCTTTATCACTTGTGATATTTACTATTGCTTTCACATTATTTTTGCGACAAGCTTCAAAAACTTTCAGTGTTCCTATAACATTTGTTTCGTAAGTTTCTATTGGCTTCTCATAAGATATTCTAACAATAGGCTGAGCTGCTAGATGAAACACAATGTCTGGCTTATATCTATTAAAGACATGGTTTAATCCGTCCAAGTCTTTAATATCGCCCATAACGGAAATAATATCTGGATTTAAAAGCCCTATATGATTTGGTTTTGTAGGGGCTTCGAGCGAATAGCCTATAACTTTTGCACCCATTTGTGTGAGCCAATAAACAAGCCAAGACCCCTTAAAACCAGTATGACCTGTTACCAACACTTTTTTATTTTCATAAATACCACAAAAAAGATCTTTCATTACCAAATTTTCCATGGTGCCTTGCCGCTATTCCAAAGTTCATTTAGGTATATTTTATCTCTTAAAGTATCCATACATTGCCAAAAACCACTATGTTTGTAAGCACCAAGTTGACTATTTTTTGCCAAAGTTTGCAATGGATATTGCTCAAAAATAGTTTCATCTGATTCTATTAGATCTAAAATCTCTGGTTCGCATACCATAAATCCACCATTTATCCAATTTCCATCACCAGCAGGCTTTTCGACAAATTTGTTTACTAAATTTACATTTATATCCAGTGCTCCAAATCTTCCTGCTGGCTGAATGGCCGTCATAGTTGCTTTAACTTTATTTTGTTTATGAAATTCAACAAGATTTTTAACATTTACATCGCTTACACCGTCACCATACGTGAGCATAAAGGTTTCGTTTTTTATAAATTCTTTTGCTCTTTTAATTCTTCCTCCCGTCATACTTTCTAATCCAGTATCTAAAAGAGTGACTTTCCATGGTTCACTAGAATTGTTTAATATCTCAGTTTTTCCAGTTGTCATATCGATAGTAAAATTACTCTGATGCAAAAAATAGTTGGCAAAATACTCTTTAATATAATAGCCTTTATAACCAAGGAGAATAATAAAATCATTAAATCCAAAGCTAGAATAGATTTTCATAATATGCCACAATATGGGTTTTCCACCTATCTCAACCATTGGCTTTGGTCTTATATCGGTCTCTTCACTAAGCCTTGTTCCATATCCACCTGCTAATAGCAATACCTTCATTTTATTTTCTCCATGTTTTTCAAATACCACTCATAAAGTGTCTTTATCCCATCTTCAAGCTCTATTTTATGCCTCCAACCAAGAGAGTGGAGCTTAGACGGGTCCGTTAGTTTTAGCATCGTACCATCAGGCTTGTTATCATTAAAATATAGCTCGCCTTTAAAGCCGATTATATTTTTAACCAAATTTGCTAGCTCATTTATCGAGATATCTTTGCCTGTGCCTATATTTATATGTGTATTTCTTATCTCTTTGATATTTTTATCATAAGTATCTTTAAAGTCTCTATTTTCCAGTAAAAACACGCAGGCATCGGCCATATCTTCTGAGTGTAGAAACTCTCGTCTAGGCTCTCCTGTGCCCCAAATTTCTACTCTATCTTTTGAAATGCCAAATTTATCAAGATAAGCCATAGCTTCATTTACATCTCTTGCTTTTAGATCTTTTACTGTTTCGTCAAATTTTTCTTCGCTTAAAAGCTTTGCTAGGTGTATCTTTCTTATAAGTGCTGGCAATACATGCGAAGTTTCTAGATCAAAGTTATCATTTGGACCATATAAATTTGTAGGCATTACAGATATGAAATTTGTACCATATTGCAGATTATAGCTCTCACACATCTTCATGCCAGCTATTTTAGCGATCGCGTATGGCTCATTTGTGTATTCAAGTGGAGATGTCAAAAGCACCTCCTCGCTCATTGGCTGTGGAGCATCTTTAGGATATATGCAAGTACTTCCCAGAAATAATAGTTTTTTTACCTTATGCGCATAGCTTTGATGGATCACATTATTTTGAATTTGTAAATTTTCATATATAAAATCAGCCCTATACGTACTATTAGCCACTATTCCGCCAACCTTTGCAGCAGCTAGTACTACATACTCAGGTTTTTCTTTTTCAAAAAACTCATAAACTGCTTTTTGATCCATAAGATTAAGCTCGCTATGAGTTCTTGTGATTATATTTTCATAGCTTTTTGATTTTAAATTTCTCACTATAGCAGAGCCTACCAGTCCCCTATGTCCTGCTACATAAATTTTGCTATTTTTATCCATTTTTTACTCGAAATAGCTCATTATCTCATATCCACCATCTTTTAGATAGACATCTTTTGTCATGAGCTTTAAGTCTGATTTCATCATGTCATTTACTAGATCTTGAAGGTTAAATTCTCTCTTCCAGCCTAGTTTTTTCTCTGCTTTACTAGGATCTCCGAGCAACAAATCAACCTCTGTTGGTCTAAAGTATCTTGGATCCACACAAACCACAGTTTGACCAACACTTAAATGAGATAAATTTAAATTTAACTCTTTTGCTTTTTCAAAATTTAGTGAGTCCACGACTCCTATCTCATCTACGCCAGCCCCTTCAAATCTCAAATTTATACCAGCATAGGCAAATGCAAATTTTACAAAATCTCTAACCGCTGTTGTTTGGCCAGTTGCTATCACCCAGTCTTCTGGCTCTGGAGCTTGCAGTATCATCCACATCATCTTCACATAGTCTTTTGCATGACCCCAGTCTCTTTTGGCGTCTAAATTTCCAAGATAAAGTTTATCTTGAAGTCCAAGCGCTATCTTACTAGCTGCTCTTGTGATCTTTCTAGTGACAAATGTCTCGCCTCTAACAGGTGATTCATGATTAAACAATATACCATTACAAGCAAAAATGCCATAAGCCTCTCTATAATTAACCGTTATCCAGTACGCATACATCTTTGCGACAGCATAAGGGCTTCTTGGATAAAACGGCGTAGTCTCGCTCTGCGGTGTCTCTTGCACTTTTCCGTAAAGCTCAGAGGTAGATGCCTGATAAATTTTAGTTTTTTTTTCAAGCCCTAGTATCCTTATAGCTTCAAGTAGTCTAAGAGTGCCTGTACCATCAGCATTTGCGACATATTCTGGAGTCTCAAAGCTTACATGCACGTGGCTCATGGCAGCTAGGTTGTAAATTTCATCTGGCTGTACCTCTTGGATGATCCTTGTTAAATTCATAGAGTCCGTCATATCGCCATAGTGCAAGAAAAAGTTTCTATTATCAACATGTGGATCTTGATAAAGATGATCTATCCTATCCGTATTAAAAAGACTTGTTCGCCTTTTTATACCATGGACTATATAACCTTTTTTTAGTAAAAATTCCGCCAGATACGATCCATCTTGGCCAGTTATACCAGTTATTAATGCTACTTTTTTATCCATAAATCACCTTTTAAAATCATCATCTAGGCGAATTATATCATCTTCGCCTGTATATTCGCCGACTTGAGCTTCTATTAAAACCACAGGGATCTTACCTTCATTAGATAGCCTATGAACTTCACCCATTTTTATATAGATAGACTCATTAGGACAAACAAGTCTGGTTGTCTCGCCGATCGTCACAGTGGCACTACCTGATAGTACTATCCAGTGCTCATTTCTATGAAAATGCTTTTGCAAAGATAGCCTTTTACCAGGCTTTACCTCTATTATTTTTATCTTATAGCCATCTTGATTTTCAAGAACAGTGTAGTTTCCCCATGGTCTGTTCGTAGTAAGATGAGCATTGCAAAGCTCAGAGCTCTCCTCTTTTAAAATTTCCACAACATTTTTTACTTTTTGGCTAGAGGACTTTTTAGATATTAAAAGAGCATCTTTTGTATCAACCACAGTTAGATCATCAACGTCTATCAAGGCTATTTTTTTGCCACTAGATAGGATTAGATTATTGTGAGAATTTATCTGTACTAGATCACTATTTATTGTATTGCCATTGGTATCTTTTGGTAGCTGCTCATCCAAACTATCAAAGCTTCCAAGATCGCTCCAAGATGCATCTAGTGCTACCATTTTTACAATATCTGATTTTTCCATCACAGCATAATCTATGCTGTTTTGTGGGATATTTTGCATATCGGTAGTGTCTATTTTAATATCAAATTCATCTTTTTTTGCGTTATTGAAAGCTAGCTTACATGCTTCAAGTATCTCAGGGGCGAAAATTTTCATCTGATCCAAAAAAACACCTGCCTTAAAGACAAACATGCCTGAATTCCAGTAGAAATTCTGATCTTTTAGAAATTTAACTGCCCTTTCATAGTCTGGCTTTTCATAAAAAGCCTTTACATCACCGCTAAAACTCTCAATATAACCAAATCCAGTCTCAGGCGAACTTGGTTTTATGCCAAAAGTAACTAAACAATTCTGTTCGGCCAGCTCTTTTGCTACCTTTACGCTCTTTTGATACTCTTTAACATCCTTTATCAAATGATCCGATGGCGTTACTAAAACCACTTCATTTGGATCAAGTGCTAGACAAGCCAATGTGATCGCTGGAGCAGTATTTCTACCAACTGGCTCAAGCAGATATTTGAAATTTGTGATATTTAAATTTTCTATCTGATCCATTGCTAAGTAGTAATGATCAATGTTTGTTATAACAAATGTCCTATCACAAATTTCACTATTTCGCAGTGCTGTTAGCTGAAAAAGAGACCTATCATCAAATAATTTAATAAATTGTTTTGGCACCAAAGTCCTGCTAATAGGCCATAATCGCGTACCAGAACCACCGCATAATAATATATTAGTCATAATTTATTTCAACTTTAAATTAATATTAAAAATTTTATTTAATTAAACCAAAAACTCACTTTTAAATAGATAAATTTAATGACCTTCACTCGCTAGAATAAAGCACCTCTCTCATCTTATGCGTTAGCTCCAGGCTCGCTTCGATCTCGGCGCGTTTTGCCATGACACTTTCTATATTTATGCTTAAATTTAGCCCATTTTCATCGCCAAATTTCTTTAGCTCACACCAAATTTCTTTTATGATCTCGCAGCTACTAGCTAGGTAGTCGGAGCTTAAATTTAGCCTCTCTTCGACCGAGCTTGGCACGCTCACTCCGAGCCATTTGATAAATTCAAGCGTTTTTGCATTGCCAGCTGTGCTAAATGTAAGAAATATCGGCTCGCTTATCTTTGCAGCCGCGCAATCCTCTAAAAATTTACGCGCTAGCTGTGCGTCAAATATCGCTTGCGATATGAAAAATTTAGCCCCAGCTGCGATCTTCTCACGCATCCTTTGTGGCTCATCGCCCTTTTTGCCGTGACGCTCTGCGATACAGACACCGCCTACTGCTAACTCTTTAAATTCGCTAGCAATCTCATAGGCGCGAGCTAAATTTAGCCTCACTTTTTGCGTGCTGGAAGTTGCCCCCACTAAAACGTTTAAATTTGAGCTTTGAGCCTTAAGTGCTGCGCGAAATTCATCCTCGCCGTATCCGCTAGCCACGCGGTAAAATATACTAGGAGTAGCGACGTTTAGGTACTTTTTATAATAAATTTCTGGGCTTAGCGTCCCACTAAACTCAAATGTCCTCTCGCTATCATTTCGCTCGCTCTCGTCTTGCACCTCGTAAAGCACGAGCCCATCGGCCTTGATATCATTTATCCGCCCCGTCCAGCGCTCTGAGATCTCACGCAGCTTTGCCTCGTCAAATTCAGCCTTTGGCGGCGTAAGGCCATATAGCACGAGCCCTTTTTCTTTATTTAAAATTTTCTCTTTTAGCATTTTCTCACTTTTGAACTAGATCAGCCCTCATCACCACGCCAACAGAATTTCTTGACGACATGCAGACAAACTCGTCTTTTAAGTATTTTGCATCGGCTCGCCAAAAGCTTACGATATTTGCCACGTCGGCATTTTGCTTTTTAGCAGCTATCATATATCTTTTTATGACGGCGACAAAAGCCTCTTGGCAATAGCCCTTTATATCTCCGCTATCAGTGATAAATCTTTGAACCTTTACATTTGCCTTTATGACGCTTTTATTTTGGTCGTTTGAGCCAAACTCAAGCCTCACATTTTCAAAGCCTGCTAGCTCTTTTTTGGCAGCTTCTAAATTTAAAGCCTCACTGATACTATAGATATTTGTTTGCTTGTACGCACCTTTGTTGAGTGGTATAGAGTGGCGTCCAGAACTACATCCGGACGCAAAGATAATTAATATTACAAATAGAAAAATCCTTTTCATTTTTCAAATCCTTTTTAATTAAATTTTATAGACCTCTTACGATCTTGACGGCTTCTACCATGTTTTTAAGGCTTGGCTCGACCTCTTCCCATTTTCTGGTTTTTAGGCCGCAGTCAGGGTTGATCCAGAGCTGCTCTTTTGGCAAGACTTCAAGCAGAGCTTTGATCTGAGCGACGATCTCCTCGACGCTTGGCACGCGTGGGCTGTGGATGTCATAAACACCAGGTCCGACCTCTTGTTTGTAGCCAACAGCTTTGAAAATTTTAAGTAGCTCGTTGCCACTTCTTGCAGTCTCGATACTGATAACATCGGCGTCCATGGCTTCGATGGTCTTAATAATATCGTTAAATTCAGAGTAGCACATATGCGTGTGGATCTGAGTTTTCGCCTCCGCTGAGCTCACTGAAAGCTTAAAGCAATCAACCGCAAATTTCTCATAGACTGGGATATTTTCAGCTCTTAGCGGATAGCCCTCTTTAAACGCTGCCTCATCGACTTGGATCACTCTAATGCCCGCATTTTGAAGGTCTGCGATCTCGTCATAGATACAAAGTGCAAGCTGTTTTGCTACCTCGCTTCTTGGAAGATCATCACGCACAAAGCTCCAGTTTAGCATCGTTACAGGTCCAGTTAGCATGCCCTTCATTACGTGTTTTGTGATGCTTTGAGCGTATTTCATCCACTTAACTGTCATCGGCTCTGGGCGGCTTACGTCACCAAAGAGAAGTGGTGGCTTGACGCAGCGGCTGCCATAGCTTTGTACCCAGCCATTTTGGCTAAATGCATATCCGCTGATCTGCTCGCCAAAGTACTCAACCATGTCGTTTCTCTCTGGCTCGCCGTGTACTAGCACGTCTAGGCCGATATCTTCTTGGAATTTCACGCAGTGATCGATATATTTTTTGATACCTGCTTCATAAACAGCCGTGTCGATCTCGCCTTTTTTGAAATTTTGGCGAAGTACACGAAGATCAACCGTTTGTGGAAAGCTGCCTATCGTTGTTGTTGGCAATATGCCGTATTTTAGTGTTTCGCGTTGAATTTTGATGCGGTCTTCAAATTTCTCGTCACGCTCAAATTTGCTTAAATTTTTAACGCGGTTTTGAACGCTTTCAGAGTGGATGAGCTTTGAAGTGGCGCGAGTTTTAACTGCATTTTTGTTCTCTTCGTAAATTTTTGTTTCGCTCTCATTTAGCTTCTCGCCATTTGCTAGTTTTGTGATGATCTTGATCTCATCAAGCTTCTCAACCGCAAAGCTTAACCAGCTTTTGATCTCAGGGTTTAAATTTTCTTCATATTTTAGAGTGTATGGCACGTGAAGAAGTGAGCATGAAGTGCCGATGTAAAAGTCTTTGCCGCCTATTTTCTCTGAAATTTCACGAACAAGTTTTACCTTATCATCGATGTTGCTTTTCCAGATATTTCTGCCGTCGATTACGCCTGCAAATAGCGTCAAGTGGCTATTTTTGATAGTCTCAAGTGCTTCGAAATTTCTCTTGCCGTGGATGAAGTCAAGTGCGATGCCGTAAATTTTAGTTTTAGCCACTTCGCTAACTGCCTTGATCGCATGCTCAAAATATGTCGCAAACACGATCTTGATGTTGCTAGCAACGCCTGTTAGCTCGTTATAAACCTTTGTGATAAGTGGCAAAAGGTCGCTTTCGTTTTTGTCAGTTACAAAGATCGGCTCGTCAAACTGCACTAAAATTTCATCATCAAGCTTAGAAATTTGTTCAAGTAGCTTTTTATACTCGCCTACAAGCGCGTCAAGGTGCTTAAATGGGCAGCTGCCATCAGTCGTCTTTGAAAGAGCCAAGAATGTGATAGGGCCGATCAAATTTACCTTGCCTTTTACGCCGTTAGCCTTCGCCTCTTTGTATTCATTTAAAATTTTGTCCGCTTTTAGGCTAAATTTAGTCTCACTGCTAAGCTCTGGCACGATGTAGTGGTAGTTTGTGTTAAACCACTTTGTCATCTCCATCGCAACGCCATTTTTGTTGCCTCTTGAGCAAGCAAAATATTGCTCCAGGCCGCTTAAATTTGCAAATCTTGGAGGCGTAGCGCCAAAAGCGATGATGTTATCGAGCATTAGGTCGTAAAATGAAAAATCATTAACGCTAATGGCCGAAATGCCAGCGTCTTGTTGATATTTCCAGTGTCTTTGGCGAAGCGTCTTTGCAGTCTCTTGCAAATTCTCTTCACTAAAGCCCTCTTTGCCAGCCCAAAAGCCCTCTAACGCACGCTTTAACTCTCTTTTCTCTCCAATTCTTGGAAAACCTAAAACATAACTTTTTATCATTTTTATCCTTTATAAATTTAAATTTGCAGACGAAAATTCGCTCTGCGGACTACTATAAAACTGTGCAAAGTACAGCAACCTTGAACGTGCAGTGGGGTAGGTGGGGG
>NZ_POYR01000104.1:0-463 GCF_002912425.1 Campylobacter concisus
GTATCCTATTATGATTACTATCAGCCCGAAGCCTATCTTCCTTCTTCGGACACATATATAGAGAAAGACCTCGCCATCAACGACGAAATCGACAAGCTCAGGCTTGCCGCCACTTCCGCCCTGCTTTCCGGACGCAAGGATGTGGTAGTGGTATCTTCCGTATCGTGCATCTACGGCATGGGAAATCCGGCCGATTTCTATAATAATGTCATCGACGTGCAACAAGGAAAAAATTACAGTCGCAATGTGTTCCTGCGCCGGCTTGTAGACAGTCTTTACGTCCGTAACGACATTGATTTGAACCGGGGTAATTTTCGCGTGAAAGGCGACACCGTAGACATTTACCTTGCTTATGCCGACAATCTGTTGCGCATAGTTTTTTGGGGAGACGAGGTAGACAGCATCGAAGAAGTAGACCCTATAAGCGGAGTTACCATTGCCCGGTTCGATGCTTACAAAATAT
>NZ_POYR01000105.1:0-519 GCF_002912425.1 Campylobacter concisus
GTACTGTATCTTGTACTGGTTCTCCTGCAACATCTTGAAGAAGGCGTTGATGCCCTCGAAGTAGCGGGTTCCTTCCCACAGCATGCGGCGTTGCCCGTCCGTCAGTTCGTAATAGGGCGTGAAAATGGGGAAGCCGGCTTTCTCCGCGCCGCGTACCACCATGTCTTTCCATTCGCCCATTTTCTCTCCGCGCCAGCACACTACGGCGCCGTCGTATACGGAGAGGGAGCGGTTGGGGACAACAAGATGCTCATCGATGCCAATGACACGTCCGAAGCCTTCGCATTCCGGACATGCCCCGATGGGGGAGTTGAACGAGAACATTTGGTCGTTGGGCTCTTCAAACGTGATGCCGTCCGCCTCGAATTTGGTGCTGAAACGGTAGAGGCTGGTCGTGCCGTCCGGTTGGTAGAAACGGAGCAGGCAGGCTCCGTCACCCTCGTACATGGCGGTTTCGGCAGAGTCGGTAAGGCGGCTGATGGCATCTTTGTCGCCGGAAACCGTCATGCGGTCTACCAA
>NZ_POYR01000106.1:0-12565 GCF_002912425.1 Campylobacter concisus
TCTCTAAGCTGGGGGGGGCAGAATAACACTTATATTTTTTTAAGGAGAAAAAATGAGTATTTATCCGTTTAAAAGTGGCTATGAGATGCTTTACAACAACGGTGGATTTGAAATTGTCTTTGGATTAAGTGAGGATTGTGGTGACATGCGCATTGGTATGAGATGGACCACTACTACATCAAGTGAAAGTGGCTATCCAGTAGGTAAAAATGGAGAGCCTAGGTACTTTATACTCTCACAAGACCTTGATATAACTTTTTTAGCTACTCTTTTGGGCGGCGGAAAAGAAAATGACAAAAAAATAGTTAAAGCCATAAAAACTCTTATTATACAAGGAGAGAAAAAATGAAATTTTTTATCACTCTTTGTGTCCTTTTTGGTTTTTGCATGTCAGCTTTTGGAGAAGAGGCATTTATACTAAGGCTAAATGGAAGCAAATCTTCTTTTACTATTACCTCCAAAGTAGATTATTTAAGAATAGATAACTTTATAGTAAATAGGGGAAGATGCGAAACCACTTGGTTTACAACAAACTATATAGGCGAAAAACCTGTAGAATTTTATGTATATAGTAACAATAATGGATTAATAATCAATAAAAAATCCGATAGATTAAACAAATTTACATTTGATATATTTGGCCATTTTACAGCAAGTGTAAGTCTTGGCTTTGGAGAAACCCATAGATTTTCTGCTGATTGCAATGCTATAGAGATAGTAGTAGTGACAAATTTTGGCAACTTTACATATAAGGATGTAGTATGAAAAAAATTATTTTGTTTATTTGTATATTTTTATCATCCATAAGTGCATCTGAAAATGCACCTTTTGAAGCAAAACTGCTATTAGAAATAAAAAATATTAGTTATCCTATAAATTTAGATGATGCATATGTAAAGATAATATCCAAGGTGGACGATCTTGTAATCAATAAGTTTTCGCTAAAAGAGTTGTTTAAAAATAAAGGGTACCGGCCAAGACTACAAGCCATATGGCAAGTTACTGTAGATAATCGTGTCTTTAATGTAACACTTGAAGAAGAATCCCGCCATAGAGATATAGAATACTTTATACATGAAGAATTTTCCAAAAATAAAGGAGAATTTGATTTAGAAAAATACAAAGACTTAAAGTCATTTACTAAAAAATATGGCAAAGATGCTGTTAGCGTAAAACTATCGAAAGGAGAAGAAAAGATATTTAAAATACATTCTTACGATTTTCCTAGCAATGGTGCTGTAAAAACAACGATCTCAACAAACTATGGAGACTTTGACATAGACGTAGATAATCTACCTTTTGATGCTCCTTGGGCGATAGATATTGTGCCTAAAGATGAAGACTAAGCCATTTTTGGGTAGCCAAATTTTGGCTACCCAATTTAGCCTTTTACGTGCACTGAAAATTTGCTCCGACAACCTCGCATTCATCACAAATTTGCATATAAATAGTGCCCTCACCGTCTATCAAAGCACCAAAAGGAATTTGCGCTAGATATCTCATCGTTTTACCACATTTTGGGCAGGCTAGATACTCGCTATCTTGCTGCCACTGCGGATATCCACCAAGCAAAATTTCACCATCTATCATAGCCGCATAGTGCATACAGACCTCGTTTGCTAGCTCAAATTTTTGCCCGTCAAGCGTTGCCACAGCCTCTCTTACATAGTCTTCGCTCTCGCCCTCTCCAACGGTGTCAGTTTGCACGTTATTGCCGTCATTTTGGCAAAAGTACTGCACAAAGCCAACGCATGTCGGACAAAATTTAAGCACAGCGTCGTTTTTAAGCTCTAGCCCAAATCGCTTTAGACTCTCTTTTTTAATGGTGAGTTCTATCATCTCGCCGCTACAAAATTTACACTTTTCATCATTTGCTGCTTTAAATTTAACGCTTGCGTCTGCGCTTTGACTTGGCTGGCAGGTAAAGCACTTATCAAAAACTAGGCTTCTTCTCTTGCCACTGCTATCAAAGCTCCAGCCAGCAGTCTGCGAGTATCCATCAGTGTCGGCATAAAGCTTCGTCTTCCAAGGCTTTGGCGCACCATAAAGCTTAAAAAATAGCTCCCTTACTACCTCATCGCCCTGCCAGGCAAGTGCCGAGAGGATGTGATTTAGCTTGACTATATTTTCTTCGTTTGAGAGCCTGCTTATAAGCTCATCTCTGATCTTTGTTGAAGCCTTTTTGTAAATTTCAGGTGGATAGTACTCGCCGTTTTTTGTCAGCTCATTAATGATCTGCTCATCGCAAATGTCATGCAGATAAAAAATATATGTGAGGTCGCTGTAAATTTCATCAAATTTATCTAGCTCGTCAATGTGAGCGAGGATATTTTTCTGCCTCTTTTTGATCTCGTCCTCGCTTAGGCCCTCGTAAAATTCCAGCTTCTCTTTTTGCCTGCACCAGTAGCAGATCCCGTCAAAGTAAATCGTCCTTTGCTTGCACTTAGGACAAAGATGTGGCTCGCCCATTTTTGCTCCAAATTTAAATTTCGCTACTCAAAAAGCCCTTTTTCGATGTCGATCTTGACGTTAAAGGTCTCAAAACACTTCGCACTTGCGATCCTGCCCTTTGCGGTGCGCTCAATAAAGCCATTTGCAAGCAGATATGGCTCTATGACGTCCTCAACCGTGCCCTCGTCCTCACTAAGTGCCGCTGCGATCGTGCTAAGCCCCATAGGACGGCGCCTTGCTTGCATTAAAATTTCTAAATACCTAATATCCATCTCATCAAATCCAAGCGAATTTACACCAAGCGCATTAAGCCCCTCTTTTGCGCGCTCGTGACTGATGATTTGCTCGTCATTTACCTCGGCAAAGTCGCGAATTCGCTTTAATAGTCTAAGAGCGATCCTTGGCGTGGCACGTGAGCGTTTGGCAATCTCTAAAGAGGCGTTTTTATCGCACTCTTTGCCAAGCTTGGCAGAGGCGATCTGCACGATACGGCTTAGCTCGCTGCTTGTGTAAAACTGCAGCCTAAAGTCCATCCCAAAGCGGTCTCTTAAAGGTGCTGAGATCATTCCAGCACGTGTCGTTGCGCCTATTAGCGTAAATTTTGGCAGGTCTATCTTGATGGTCTGAGCAGCCGGCCCTGAGCCTATGATGATATCAAGCCTAAAGTCCTCCATCGCAGGGTAGAGCACCTCTTCGATAGCTGGGCTTAGGCGGTGGATCTCGTCGATAAAAAGCACGTCGCCCTCTTGTAAATTTGTAAGGATCGCTGCTAGATCGCCACTCTTTTCTATCATCGGCGCTGCAGTCATTTTGATACTCACGCCCATTTCGTTTGCGATGATGTGAGCAAGGGTCGTCTTACCAAGCCCTGGAGGGCCGTAAAATAGCACGTGATCTAGGCACTCGTTTCGCTTTTTGGCTGCTTTTATAAAGACGTCTAAATTTTGTTTTATCTTTTCTTGACCGATGTAGTCTTCAAATTTTGTCGGTCTAAGCGAGACTTCAAAGTCATTTTCAAAGCTTACTTTTTCGATTTCAACGATTCTATCCAAAGTTTTTCCTTCTAAATTTAAGGCTTCATTTTACGCTTTTATGCTTAATCTAAGCTCGTTTAAATTTATAGTAAAAGGTGCTGCCTTCATTATAAACGCTATCGACGCCGTATAAAATGTCATGCTTTTGGCAAATTTCGCTGACGATATTTAGCCCAAGGCCAAAGCCGCCTTGGATTTCATCCTCTCTGACGTAGCGCTTCCAGACCCTTTTGACGTCCTTTATCCCCTTGCCAAAGTCCTGCACGCTAAGATTGATGCGATCTGCTTCAAGCTCTAAATTTACTATTATCTCGCTCTCTTTTGGGCTGTATTTTATAGCATTTGTGATGGTGTTATCGATGATGCGCTGAGCTTCGACCTTGCTTAGCATAGTAAATGCCTCGCTTGCTAAATTTGTCTTTACCACGATATGCTTGACATCAGCCACGCTTGAGAGAAATTTCACTCGCTCTTTAACATATTCGCCTAAATTTAGCCTCTCAAGTGGAAATTTGATGTAGCCTCGTTTTATGAAGTACTCGACATCTTCGTAGGTTATTTGCATCTGTTTTAGAGCGTTTTTAATGCGGGTTATATACTTGTTTTCAAGTCCAAGCATCTCAAGGTTCATGCCAGCTACGCCAAGTGGGGTCTTTAACTCGTGCATGGCGTCATTAAAGAAGTTGTTCATATATTTTTGAAAATCTTTGTAAGGCTTTACACTGCTTAGATATAAAAAATAGACGATAAAAAGCACCGCCACAAGGATGACAAGCAGCATGATAGCCGTTAAAAAGATATTCTTTTTATTATCAAGCTCCTTTTCTACGACGATGTAGTAAGGGGTCTTATCTTTTATAAAAAAGCTCTTGTAAAAGAGATATCCGCCCTCTTCTAGCGTTACAAATTTAAAGCTACTTGGCTCTTTGCTAAGTGTTGAGATAACTGGTTTAAAATTTACGTCGTAGATCGCAAATTTATACTTTAATGAGCTAGCTATATTTTCGTTTTTTAGAAATGAATTTTTGATGATGGTTTCATGCTTCATAGCGCCAAAGAGAGCCTTTGAGCTGCTATTTTTCTGACTTAAATTTAAGATCACAAAGCTTTGAAAGCAAAAGAGCGACATTATGACAAATGTCGCTATGATCTGGATCTTAAAGCTCTTGTGCATCTATCTTGTAGCCTATGCGCCTCTTTGAGATGATGAAGTTATTGTTTGTCTTGTTTCTTATCTTTAAAACGTGCATCCTTATATCAGCGCCCTCGATCTCTTTGTCGTTCCAGACAAGATCTCTAAGCTCCTCCATGCTGACGTAAGAATTTAGATGCGAGACCAAACACTCGACCAAAGCGACCTCTTTTGCGCTAAGATCAACCATCTTGCCATCTTTAAGTAGCACACGTTTATTTAGGTTGAAGCTAAACTCGTCATTTATCTTTACTATGTTCTTATCGTCAGTGCCATAGTACTTTCTCATAAGCTCAGCAACTCTAAATTTAAGCTCAGCTAGCTCAAATGGCTTTTTTAGATACTCATTACAGCCAAGCTCGTAGCCAATCGCCATATCATCTATATCAACCAAAGATGTCGTTATCATGATAGGAGCGTTTGGATTTAGACTTCTTATATATTTGATGACTTCGTGACCATTTACTCCAGGCACTTTTATGTCAAGTATAAAAAGGTGATAGAAATTTTTCTCTATCAAGTCGCAAGCCTCTTGACCGTCGCTCACCGCTGTAACTTCATAACCAAGCGTCTGCAAAAACTCACAGACGCTCTCTTGAAACCCCAAATCATCTTCTAAAAGCAAAATCTTCAAAATGCTCTCCTAAAAAACAAACTTTAATAAGATTTTTATCTATTGTAATACTTAATAGGTAAATTTCAAATTAAAATTCTTTTTTAAGTATTAAATAAAAATTTGTCCTGCATAGACTATGTAATATCTTAGCAAAAAGACACCGCAAATGACTAAAACAGCGTTTAACACGGCAAATTCGCGTTTGAAATCATGCACCTTTAAAACGCTTAAGTCTAAAATGATAGGCACAGCCATACCAAGACCTATGACGCCGATATAAAACATCAGCCCAAGAGAATTTGCACTAAGTGCGTTTGCTACGGCATCTGCACCACTTGCACTTGCACCTTTTACAACCATAAAAAGAGCAACTATTAGCAAAAGCTCGACTATTATCGCTAAAAAGTCAAATTTTAATAAAAAGTGTGCAGTTTGGTTTTGCACTCTCTTTTCATCTTTTAGCACGCCAAGAAGCAATGTAAAAGCACCAGCACAGCTTAAGCCAGAGACTAAGAACAGTAGTGGCAAAACTGGCGTGTTCCAAAGAGCGATCTTGTGAGCTGCGCTTAGTAAAAAGCCCGTATATGCGCCAACGCCGATGCCTAAGATGAAAAGTAAAACTCCAAGCAAACCTGAAAGCTTGCTAGCTAAATTTGTAAGCGCGTCAAAAAGTGAAATTTTAAGCATTGCTATCTCATTTTTAAACGCACCAATCGCGTATATAACACTAAGAGGCGTATAAACTAGAAGCAGCGCAACGCCTATTGACATAACTGAGTCAAAGTTGTAAAGCAAGAGTATCCAGTAAAAGCTAAGCGGTTTGCCAAGATCAAGCACCAAAAGAGCAAGTCCAAGGATGATCGCCACTGGAGCGATAAGAGCGGCTGCTTTAAAGTAGTAGTTATCCTTGCCAAATTTGTTTGAGATGAGCACAGCAACGATGCTAGCACCTGCACTAAGTCCTGCTAAAAATAGATAAAAAGCTATCGGCCAGCCCCAGTAAATTTCTGTGTATTGAGCTAGGCTTCCTGACATGTTATTCATGGTGTGCTCCTTTTGTATTTGCGATCATCGCAAGTGAAGGTTTTGTGTTTAACTCCGCTTTTGGCAAGTAGTATTTGCTCTCTTTTAGTTTCTTTGAAATTTTAGAGTTTTCATCATTTACGTCGCCAAAAGTTAGTGCATTTGTAGGGCAGACGCTAACACAAGCTGGGTCTTTGCCCTCTTCTAGCCTGCTCTCATAGCAAAATGTGCATTTGCCTATCTCGCCATCTGGCAAGACATAGCGAGCGTCGTATGGACAGGCTAGGATGCAGTACTTGCAGCTAACGCAAATTCTATGATCAAGCAGCGTCACGCCATCAGCCGTTTTAAAGCTAGCTCCAGTTGGGCAAACCTCAACACAAGGTGCATCTTCGCACATAACACAGCTTTGACGTAAAAAGTCAGTCTTTAAATTTGGAAATGTCCCACTCATCTTTGCATGCACCTGCAAGCGGTAAAGTCCCCTTGGCACGTTGTTTGCACTTCTGCAAGCTACCGAGCAGCCTTGACAGCCGATGCATAAATTTTCATCATGTATCATCATATATTTTTTCATTTTCTATCCTTACGCTTTACTTATGCTAACGCCAACGTTTGTGACCATAGTTGCAGCTACTGGGCCCTCTGCTGGGTCAAGAAGCACGCTCGTGTTAAGCCCTACGTGATCTATGCTCTTAAGGCCTGGTGTGATGTGTCCAAAGCCGTGATAAACAAAGAGTGTATCCTCTCTAATGCCTTCAGTTACCATAAGCTTGCCCTTTTGCTCGCCAAATTTGTTTTTGACAAGGACTGTGTCGCCATCTTTTAAATTTTTCTTTTTCGCTGTATTTGGATGTATCCAGATCGGACTATCACTCATAAGGTCATTTAGATAAGGAACGGCTTGTGTGTGTCCGTTAGTATGGATAGGTGTCTTGCCGCAAGTTAGGCATAGATCGTGTCCGTCAAATGTGTCCATATCTTTGTCATTTAGCGCGCCATATCCTGCAAACTGCGCCTCGACATCAGGCAAAAATAGCTCTATCTTGCCGCTTTTTGTTTTAAGCTTAGCCATATCGTCCATTAGTCCATTTTCTCCTGTAAATTTAGCAGCGACTGGATATTTAGCGACAAATTTATCGATCATGCCTTTTTCTCTAAAACAAAATTCCCGGCTCATCCCACGTGATAAAGCCATCTTTTTCTAGTGCGGCAAGTAAATTTACATCTCCACCAGCTTGCTGCATCCTAAACTCACGTATGTCGTTCCAAGTGTAAAGCTCATCTATATTCATGCGGCGAGCTAGCTCTCTAAAGATAAACGCCCCATCCTTCGTGTCGCCAACTGGATCAACGACTTTATTTCTTATCATATAAGCTGGCTTTAGTCCCGACTTATCCTCGATACCTTCGTCGCGCTCTAGGTAGCTGCTCTCAGGCAAGATAACGTCCGCAAATGTCGCCATATCATTTAGATAAACGTCACTTACTACGATAAGATCAAGCTTTTTCATAGCCTCGATACTCTTCATCGTTCCAGCCACGTTTATAAGGTGGTTAAATCTTATATTGAACCAGCCCTTTATCTCGTATGGTTTAGAGCTTAAGATCGCTTCATTGATATCCATCAAAACGCCATGTTTTCTGCTTACAAATTTATGCACTCCAGCGTCGCCTGCGAAGTCTAGTCTGGTAACTTTTGGCACTTTAAATTTATCATCTGGGTTTTTAAGAACTGGAAATTTATCCTCACCAACTAGCTTGTTAAAGGTTTTAGCATTTTTGCCACCAAAAAGACCACCTTTGACCTCCCAGTTGCCCATCATAGCATTTGCAACCATGATGGCTTTTGTCCTCATGTATTCAGCTCTTGTCGTGGTGTTATTATGTCCAAAATCAAAAATAACTCTTGGAGCAGCCTTGTAAATTTCATCAGCGATGCGTCTGACATCACTTGCTTTTATGCCAGTGATTGTCTCTTGCCACTCAGGTGTTTTGCCCTCGACGCTCTTTACGATCTCATCAAAGCCAGTTGTAAATTTCTCAATAAATTCTTTATCGTAAGTGCCATTTTGTATCCAAGTGTTGATAAGTGCTAGCACAAAGGCGAGGTCAGTGCCAGGTTTAACTGGTAGCCACTCATCGGCCTTTGAAGCTACAACGCTAAATCTTGGCTCAAGTACAAGTAGCTTTGTATCCTTGCTGGCTGCAAATTTAGCAAGCTTTTTAGCATCAGCTATGACGATGCCCTCAAAGAGGTTGTGGCCAAAATTTACAACGTATTTTGCATTTGCAAAGTCTCTTTTTAGCTTAGCGATACCATACATCTGCTCACAAACCATTTGATAGGTGATCGGACAGCATGAAAAGTGTGAAAAGCAGTTTGGCGAGCCATAAGCTGAGGCAAAATTTACCATCAGCTTGTGCGTTTGCGAGCTTTTACAGGTAAAGACAAAGCTTTCAGGACCATACTTTTGCTTGATATCAAGCATCTTTGAAGCGACATAGTCAAGCGCCTCGTCCCAGCTAACCTCACGCCATTTATTCTCACCTCTCTCACCAGCTCTGATTAATGGCTTTTTGATCCTATTTTCATCATAAAGCTGACTTAAGCCTGAGCCACCCCTTGCACAAAGAGAGGTTGCTGTGCCACCAGCTTTTGGATTGCCACTTAAAAAGCGAACTTTACCATCAACGACTTTTGCTTCGATAGGACACCTTGAAGAGCACATCTCACAAAAGCTATGAACGTGCTTTTCGCCTCCATTTGTAGCACCTTGCAAAGCACCACCTGATAGAGATGATGCAGCCGCGCTAACTCCTGCACTGAATTTTAAAAATTCTCTTCTATTTAAGCTCATCTTTCTCCCTTTAAAAGAAATTTTACTTTTGTTATTTTATTATTTAAAGTTAAAACTAAAATTAAATTTTATTTAATAATTTTTTTTAATTTTAATTTTTAATGATATGTGAGATTAAATATCAAAATAGAGCAAATTTTAAAAATGATAAATTAAGAAGGATTAAATTCTAGTGCGATTTTTGTGTGATTTGTAAAAATAAAAAATTTAAAATTTAAAAAGAGATATTATTTAAGAATTTGATATAAAAATTTAAAATTTAAAGTGTGTTAAAAAAGCCGAGAGAGATCTCGGCCTAAGTTTTATATAAGAACTGGAGCTACTATAAATCCAAGGATAACTGATAATGCAACCATTATAGTTCCTGGGATGAAGAATGAGTGGTTAAATACAAATTTACCAACTCTTGTAGTTCCTGTATCGTCCATCGCTATCGCACCTAGTGTTGTAGGATATGTTGGCAATACAAATAGACCAGAAACTGCAGCAAATGAAGCTACAAGTATCCAAATTTGACCTGAATTTTCAGGGCTAGTCATACCAAGAGCAGCAGCAACAGCAGGCATCATAACCTTTGTTGTAGCAGCTTGTGAGTATAGCAAGCAGCTTAAGAAATAAAGCGCAACAGCTAGGATAAATGGATACTGAGTAACGAAGTCTTTTGCAGCCTCTTTGATAGCATCAAGGTGTCCATTAACAAATGTAGTACCAAGCCATGCGATACCAACAACGCAGATGCACGCATTCATACCGCTTTGGAAAGTGCTAGTTGATAGAAGTTTGCCTGTCTCAACTTTGCAAGCTACTGCTATCGTAAAGCCGATAGTTAGCATGAAGCTAATGATAGCTGCATCTCTTGAAAGGATAGGTTTTTCTACAAGACCTAAGCTCTTTGAGATATATAGCGCATAGCAAACAACAATCAAAACACCAACTGCAAAGATAGCAACTGATCTTTTTGCGTATGGTTTTGGCTCGTGATACTCGACATCCTTAACCTCTGCAACCAAACCTTTTGCAAGTCTATCTTGATAGATAGGATCTTTTGAAAGGTCAAGATCGTAAAATTTATTGATAATAAACGCAGTGATAATCATCGCTACAAATGTAGTTGATATACAAATAAATAACAACACTGGATAGCTAACACCCAGCTTCTCACATAGACCACTCATAGCAACAAATGCAGCTGAGATAGGGCTCGCAGTGATCGCTACTTGAGAAGAGACAACTGAAAGCGCAAGTGGAGCTGAAGGTTTGATGTTTTGAGTTTTTGCAACCTCAACGATAACAGGGATCATAGAAAACGCAGTGTGTCCAGTTCCTGCAAGGATAGTTAAAAAGTAAGTAACTATCGGAGCAAGAAAGTTGATTTGTTTTGGGTTCTTGCGTAAAATTTTTGTTGCTACTTGAACTAAATAGTCAAGTCCGCCAGCAACTTGCAAAGCTGTGATCGCTGAGATAACTGAAGCGATGATCAAGATAACATCCATAGGGATATCTTTCATATCGACTTTCATACCAAGTAAAGCAAGTATCACAACGCCTAGACCACCTGCGTAGCCAACGCCCATACCACCTAGTTTGACACCAAGATAGATGCCGCCAAATAGGACTATAATCTGTAAGATCAGCATTATATCCATCGAAAACTCCTTTATTAAATTTTATTACTAAAATCACCACTTAAGCGTGTCAGAATTTTGGCACGCTTTTAATAATACTTTGCTTAAAATTTTACTTAACCATGCTCGGATTTAGCATATTTTTAGGCTCTAAAATCTTATCGATCTCTTCTTTGCTTAGATAGCCTCTCTCTAGGCAGATATCGCCAACTGCTTTGCCTGTTTGAAGGGCTTCTTTAGCGATACTTGCTGATTTTTCGTAACCGATATATGGGTTAAACGCTGTTACGATACCAACTGAGCCAAGAACTGATTTTAAGCAAGCCTCAGGATTTGCTGTAAGTTTTTTGATAGCTTTTTGGGCTAGTGTTTTCATAGCATTTTCAAGGATAAATATAGAGTTAAATAGTGCATAAGCGATGCCTGGCTCAAACGCATTTAGCTCAAATTCGCCTCTTTCAGAGCAAAGCATGATAGTCACATCGTTGCCGATAACCTCATAGCAAGCTTCACCTACAACCTCAGCAATAACTGGATTTACCTTACCTGGCATGATTGAGCTGCCTGGTTGCATTTGAGGTAAATTTATCTCGCCAAGACCGCATCTTGGACCTGAGTTCATTAGTCTTAAGTCATTTGCTATTTTAGAAAGTCTAACAGCAGCTGTTTTAAGCGCGCCACTTACGTGAACGAAGTCCGCAGTGTCTTGTGTAGCAGCGATGAAGTCATCAGCTTTTTTGAAATCAACGCCAGTGATCTCTTTTAGTTTTTTAACAACTACATTTTTATACTCTGGGTGGCAGTTGATACCTGTACCAATCGCAGTTGCACCCATATTTAGGTATGTCATAGCTTCGCGTGCAGCTGTGATCTTTTCGATATCACTTTTGATGTAGCTTGCAAATGCGTTAAATGTGTTGCCAAGTGTTGTAGGGACAGCATCTTCAAGCTCTGTTCTACCCATTTTGATGATATCTTTAAATTCTTTTGCTTTTTTCTCAAGCTCATCTTTTAGTAAATTCATAGCAGCAAGCAAGTCAGTAAGTTTTGCATAAGTTGCTACTTTAATAGAGCTTGGATAAGTATCATTTGTGCTTTGTCCAAGGTTTGTGTGGTCATTTGGATGGATGTATTGATACTCGCCTTTTTTGTGACCGAGGCTCTCAAGTGCGATGTTTGTGATAACCTCGTTTGAGTTCATATTTGTGCTTGTTCCTGCGCCACCTTGAACCATATCAACGACAAATTGATCTAAAAACTCGCCAGCTATTACTCTATCAGCAGCTTTTGCCAAAGCATCAGCTATCTTTGGATCTAAAACACCAACCTCTTTATTTGCAAGTGCAGCAGCTTTTTTGATCTGTGCAAATGCCTTTACAAAGTATGGATACTCTTTTAATGTTCTACCACTCATGTGAAAATTCTCAGTAGCCCTAAATGTTTGGATGCCATAGTAAAAATTGTCAGAAATTTCCAACTCGCCAATAAAATCATGTTCTTTTCTGGTTGCCATAACAGCTTCTCCTTAGTAAAAATTTGTTACCGAGTGAAATTATATAGGTATTTGAGATTTTAAATATTAATGACTACTTATTTTTTTTAAGTTTTAAGCTTTTGACTTGATATGGCGCTCTTTGAAAGAAAATTATATTTCATATTTAAGCTAATTTTTAGGAATTTACTTGTCTAAATTGTTATATTACTAATAATATCACTTTTTTATTATATAAAAAGGGTCAAATCAGCTCAGATTTGTCCTACAC
>NZ_POYR01000107.1:0-882 GCF_002912425.1 Campylobacter concisus
CTTAAAAACTCACAAAATATCCTAACGCCATCTATCCAAAATGGATTAAGAGCTAAATTTCTTATAAATTTCTCTAAATTACCAAGGTTTGCTTCTTTCATATTTTTAAAAAGTAAGATCAAATTTTCATCAGGATAACGTATCTGCGTCACTTGCTCGCTGCTAACTGGCAAAGCCTTGATCCTGCCCCACATCGCCTCAAAAACAAGTGAGTAAGCGGTCAAATTTTTTATGTCATTTTTTAAAAGCGAGATGGATAAATTTACAAAATACTCCCTAAACTCTCTATCACTAAATGTGCTAATATCACTGCTGCCAAAAGAGACACTTTGTGAGTAGCTTGGCTCTACCTTTTGCGGCTGTTTTGGCTCCTCTACTTTTTGAGTTTGCTCGCTTTTTTCTTCTATATAAAGCGTATCAAAGTGCGTGCTAAGCTCGCGTGAGAGCTCAGGTACAAGATCATTAAAAGCTCTTGCGTCCGCTTCGTCTAAATTTATACCGTCCCTATGGGCTTGTGTAAAAAGCTCTATCGTTTGAGCAAATATCTTTTTTTTAGCAGGCACTTGCTTTTCATTTTTTGCTAATAAATTTGGCTCTTGTTTTAGAGTAGTTAGAAAAAATGAAAAGGCACTGATTAAACTTTTAAAAGCATATTTGTCATTTAAATTTACAGCAGAGATCGCTAAGAAATTTAAAAGCTTTACATCGAGGCTAAATTCGCTTAATGCCTTTAAAGACGAGCTATAAACAAAGTCCCATTTTATCGTATCGTGAGTCAAAGTCTTATATTTTGACATCTCGTCTATAAGGCTGATGTAGAGTTCGTTTTCTGAAAAGTTTTCGCTAAATTTGTTGAAAAACTTATCTTGCACTTACTTTTTA
>NZ_POYR01000108.1:0-517 GCF_002912425.1 Campylobacter concisus
GAATATGCGGCACTACCGTTATGTTGTATTTGTTCTGGATGGCTGCCGCCACGGATACGGTTCCCGGACGGCGACGAAGCCGGTTGCGTTGAAACAGTCCGTTGCCGAGGTCTTTGTACACGTACTCGCTGCGGTGTGTGGTTATATTGATGTATTTAGGGTCGAATTCCCGTAATGTATCTATCGTTTCGTACAACTTTTCGATGCCTGTACCTTTCAGAGGGGGCAATATCTCAAAAGAAAAAGCTGTTTTTTCGTTACTGTTTATCAGATCGATTACTCTCATTTCTTCTTCGTTGTCTTTGTCTAATTAGCAGAATCCTGCACATTGGGAACAAAAATACGAAAAAGAAATGAGAAATGCCCGCCGGGCAGGCTATTCTTTTATGCAGCGAACGGAAAACGCATTATAATAATCTTTGCCTTCCGGTTTGACGGCATTCTTTAAAGCGATGTCGTTATTGCCGTTCGTAAACATTACGACCGTATCCAATTGCTTTTGTGTACTGTTGTACAC
>NZ_POYR01000109.1:0-6434 GCF_002912425.1 Campylobacter concisus
ACATTGTTACCTTTAAAAATTTTATAAGGACTTGCGCACAACAAATCATCTGTATCAAAATAACTATGCTTAAATAGAGTTTGTATACTTTTATCATATGTAATGTTATTTTTATCCAAAAAAGATAAAAATTTTCTTACTATTCTACAATGTTTATAAATTTTTGAATTAAAGTATTTTACAACTAAATCTACTATATATTTTTTATCTTGCTCTATTATTTCTATGCTATTTGAAATATTAGGTTTTCGATAGTATGTATTTATAAATTTTTCCAAGTCAGCCAAAAAACAATTATTTTTAAAAATCTCATCAAGCCTTTCAAATATAGTTTTTCTAAAATCATTCAAAGCTTGTGTTGGAACAAGAGTATGGTTATATAAATTTAATGTTCTACCATGATATCTAGCATCTTGAAAGTCAGTGCCTAACATCTCACTGGCAATCCTAATAAATAGTCTTTTTAAGAGCAAAGTATCACTATTTTTTGATAGTTCCCAAAGCTTGTCCATAACTATCTTTTCTTTTTTGTATTCATATCTATAGCTATTAAGCTCATATCCAAAATCTTTTACCAAAGTATAAATAACTTCATGTATTTTATTTGGCTTTTTATTTAGATACATCACTATTAATTCTATTGTGATCTTTAGTTTGCTTTCATCATTACTTCTGGATAGCAAAGAAAGTATATTTAGTACCAAATCTGATCTATTATCGTTATCTTTAAAAATATCAATACTATTTACATCTATATGCTCTTGTTCTAAATCTTGTATCTCTTCATGTAGTTTTTCTAGTATTTCTGATTCTTTTAGATACCAAAAATTTTCTACAAACTCTATTATTGGATTGTTATCATGCCCTACCAATAATGATTTATCTGAGCATTCTATCCATAGTCTATCTACAGGATCTTTTAGCTCTTTTAAGATTAAATTGATATCAAAAACCGGCATTATTTGATTTAAAAAATCTCGTATTTTGCCTGAATGGTTTGGGAAAAAATTTACTATAAAACTACTTATTTTTAAGCTTTTATCCACAAATACAGTCTTATAAAAAAGATAGGATGCTAGTATCTGATCTGATACTTTAATGACACTATTTTCATACATATCAAGTATCTCATATCTATGAAGCTTTTCTATTTTATCCCAAATAGCAACAATATCAAGCTCAAAGGCTTGTTTTATAACTTCCACTTGTTTATCGTTTTGCCTGTCGATCACTCTAAAAAATGCTACTATCGCAACTATTTTTTCAATCTCAATATCACCAAAAATATTTATATCATTATCAGCACTTTTAAAATACTCTTTGTATAAATCATACGTATTATTTACAGCATCAAAAGATCCATTTTGAGCTATTTTACAAGCCATAAAAGCCATTCTGGGATTATTTTGTGAAATCTCTACAATTTTTTCCTTATATACAGGATCTATATTTTTAAAATTTCTAGCAATGATTTCACTTACTGAGATATTGTGCATAGATTATATTTCAATAACTGAGTAACCAATATTGCTTGGAACTTTATCTATAATATCTTTAGCATAGTCTCTAACTGTAGCAACTATCTTGATTTGAGAATTTGTAATTTTTTTGTTAAAAGAGTTAAACAAATATCCAAGTGCTTGATGAATCCTGTTGACATCATCAATAAAAATTAAAAATTTCTCATCTTCAACTTTAAAATACGCCATTAAATCATCGTAAATATTGACACCTCTATTAAAAATGGCTTTAAATTTATACCCATTTTCCTTAGCAAATTTAGGTGCAACCTCTATTGCTAATCTTGTTTTTCCAACTCCAGCTTTTCCTGTTATAAATGTTATTTGACTGTCTTTTAAAGCAAGCTCTATATTAGCCACTTCTTTATCTCTACAACAAAGTACTGTATTTAGCGGTGTAGCATAGCCGCCGCTTTCATACTCCGCAACAAAATCGCTCTCGTCTAATATCTGCACGGTATCTACGCTTACACCAAGAAAGTCATATGCTATTTTAGAATAGTTTGCATACAAGTCATTTGCTAGACTTGAAATTCCTATAAAAAATAATTTATCTTTTGAATTACAATACTTTTGTAAAATTTCTAATTCATTAGGCTTAATATCGCTATTGCAAGCTAAAATAACTTTCTTTATTTTAGAGATACCAATACCGGTTTTTGCTTCATCAAAACATTTTTCCAAATCTTTTAAAAATTTACACACTATATCTGATTTTTGCGTTGTACATTCTACAAAGATATAATTCCCATCTTCTAGAGCTACAAAACTATCTGGAGTCCCTGAAATAGGTTTATCTTCGCCTATTTTTGTACCGTTTGAATGAATCATAAAAGAAAACTTCTTGGATAAATATGTATTTATCAATTTGTGAAATTTTGAGGCATCTATTTGAGATAACTCTTGTTCTATTTGGTTTATCTTGCTCATACATAAATCCCTAATACAAAAACCCAAACAGCCAAAGTGGAATTTTATTTCCAACCCCTACTTCAATATCATCTGCTGCTATATATGAATTTGGCATATCTTTTATCTGCTCAAAGCCTTTTTTAGCTCCACCTATTTCAAAGGTAAAATTATTACCAACCATAAAGTCACCATTTTTGCCTGAGTAAATTTCAGTGATATTTCCAAGCTGATTGGCAAAAAATGTCTCTCTCACATTTCCTATATCAGGGCTATTTATATACATTAAATTTGTATTTTCAAGGTAAATTTTGTCTGCCTTATCCATATTTTTTATAGCTAACTCATTTTTCATTAAAAGCCTTATAAGCCCAGCACTATCAAGCATAGCAAGATACTCTTTTAGCGTCCTATCATCCCTTATATCAACAAGCGATTTTAGGCTTGAGTAGTTTGGTTGATATGGGACGTTTGTGCTTATAGCATGAGTTAAGATCTTTAGTTTTCTTGCCGTATTGCCGTTTAAATTTGGATATATACTTAAAAGATCGCTATCTATCGTGGCTTCTATACTTTGTCTTAGGGTCTGATAAAAGGCGGTATCATTTGGCATATCATTATAGTATGGGTAGTAGCCTACCTTTAGATACTCTCTAAAAAGTTTAATAACTGCTAGATCTTTTTGCTTTAAGGCATTAATGATATTAACAGCCATCTCCTGATGGTTTGTGAGTAAATTTGTAAGCTCAACTGCTTCTAAATTTATGTCGTATCTTAGCCCTGCATACTCCCTAAAGCTCATTCCACTCATCTTATATACTATCGCTCTTCTGCTTAGATCATGAGAGCTTTTTAGCACTTCAAGAGCAGATGAACCAGTAGCTACTATATTTAACTCTTTAAAATTATCATAGGCAAATTTTAATACGGCCGATATATCTTTGCTTTTATGAATTTCATCTAGATATAGGTATTTGCCGCCATTTAGAACAAACTCTCTTGTAATCGAGGTTATATCATTTGATATCTCTATGTCATCTAGGCTTAAGTAAAGACTATTTTTGTTTTTACTAGCTAGCTGAGCTAGAGTGGTTGTTTTGCCTATCCCTCTTTGCCCTAGAATAACGATAAGTCTATGAGATAAGTCCTTGGAGTCTATAAAATATCTTTTAAATTTAGGGTTGTTTAACCTTATAAGGTCATTGCTTTTTAAAAAAAGTTGATCTAGCATAGTTTATCCCTGAATTATGTAATACAATACAATTATATCATAAAAAGGTATGTGATAGACTACAAATATGGTTGATCTTAAAACCATAAACCCTTCTTTATTGTAAATGGCTATATACATTTACAATTAAAAAAGCACTCACTATTCCCCTCCTTGATAAAAATTTATCTCTTCAACTAGATCCTTTAGAATTTTAGGAGTTACTGGTTCACCATAAGTATTCATGGTGATCTTGTATTGTTGTTCATGTCCTACTAGGGCAGCTATATGCTCAACTCTTTGGCCACTTTGAATGAGCTTGTTTATGAATGTGTGTCTAAATGAGTGAAATGTCCTTGTCTTATCACCATCTTTTATAACTTGAGTATTGATCTTCTTTCTAAAATATTCAGAGAAGTCTTTATTGTCACAGTTAAATAACCTAACTGCTTTACCACTTTGCTTAGCTAGTTTCTTTTTACTCTCTATAAATTCAAACAGCCCAATCCTACTTAGCTTAGAGTGGATAGGCACTATCCTTGCAGAGTTTCTAGTCTTTAAAGTCTTGCTCTTACCAGTTTTTACATCTACTTTTGTATTTAAACTAAAGCATACTATGTTATATTTTTCAACTATATCATCTGTGTTTAGCTGGATTATCTCATTTAGTCTCATGCCAGAGTAGGCTGCTATATGAGTAACGAAAAATAGCTCATCTTTACTAATTCTTTGGCTTTTAGTATTACCACTTGACCTGATCTTACTAACAATATCCAAAAGTGCGTTTACGTCACTATCTTCATAAGGGTTTTTATTTGTAACATCATCCTGGTTTAAATTTATTTGTAGGTCCATAGCTGGGTTCTTATCTATATAGTCGCTATCGTAGCAGTATTTAAAAAACTCACTAACTCTAACAATATACTTTTTGATGGTTGATTTAGAAATTTTTGGTCTATCCTTTGCTAAAGCTATGATCTCATCTAGGCTCTTATCTTTATAGAGACTATTTTGAGAGAGCTTGGTTGGTAGTTGTAGCAAAATATTTCTGAAATTTAGCAAGTCATCTCTTTTTATCTTTTTGATATCTAGCCCATCACCAAATTTCATAGACATTAGCCGTCCTACATGTCTAACAAGACCAAATGTGCTATCACTCCAGTTGTTTGAAATACTCGTGTTTGATACATAGTTTTCAAATGCACTCTTTAGCGTGACCATGTCAGCTTTGCTCTCGCTTTTAGTAGATGAGACTAGCTGTGATTTAAAGCTTCTAGCTCTATTTGAGAAGAGCTTTTGAAAGAAATTTATAGCTTCATTGAAAGTCATGCCACTAGCATCACTTGTATCATCTATCGCAAGGTCTTTAGCCTCAATGTCACTTAAAACTATGCCCTTATCTTCATATTTATCTGCCTTATATAGCTTTACCTGACCACCAAAGGTAGGATCATTTAAATTTCCATATCCAAATTTTAGATCATCACTTAGTTCATTGTCTCCATCTGGTGATAACTCACAACCAAATATTCTTAGGATATCGTTTTGTGTGAGTGCTCCCTTTTGTTTAGCTAGCTCATTTATAGCATCTCTTAGCTCACAAATAGAGTGTTTTAAGGACTTTTTAGTAAAAGGTAGCACCAAATCCTGCCTTTTTAAAGTCTCTATGTCGTCTTGATAGCTATGCAAGTTACTATCTTTAACGCATTTTACTATCTCGTCTTTGGTGCCATTATCTAAATTTGCACTCTTGTGCTTTTTACCAAGTGGCACAAATGTCTGTTGCTTATCATTTAGTAGCTTTTGATTTTTGCACATCTTATATGATATGTGATTTATGTTATCTATCGTTGCCTCAAGCACTCTTTTGCCAAGAAGCTTTTTGGTGTGAGAATCAGTGCAAGATAGCTTTTTGCAGATATCATCAACCTCTTTTGATATCACACTGGGCAAGCTATCTTCTTTTAAACTCTGTTTTAAAAACAAATTTAGTGATAGTAGTCCATCTAAATTTATATATCTGCCAAGCATATCATGCTCTTTGATACTTTTGGCCTCCTTGGCTTTTAAAAGCATAAGCACCAAGTGCTCTATAAGTTCGCTGCTCAAATTCATCTTCCATGCCTTTTTGATCGCGTTAAAAATTATAGAGTAGATCTTAGCACGATTTTTTGCTGTATCAAAGCGTTTTGTGAGGAAGGAGGTTATATATTCGGTTTTATTACCAAAATAAGGCCTCAAATATAGTGGGATAGCTACTCTAAAGTAGTATATGCCATTTCGTTTGACTAGATATTGCATCTTTGTTACCTATGCAATATAACTTTGTAGCAAAATGTAGCAGATATCTAGTGTAAAACTGGCTGTATGCCGTCTTTTTGGTGCCTACACAAGGTTTATTTTTAAACCCTCATAAGCCGGAGGTCGGGAGTTCAAGTCTCCCCTTTGACACCAAAACATCCTATTTTAGGCACTAGCAGTGATGCTTTTGTTCTTTCCCTTTCTTTAAAATTTCCTAAAAGTATGGTACAGTTTTTATAAAAAGCGGTACATTTTTTCAGGATTGTTTTATTTTACAAGATGCTTTCTATAAATTTGCTTTTATTTTTACTGATAAATAAATTTTATCTCAAGTAGACATCTTCATAGCCTCGTAGCTTGTCCTTGACAACCTTTGGGTTTTCTAGACGCTCACTTAGCTTCTTTTTAAACTGCACCTTTATGCTATTGTCAAGCTTTTGCCACTCTTTTAAAGCACTTGGTAAGAACTCTAACTCATAGCTCATCTAGACTTA
>NZ_POYR01000110.1:0-23612 GCF_002912425.1 Campylobacter concisus
CTTCAAATACTGTTTTAAAACTATCTATTAAGGCATCAAAACTAAAGATATATTTTATTTTACTAGAATTACTTATTATCCCTTCGTTCTCTTTATCTTTTAGGTTAAACATCCTGTAATCAAGGCATAACAAAACATGTTTTAAATTTTCTTGTTGTATTGAGAGTTTAAATAATTGTTTGTTTTCATATATACTTCCAGCACTAATTGCAAGATTATATGAGACAGGTTTAAAATATTCATGACTAACATCTATGCCATATTTTGGTCTTGATGTTCCTAGCGCAATTGAAAATGGCTTTATTTGTTTTATTATTACAGGTTCTATTTCTCTTGATTTATCGTAAACTGTTACCTTTCTAAAATTAAATAAGTTTACTTCATATATGTAATAAGGATTAATTATAAAAATTATCAAGAAGGTTAAAATAAATAAAGCTATTATCGTTATAATCCAAATTCTTATCCATTTTACAGGTTTCATTTTATATCCTTTAGAAATTAAAATATAGAAATTCAGAAATTTTATTTAATAAAAGAATAGCCAATGTAAAAATAATAGTAGATAATAGAATATTGCTCAAATTAAATTTTAATTGTTCTAAAATTTGCAAGCTATTTTTAAATACTAAAACTAAAATAAAACCAAATAAAATAAATAAAAATGTATTTTTGTCTCCAACTCTTTCTATAAAGTTATTAAACCCAACTCCATATTTAGTTAAAAACCCAAGCTTTGCCAATAGAAAATTTGGCAAAACAATACCACTCAGCCCAAACATCCCTTTTAAAACTTTTAAAGCATCGTCCCAATCTTTTGCTCTAAAAAATACCCAAGTAATATTTATGAAGTTAAATGTTATGAACCAAGCCAAAATTTTATTCATCTTAAAGCCAAGTTCGCTCCAAATTCTGTGAATAACCAAGGCAACGCCATGCAAAAATCCCCAAAAGACAAATGTCCAGCCAGCCCCATGCCATATACCGCCTATTATAAAGGTTGCCATTAAATTTGCGTATGTTCGTAGCCTGCCTTTGCGGTTACCACCTAGCGGGATATAGATATAGTCTCTTAAAAACCTGCTTAGTGTTATGTGCCATCTGCGCCAAAAGTCTTGAATGTTTAAGGCTTTATAAGGTGAGTTAAAGTTTATTGGAAGCTTGATATTAAAAAGAAGCGCTGCACCGATAGCCATATCACAGTATCCACTAAAGTCAAAATATAACTGAAATGTATAACTTAGGCTAGTTGCCCATGCTTCAAATAAATTTAAGACAGCCGCCTTGTCAAAACCATTTGTTGCCCAAACAGCAAAACTATCAGCGATAACCACTTTTTTAAAAAGCCCTATCGAAAATATAAATAGACCAAGTGCTATATTTTTATAGTTGATTACTCTATTTTTTAAATTTGCAAACTGCGGCATCATCTCTTTGTGATGAACGATCGGACCAGCGATTAGTTGCGGAAAAAAGGTAACAAATAAGCAGTAGTTCAAAAAATCATACTGCTTCGTACCCCCCCCCCGTAGCACTATCAACCAAATAGGCTATTTGTTGAAAGGTAAAAAACGATATTGCAAGAGGCAATAGTAAATTTAAATGAGGTATCTGGGTATTAAATATAAAATTTACATTGCTTATGAAAAAGTCTGAATATTTAAAATATCCAAGTAGCATTAAATTTGCCACAATGCCTAGTATAAGAATAAATTTTTTAGAAATTCTACTATTTTCTTTGTTTAGCTCCACCCCAAAGCAGTAGTTAAACACCATTGAGCCTAAGATTAGCGGCAGATAAATGACATTCCACCAGCTGTAAAAAAATAGAGATGATAGAACCAAAAAGCCCTTTGCTACTTCTGTGAGGCGCTTTTTGTTTAGGTAAAAGTATATAAAAAATATAAATGGCAAGAATAAAAATATAAATTCGTAAGAGTTAAAAAGCATTGATGTATCCGTTAAATTTTTGGTGAGATTATAATAAACATTGGCTAATCACTAACTAAAATTTACCGGATCTATATCGATATCACTAAGTTCGCTTTTGCAGAGGTTTGCCGCTTTTAAAAGCATGGTGTGCGAGTTTGAGCGAAGCAGAATTTCATATCTAAATTTACCCACAAGATACTCAGCCTGACACTTGCCGTATCCAACGATCTCGAGCTCATCGCCTTTTAGTGGCTCCAGCCTTTGCACAAATTCGTTCATTGCGCCCTTTGCCGTGCTCTCATCTTTGTGCGAGATGACCACGCGAAGCAGCCTAGCAAATGGCGGATACAGACCCTCTCGGTAGCTGATCTCCTCCTTTAAAAATGCATCGTAGTCGCCGATAAAGCCTTCGAAAAACTCCCTTTGTTTGCTTTGGATGATGACCCTGCCAGCTCCGTTTCTGCCGGCTCTGCCAGCTACTTGCATGGCAAGGGCAAGTGTCCGCTCTCTAGCTCTATAATCAGGAAAATTTAAAAGCTCGTCAAAGCCCATGATGACGGCTAGCTCGACGTTGTGATAGTCATGTCCTTTGCTTAACATCTGCGTGCCAAGCAGGATATCTATCTTGCCGTCGTTAAATTCTTTTAAAGCCTTTACAAGCTTATTTTGCGTCGTGATCTCGTCCCTGTCAAATTTAGCGATCCTAGCGTTTGCAAACTCAGCTTGAAGCCTCTCTAAAAGCTCACTCGTGCCGATCTTTTTAGCCTCTATCATCTCGCTGCCGCACTGGTGGCAGGTCTTTGGCACGGCCATTTTGTGCTCGCAGTATTGGCACTTTAGCACGTTTTGCTTTTTATAGTAGCTCATGCCGATGCTACAAAATGGACACTTCACCGTCTCGCCGCAGTTTTTGCAGACAAGATACTTGAAATTTGCCCTTGTTGGCAGGCAGATAACGGCTTGTTTTTTGTTTTCAAGCGTCTTTGCGATCTGCTCTTTTAAAATTTCGCTTATGCCAGTCTCGCTCTCGTCAAATATATAGCTCTTTTGCGACGCAAAGTATGTCCCTTTTAGGCGAAAGTGCTCCTGCTTGTAAAAGCTAGTGAGGCTTGGCGTGGCGCTTCCAAGTACCACTTGCAGGTCAAATTTGCTAGTTAAAAAGAGTGCGAGATCCCTTGCGTTGTAGTGGGGCTTTGAGCCTGTGTTTTTGTAGCTATCGTCGTGCTCTTCGTCGATGATGATGAGTTTTAGCCTCTCAAGTGGCAAAAATAGGGCAGATCTAGCTCCAGCTATTAGTCTTGCCTTACCGTTTTTGATGTCCTTTAGAATTTGCTCTTTTTTCTTTGGCGTGATCTTTGAGTGCCACACAGCTACCGCTTCGCCAAAGAAGCTCTCTAAGCGTTTTTGCATCTGCGGAGTTAGTGAAATTTCAGGCATTAAAAATAGTGCTTGGCCGCCTTCGTTTAAAATTTCTCTTATTTTAGCGATGTAAATTTCACTTTTGCCGCTTCCAGTGTCGCCAAAGATGAGCGAGCTTTTTCGCGCGTTTATAAAATTTAGTGCTTCAAGCTGTTTTGGGCTTAAATTTGGCGTTTTAAAGTCAGTTGCGCCACTATAAATTTCATCATCCACAAGACTTTGTGGTTCAAATAAATTTATAGCAACGCCAAGCTCGCAGGTGTAGTAGTAGGCGATAAATTTAGCTAAAGTTGCTTGGATATCGTTTAACTTAATGGGTAAAATTTCATCAATGAAGCTTGTTTTAAAGCTTGGCTCATCCACTTCGCGCAGGATAAAGCCAGTTAGACTTTTACCCCTAAGCTTTGCAGTGACGGCGCGAAACGGCGCAATATCTAGCTCGCTTTTATATGTGAGTGCAGCTAAATTTACCCCGCTAAATACGACCTCGTAGTATCTCATCACTCAAGAGCGCTGCAAAGTCCGTCGCTGCTCTGGCAGTCAAATTCGCCAGTGGTTTTGTTATAAGTGAAATTTGCTGTTTGTCCGTCTAGTTTGAAGGTATAAGTTGTTGCTCCAGTTTTATGCCAGCCGTTTTTTGTGCCGCTGTCTGCGATATTTACGCTTATTACTTTGTTGAAAAGTTTATTCCCATCATCAAGCGCGTCTGGATATGCTGGAGTGCCTTTTAGGACGCTATCGTTGTATTTTAGTGAGATGCCGCTTTTTATGGCAGCGATTTGCGTTTTTGCGTTTGCGACTATGGCGTCGCTTCTAGTGAAGAAAAGCTTTGGTATAGCAATAGCGCTCAAGACGCCAAGTATGACGATGACAAATATAATTTCTATTAGGGTAAAAGCTCTTTTTTTCATTTATTTTCCGGTTTTAGTATCTCTTCTATCTCTTTTGTGACGTCCTTTACGACGCGCAAATTTGTGTAGCTCTCGTAGCTCTTTTCGACAAAGGCGTTTATAAGCTCACGAGGCTCGATAAATTTCTTTCCCCCCATAAATTTCTGCCAGTCACGCTCAAAAACTTCAGCAAAATCATCATCAAGCGTTATCGTGTAGTCGCGAGATGATACGGTGAGCGTGATCTGTTTCATCTTTTATGCCAAAAATGCCTAGCTTATCTACCAAGGACGGCTTCGATCTTTTTCATTACATCATCAGCTTCGCTATTTTTCTTATCTAAATCCTCTTCTAGGCGCATGATCTGGTTGGTTTTTGCCTCATTTTGTGCTTTTAATGTTACGATCTCGTTACGTAGCTCTTCATTTACTCTGCAAACTTCATCGTATTTTGTGATGAGGTCATTTACTTTATCGCTTAGTGTGGTTAAGATCGCATTATCTTCAAACATAAAGGTTCCTTTAAAATAATAATTAATGCCGTATTCTAACACGCAGAGGCTAAATTCTTTTTAAAATTCTCATTTGACAAAGCACTATCTTTGCTATAAAATTCGCCCAAATTTAAAGGCGATCAATGAGTAAATTTGAAATTTCATCTAAATTTAGCCCAAGCAGCGACCAAGCAAGAGCTATAAAAGAGATAGTAAAAAGCATAAAATCAGGCAACAAATATCAAACACTTCTAGGCGTCACAGGATCTGGCAAGACCTTCACCATGGCAAATGTCATACGTGAGCTAAATATGCCAACGCTCATCATGACGCACAATAAATCCCTTGCCGCTCAGCTTTACAGCGAATTTAAGGGCTTTTTCCCAAAAAACCATGTCGAGTACTTCATAAGCTACTACGACTACTATCAGCCAGAGGCCTACATCCCACGAAGCGACCTATATATAGAAAAGGATAGCTCGGTAAATGATGAGCTTGAGCGCCTGCGTCTCTCTGCGACTGCTAGCTTGCTAAGCTTTGACGACGTCGTGTGCGTGGCCTCAGTCTCTGCAAACTACGGCCTTGGTAATCCAAGCGAGTATAAAGGGATGGTGGCATATCTTAGCGTGGGTGAGAAGATAAGCCAAAGAAAGCTTTTAGAGCAGCTTGTGGATATGGGCTATAAGCGCAATGACAACTACTTTGACAGGGGCGACTTTCGTGTAAATGGCGATGTGGTGGATATTTACCCAGCTTACTACAACGACGAAGCCCTAAGGGTCGAGTTTTTTGGCGATGAGATCGATGCGATGTATCATTTTGACGTGCTTGATAACAAAAGGCTAAAGGACATCTCTAAATTTACGCTTTATGCGACCAGCCAGTTTATCGTGGGCGCTGATAGGCTAAAGATCGCTATGAAAGAGATCGAAGAGGAGCTTGATGTGCGCTTGAAAGAATTTAACGAGCAGGGCAAGCTAGTTGAGGCGCAGAGACTAAAGCAAAGGGTGGAGTTTGACCTTGAGATGATGGCAAGTACTGGCATGTGTAAAGGCATCGAAAACTACGCACGCCACCTAACTGGACAAAAGCCCGGAGAGACGCCATACTCGATGTTTGACTACTTTGAGATAAGTGGCGAGGACTATCTAGTTATCGTCGATGAGAGCCACGTGAGTTTGCCGCAGTTTAGGGGCATGTATGCAGGCGATAGGAGCCGTAAAGAGGTGCTTGTGGAGTATGGATTTCGCTTGCCATCAGCGCTTGATAACAGGCCGCTTAAATTTGACGAGTTTATAAGCAAAAAGGCTAAATTTCTCTTTGTCTCAGCCACGCCAAACGAGTATGAGCTTGGTATCAGTCAGGGGCATGTCTATGAGCAAATTTTACGACCTACGGGGCTACTTGATCCGATCATCGAGATAAAAGATAGTGACAATCAAGTAGAAGCGCTATTTGACGAGGCAAAGGCGGTCATTGCAAGAGGTGAGCGTGTGCTAGTTACGGTGCTAACTAAAAAGATGGCTGAGGAGCTAAGCCGCTACTACATCGAGTTTGGCATAAAGGTCAAATATATGCACTCAGACATCGACGCGATCGAGCGAAATGAGATCATTAGAGGGCTTAGAAGTGGCGAGTTTGATATGCTAATAGGCATAAATTTGCTCCGTGAGGGGCTTGACCTGCCTGAAGTGAGCTTGATAGCGATCATGGACGCTGATAAAGAGGGCTTTTTGCGCTCGACAACGAGCCTTATACAGACGATGGGGCGCGCGGCTAGAAACGTAAATGGCAAGGTGCTAATGTTTGCCAAAAAGATAACTAAGTCCATGAAAGAGGCGATCGATACGACGACTGCTAGACGTAAATTTCAAGATGAATACAACAAAGCTCACGGCATAACGCCACACTCTGCAAGTAGAAATATCGAAGAGAGTCTGCACGTCGAGGACGGTACGGAGATTTTAAGAAAAGGCGCAAATCTGGAAAAAATGCCTGCGAGCGAGCGAGCCGCGATCGTAAAAGAGCTAAGAAAGCAGATGCTTGAAGCGGCGGCGCAGCTGGAGTTTGAGAAGGCAGCGGCATTGCGCGACGAGATAGCAAAGATGAGAAAGTTATAAGCGTTGTCTTTTGTGTATCTTTAAATGAGCTTGCTAAAATTTTGCTCGACAGACCATTTGTCTAGTCTGCGCAAATTTTAACTGCGCAACATTTAAATCTATCACAAAATACTGCCGCCCAAAATCCATGGCTCAGCTCCTCATAGCGAAGTCTCGTTGCAAGCAAGGCGAAGCAAGCAAAAAAATACTGCATCTTAGGGTTTAAAAACTACCAAACAAAACAAAAAATTCTTGTCTTAATGGCTTAAATTTATTTGTTCTATCTTCGGTCGAAAATTTCTTCTTAGCATTTAAAATCATCACAAGACACTTTGCCTTTTAAATTTTAAAATAAAAACTACTGCAAAATACCACCACCCTAAGCGCCATGGCTTGGCTCTTTTAGTCTTTAAATTTGCCTTGCCTTTATAGAGGAGCAAAAATTTCTTCTCTTTGACAAGTTTTGTCTAAATTTTAGCTCGTATCAAATTTCATCTACCAAGCAAATTTAAAGCCCAAAAAATAAAATTTACAAATTTGTGGCTCAAGGCATTGTCATCTGGCGCCATTTTGGGCAAAAGAGCTTGGCAAAAGCGAGATCGTATCACTTCAGGCGTCAAAAAGAGGTGGCAAGATCGCTTACAGCATCAGAGACGACAGCAAGGCTGTTCTATACGCTGTTAGCGAGCTATTTTTGTAAATTTATATCTTGCTAACTGGCTTTAAGAAGTAGCTCGACACCGTGCAGATGAGCGAAACTGTGGCGATAAAGTAAAATGAGTGCGTTAGGCTAAAGATGTCAGCGATCTTGCCGATGACCGTTGCAAATATACCGCCGATTGTTATACTAAGCCCAAGCGTTACGCCTGAGGCTAGGCCGATCTGGTTTGGCAGATAAAGCTGTGCAAGGGCGATAGAGGGGCTAAAAGATAGGCTGATGCAGGCGCTTACGCACATGGAGGCCACGAGAAATAGCGCGTAGCTGTCGATAAAGAGCATTAGCACGACTAGCGGTGCGGCGATGCTTAGGCTTATTTTGATGAGTCTAACTAGGCCGTATCTATCCGCTAGAGCCCCGCCAAATAGCGTAGAGATCGCACCTGCAGCAAAAAACATACTTAAATTTACATTTGCAGCCTCTTTGCTAAGGCCAAAAATTTTGATGAGGTAGATGCTAAAAAATGCCGCAAAGCCAAATGCGACGATAGAGCGTGAAAATATACACAGACAAAGCCTTAAAAATGCGCCCAGATCGTCTTTTAGAGCGCTTGTTTTTTGTGAAATTTGCTTTTTGTGATTGCCTTCTAGCGCTTTTATAAATTTGCCCTTTTTAAGGTATAAAAGCGTTAGAAAAATTTGAGGGATGATGAAAATTAGCGTCCCTTTTAGGCCAAAATTTCCCACAAAAACGGCGACTAAAATGGGTCCAACTGCAAAGCCCACGTTGCCACCAAATGAAAATATGCTTATGCTTTTGGCTCTATTTTTAGCGTTTGAGGCGTAGTTTACGATCCTTGCGGCGCTTGGGTGAAAGAGCGCGGCGCCGATACCGCTTATCATCACGCAAACTAAGATGATGTAGTAGTTTGTGACAAAGCCAGTTAGGCTCATGCCCCCGCCTGCAAGCAGCAGCCCAAGCGGGATGACGTAGGGTAGCTCTTTTTTGTCGCTTAAGCGGCCGATTAGTGGTTGGATGAGCGAGCTTGCTAAATTTGTGGCGGTCACGAGCGAGGCGGCTGTTGCGTAGTCGTAGTGGTAGCTCGCGATGAAAAATGGCAGCATCGCGCCAAGCGCACTTTGGTTTATGTCGCTACAAAAGTGCCCAAGCCCCATTAGATACTTTAAATTTTCCGCCTTTTTCATCTAAAATAGCCCTTTTAAAAGCCCCTTTAAATTTTGTTTGTCGCTGTTAGAGTTGCTATCTTTGCCGCCTAGCTTTTTGTCTAAAAATCTACCTATCTCTTTTTTGACCTTATTTTCAAGATATTGCGATCTGACGTCGTATTTTAGATTATCTGTCGTGCCTGAAATTTGCACGTTTAGGTCAGTCTTTTCGAGCCTGCAAACAAGCGGCGCATTAAGCATTTTTGTCGCGGTATTATAAGTGCCGCCTGTAACCTTTATATCGCTCTTTGGCGAGCTTAAATTTACGTTAAAGATGATGTTGTCGCCCTTTATATCGCCGTAAATTTTACCGTCTTTGTAAATTTCTTTTGTGATGTCCTTGCCGGTGAAGATTTTTATATTGTTTGTGAGATTTGTGCTGGCTAGGTGACCCTCTTTTAGTAAGATGTCAAATTTGCCCACCCTTTGCGTTGTCTCATAGTCAAATTTAGCATCGCCGTTGCCATCATAAAGATGCTCTAGCCCCAAAGTCTGCGTTAGCCCCTTGACTTCGAAGTTTTTTAGCACTGCATCAAGCGTGCCACCTTTGTAGTTTGCCTCTAGTTTGCCCTTAAATAGATCATCTGAAGTGGCTTTTACGCTTAGATCATCCACTTTGCCATCTGCTGTTACGAGGGCTGCAAATTTACCGTGAAGCTCTCGGCCAGCTAAAAATGCAAGCTTATTTAGCTCTGAAACCACCGCTTGAAGCTTTAGGTTTAGTGTGCTTTTGCCCGTGTCAAAGCTGCCATCTATGTCCTTTATATCAGCTAGCGAGCTAAGAAAGTCGCCACTAAATTTCGCCATGTCGCCTTTATAGTCTAGGCTCAAATTTGAGCTAAATTTCTCGTTTTCTGGGAATTTTTTATCAAGTATTTTACTAAGCGCTGCGGCGTTAAATTTACCCTCATTTAAAGCGATCGTTGCAGCGACGCTTGGGCTTTTACTAAAGATATTTTGCCCCTTTGCCTGGACATTTGCCTTGGCGTTTGCCAGTCTGTCGTTGCCACTAAGTGCTAAAATTTCTCCTAACTGCGCCTCTTTTAGGCTAAGATCAAGATTTTCATTTTTTATGGTGGCGTTTAGCTTGCCAGCAAAGGCATCGCCTCCTAAATTTAGCTCATCTATCTTGCTATCTTTAACCTTCACATCGCCCGCTAGCGCCATCTTTGAGCCAACCTCAAAGCCACTAACCGCTTTAAATTTCTCAGGGTCGCTAATGAGCAGGGCAAATTTGCTAAAAATTTGGCTGTTTTTTATGTCAAAAACGCCCTTTACATCCTTTAGCTCGCCAAGGTCACTAAGCACGTTTGCGTCAAAATTTACAAGCTCACCTTTTGCGATGGCACCGCCTTTTAGCTCAAATTTCGCCGCATTTTTAAGCTTTGCAAGACCATTATTTATAAGGCCGTTTTTTATCTCAAATTTAGCCTCGCCTGCAAGCTTTTTTAGCTCGTCAAAGCCGCTAAAATTTGCGTTTAAATTTATCTCTCCGTCTGCGTAGCTAGGCTGCAAAGCAAGTGCTAGAAGCTCTTTTAGCTTGATATTTACGGCATTTAGAACTAAATTTTTACTATCAAAATTTGCATTTATCTTGCCACCAAGGCCATTTATCTCAGCTTTTAAGTTTTTAAGAGCATTTTCTTGCATTGTAATTTCGCCGTTTGCATCCACTGTGCCGCTTAGCTGCTCGCCTAAGAGCTTGCCAAAAAGAGCAAGATCAGGCACATTTAGCGAAAAGTCGCTCTTTAAATTTTTACTAGCTAGATCATAGGTTGTATCGTTTGCTTTTAAAGTGGCTTCAGGTGCGATGATAATTGTTTTTGCGCTCACTTTTTCATTTGCAAATTTAGCATTTACGCCGCCTTTAAAGTTTATATCTTTTGCTAAATCTAGCCCAAATTCGTTTTTAAGAATTTCTTTGTTTATCGCTGCATCGCTTGCTAAAATTTGAGCGTTAATGATGGGCTCATTTTTCTCATCAACTCCTTGCATATTGCTCGTTAGATCAAGCTTACCGCTAGCTAAATTTGGCTTTTTAGCCAGAGCTGAGATCTCAGAAAGCTCGATATTTTTAGCGTCAAGATTTAGAGCTTTTGGCAGGTAGTCCTTTAAATTTGCGTTTAAATTTATATTTGAACCAAGCGCCGTGCCAGTTGCTGTTAGCTTGAAGTCGCTAAATTTACCAGCTACGTTTGCTTTAAGCGCGACGTCTTTTTTTAACCCAAGCTCGCTAGCCTTTGCCTTGTCGGCGTTTATATCTATGTTTAAATTCATACTTTGAGCAAGCAAGGAGAGCTCGCCATTTGCCTTTAAATTTATGACATCCATTACTGTCGCTTCTAAATTTAAGGTGCTAAGACCAAGGTTAAACTCTTTAAATTTGACATCGATACCACGAGCTAGCGCCTCTTTTTCTATTTTACTGGCTATAAATTTATTGCCAAAAGAGCTAAAGATAAAGCCAAAGATACAAGCTACTATGAGCACAAGCGCGCCAACTATGTAAGCTATTTTTTTCATAAAATTCCTTTATATTAGTTTTACATATCATAAAACTTTAGTCACTTAGACTAAAGTTTTTAATAAAATTCACTATAAATTATTGACTTTTTCAGAAAAAAATGCTAGGATTTCATCACTCAAAAATAAAGAGTGCTAAAAAAGACAATTAAACTAAAAGGATGAACAATGAACTTTCAACCATTAGGCAAGCGTGTCCTAGTCGAACGCGTAGAAGAGACAAAGACGACAGCTTCGGGCATAATTATACCTGATAACGCAAAAGAAAAACCTTTAAGCGGTGAGGTAAAAGCAGTTGGTGTTGAAGCTGAGGGCGTAAAAGTTGGCGAAAAAGTAGTATTTGCTAAATACGCTGGCACTGAGGTGAATTTAGATGATAAAACATATCTTGTTTTAAACATCGACGACATTTTAGGCGTGATTAAATAATTTAAAAAGGAAAGACAATGGCAAAAGAAATTTTTTACTCTGATGATGCAAGAAATCGCCTATACGAGGGCGTAAAAAAACTAAATGACGCTGTAAAAGTGACAATGGGACCAAGAGGCAGAAATGTCCTTATCCAAAAGAGCTTTGGTGCTCCAAACATTACAAAAGACGGCGTTAGCGTGGCTAAAGAGGTTGAGCTAAAAGATACTATCGAAAACATGGGTGCAAGCCTAGTTAGAGAAGTAGCTAGCAAGACAAACGACCAAGCAGGTGACGGCACTACAACAGCAACTGTGCTAGCTCACGCGATATTTAAAGAGGGTCTTAGAAACGTAACTGCTGGCGCAAATCCTATCGAAGTAAAACGTGGTATGGACAAAGAAGTAGCAGCTCTTATAGATGCACTAAAAAATATCTCTAAAAAAGTTTCTGGCTCAAAAGAGATCGCTCAGATCGCTACTATCTCTGCAAACTCAGACGAAAGTATCGGCAAACTTATCGCTGATGCGATGGAAAAAGTCGGCAAAGACGGCGTCATAACAGTAGAAGAGGCAAAGTCTATCCAAGATGAGCTAAGCGTTGTTGAGGGTATGCAGTTTGACCGCGGATATCTAAGCCCATACTTCATCACAAACCCTGAAAAGATGCAAGTTGAGCTAAGCAATCCATTTATATTACTATTTGACAAGAAGATCACAAATTTAAAAGATTTGTTACCAGTGCTTGAGCAAGTGCAAAAGAGTGGAAAACCACTTCTAATCATCGCTGAAGATATTGAGGGTGAGGCGCTTGCAACGCTTGTTGTAAATAAACTTCGTGGCGTGCTAAACATCTCAGCTGTTAAAGCTCCGGGCTTTGGTGACAGAAGAAAAGCGATGCTTGAAGATATCGCTATCTTAACAGGTGGCGAAGTCATTAGCGAAGAGCTAGGCAGAACACTAGAGAGCGCTACTATAAACGATCTTGGACAAGCTTCAAGCGTAGTTATCGACAAAGATAACACAACTATCGTAAATGGCGCAGGCGAGAAGTCAGCAATAGATGCTAGAATAACTCAGATCAAAGCGCAAATCGCTGAGACTACAAGCGACTACGACAAAGAAAAACTACAAGAGCGCCTTGCAAAACTAAGTGGTGGCGTGGCAGTTATCAAAGTAGGTGCTGCGACTGAAACTGAGATGAAAGAGAAAAAAGACCGCGTAGATGACGCTCTAAGCGCTACTCGTGCAGCTGTAGAAGAGGGCATCGTAGTAGGTGGCGGTTCAGCTCTTATCCTCGCTTCAAAGAGCGTAAATTTAAATTTACAAGGCGATGAGGCAATCGGCGCTGAGATCGTTAGAAGAGCGCTTCGTGCTCCACTTCGCCAAATCGCTGAGAATGCTGGCTTTGACGCAGGCGTAGTAGCAAATGCAGTTGAGACAAGCAAAGATGCAAATTTTGGCTTTAACGCTGCAACTGGAGAATATGTAAATATGTTTGAAGCTGGCATCATCGATCCAGTTAAAGTTGAGAGAGTTGCGCTACAAAACGCTGTTAGCGTGGCTAGCTTGCTACTAACGACTGAGGCAACTATCAGCGAGATAAAAGAAGAAAAAGCAATGCCTGCAATGCCTGACATGGGCGGAATGGGTGGCATGGGCGGAATGATGTAGCAGCCCTTTTCGAGCTAGAGCTTTCTAGCTCGAATTTATATTTTTACCTCACTAAATTTATAAAATTATTTACTCCTTTTTAAATTTATTCTTGTATTATTTTTGCATTCTTTTAGGGAGAATTTACAATGAAATATGATGAAATTTTTAGAGAATACGACATCCGCGGCATTTTTGAGAAAGACTTGACAGAGGACAGCGTCAAGGCTATAGGTCTTGCTTTGGGTAAGAAATTTAACGAATTTGGCGTGAAAACTTTAAGCGTTGGCTTTGACGCAAGGCTAAGTGCTAGCACGCTTTTTAGGTACCTGCTAAGCGGTCTAAACAAGGCTGGTGGCTTTAAAATTTATAACATCGGCTTGCTTCCAACTCCTGTTGGCTACTTTAGCGTTTATGCTGATTATTTCGACGCAAACATCATGATCACGGGCTCTCACAATCCAAAAGATTATAACGGCTTTAAGATCACTATCAAAAAGGATAGTTTTTTTGGCAAAGATCTGCAAATTTTAAAAGATAAGGTGAATGAGATAATCGCCTCTGGTGAGCAAATAGCAGACGATGAGAGCTGTGAGAAATTTAACATCTTAGAAAAATACGTTGAGTTTTTTGTAAAAGAATTTAGTGAGCTAAAAAATTTCAAAAAGCCTTTTGTCATCGACTGCGCAAATGGCGCTGTAGGTGTGAGTTTGGTGCCTATCGTCAAGGCACTTGGACTAAATGCGAAAATTTTATATGAAGATCCAGATGGAAATTTCCCAAATCACCACCCAGACCCAAGCGAAAAAGAGAATTTAAAAGAGATATTTTCGCTCATCGAAAAGAAGGAATTTGACCTTGGATTTGGCTTTGACGGAGATGGCGATAGGATCGCCGTGATAACGCCGAAAAGAGATATAAAAGGCGATGAGCTAGCCTATCTTTATGCGCTAAATATGAAACATCCAAAGGTGCTTGGCGAAGTAAAATGCTCACAAAATATGTATGATGAGATCGCAAAAATCGGCGAAGTTTTCATGGGTAAGACCGGACACAGCAACATCAAAAAAATGATGAAAGAGCTAAACGTAGATCTCGCTGCTGAAGTTAGCGGACATATTTTCTTTAAAGAGCGCTATTTTGGCTTTGATGATGCGCTTTATGCGATGATGAGGGTGCTTGAGCTAGTGCATAAAGGCTTTGATCTTGACGGCGAGCTTGATAAGATGCCACTTGTCTTTAGCACCGATGAGATCAAGATAAAGACGACTGACGAGGCTAAATTTAAGATAGTTGCCAAGCTAAAAGAGTGCGTGAAAAACGAGGGTTGTGACCTGCCAAAGATAAAAAATATCATTGATATTGATGGCATAAGAATTCAGTTTGAAAATGGTTGGGCACTGGTGCGTGCGTCAAATACAACACCGGTTATCGTTACTAGGTTTGAAGCAAAGAGCAAGGAATTTCTAGAAGAGATCGAGCAAAAAGTGACAAATTTACTAAAGAGCTTAATGTAGCTTACAAAAAACATTTTGGGCTAAATTTACTCCAAAATGCTTTTTAAAATTTTATTTAAATATTCAAAAAGACATATCTTTCTCAATCTTTCGATGATTTTTTTCTTTGCATACATGCTTTGTAGTATCAAATATATAGAATTTAAAATCAACAAATAGCCTATCGGTATCGGTGTTTTTCAAAAAGAGTTCATTACGCTATAAGCTTATTTTTCTCGTTTAGCGCTCAGGTATGCAAAGCTACTTCATCATAGATTTTAAAGCAGTTCCACTTACTGACAAAAAATTAGAAACATTATTATAAAACCCACCCAACAGCTTGCTGACAAGAATTGCAAAACCGCCGTCTGGATTTTAAAGTGATGTCGCTTGCTGTAAAGCTTGCAAATATATTTGTTAAATTTAAAAAGAGAGATGGCGTAAAGATTACGCCATTAAATTTAAAGTTTGCCGCCTTCGACGACTAGAGATTCAGGATTTACGCTGTCACCATATATCGGTTTTAGCGTTGCGTCATAGTCTTTGTGGAAGAAATTTTCTTTTCCAAGCTCGATGATCTCGTTATTTAGCCACTCAAGCAAGGCTTTGTTGCCCTTTTTGACAGCTGGAGCTATCACATCCACATCGCCAAGTGCTTCAACGCCTACAACAAAGCCAGGAGTCTCTTTCGCCCAGGCAAAAAGTAGGGCGTTATCATGCGCTAGAGCTGCACCCCTTTTATCAACCAAAGCCGCGAAAGTTTCAGTGTTTTGATCATATTTTAAAAGCTTGATATCAGGATAATTTTTTGTAAAAAATGCGTCTGCTGTTGTGCCTTTATTGACGATTAATGTCTTGTCTTTTAGCTCATCGACGCTCTTTATCACAGCACCTTCTGGGCTAACGATGCCAAGAGAGACCTTCATATATGGAAGCGCAAAATCAACAACTTGCGCGCGCTCAGGTGTCTTTGTGAAATTTGCAAGCGTGATATCGACCTTGTCAGCTGTGAGCACTTCGACCCTGCCAGCAGCCTCTACTAGCTCAAATTTGACCTTGCTCTCATCGCCAAGTAAGTCTTTTGCGATGCGTTTTGCAAAGTAGATGTCATAGCCTTGGTTTTTGCCGTCTTTATCGACGTAGCCAAATGGTGGTTTGTCGCTAAAAACGCCTATCCTTATATATCCACGCTCTTTGATCTTTGCGATAGCGTCAGTTTGATTTGAAGCGGCTGCTTTGTCCGCACCTTTGTCATCACCACAACCCGTTAGAAAGACGGTAGCGACTAATGCTAATAAGAAAAATTTAAATTTTCTCACTCTTTCTCCTTTAGAAAATTTAGTAAATAAGAGCGACCAAATCTCGCTCTAAACGCATTTTGAAAAAACGGCAAATTATCTCTTATTTTTTCTAAAATGAGAATAAATTTAGAAATTTCTTTGCGCGATCGCTCTTTGGATTAGTAAAAAACTCCTCTGGCTCGCTGATCTCCACGATCGCTCCAGCGTCCATAAATACGATCTTATTTGCAACTGCTCTTGCAAAGCTCATCTCGTGGGTGACTATTAGCATCGTCATGCCGTCTTTGGCTAAATTTAGTATCACGTCAAGCACTTCTCTAACGATCTCAGGATCAAGCGCAGCCGTAACCTCGTCAAATAGCATGATCTCAGGGTTTAAGCAAAGGCTTCTAACGATGGCTATACGCTGCTTTTGGCCGCCGCTTAGCTCCTTTGGATAGGCAAATTTCTTATCAAGTAGCCCAACCTTGCTTAGCCACATATTAGCCGTCTTTTCAGCCTCGGCCCTATCTCTTTTTTGCACCTTTAAAGGCCCAAGAAGGACGTTATCGATGACGTTCATATGATCAAACAGCTCGTAGCTTTGAAAGACCATGCCTACCTTTTGGCGGATCCTTTGCCACTCTTTAAATTTAGCGTCTATCACTTCGCCGTCTATGATGATCTCGCCGCTTGCTATGCTCTCAAGGCCGTTTATACACCTAAGAGTTGTGCTCTTGCCGCATCCCGATGGCCCAAGAAGCACGACCACTTCGCCGCTTTTAACATCTAAATTTATATCCTTTAAAGCGTGAAGCTCTCCATAAAATTTATTTAAATTTTTAAGTTCTAAGATATTTTCGCTCATTTTAGCTCCATTTTTCTTCTAATTTTTTTGATAGCTTTGAGACTGGATAGCAGATCGCAAAATATAAAAAGAATATGAGCGTGTATATCCAAAATGGCGCCATAGGATTTGTAAATACATTTCGCTCGATGATCTGCTGGCCGACTTTGACCACCTCTACAACGCCGATTAGAACGACGATAGAGGTCGTTTTTATCATACGGCTTAGTAAATTTACAGCTCCAGGCACCAGCCTTCTAGTAGCAAGCGGGATGATGACATAAAAGTAAATTTGAAATTTGCTAAGTCCAAGTGAGGCGGCTGACTCAAACTGGTGCTTTGGTATCGAGGTGATCGCTCCTCGCACGATATCCATCATCTCAAAAACGCCCCAAAGGCTAAAGACGATGAGTGAGGCGGTGAATGCCGAGATGTGGATATCAAAAGCCTTGCTAACGCCAAAGTAAAATAAAAATAGCCAGACGATCTGAGGCATGATACGAACGATCTCGAGGCAAATTTTTAGAACAAAATAGACAAATTTATTTTTCATGCTCATCAAAACGCCAAGTATGAGACCACCTATGACGGAGATGATGATAGAGATGAGTGAAATTTCAGTGCTTACTACAAGACCTTCAAGCAGTCTTAGTAAATTTTGCGTGTCAAATAATATACTAACTCCTTGCATTTCTCACCCTTTTTTCGACGTAGCTAAGCGCCAGCGAGACTGGCAAGATGATGACAAGATAGCTAATAACTAGCATAAAAAGCGCCTCGTCTGTCTTGTAGTAAAGTCCGATGAGATCTTTTGCGACATAGACTAGATCAGCAAGCGCTACGATGCTAACGATACTTGTCTCTTTTAGTAAAAATATGACGTTTGCGCTGATGCTTGGAAGTGCCACGCTAAAGGCTTGTGGCAAGATGACATATCTTAAGAGTTGGTTTTTACTGAGTGCGATGCTAAGTCCTGCTTCTATCTGCGACCTTCTCACCGCCTCAAAGCCAAGTCTAAAGCTCTCGCTCATGTAGCTGCCGCCAAGAAAGCTAAGTCCCGCGACCGCACAGGTAAAGCCACTCATCGACACTCCAAGCTTTGGCAAGCCGTAATATAAAAAGAAGAGCTGGATAAGAAGCGGCGTGTTTCTTGAAAGCTCAACATAGCAATCAACTAGTTTTGAGAGAAATTTTAGCTTGTAAAATTTCACAGCCATGCAAAAAATGCCTATCAAAACAGAAAAAACGATCCCCAAAAAGGCGATCTGACAGGTGAGAATCCCAGCCTTTACAAAAAGGGGGTAAAATTTCTCAATAAACTCAAAATCCATAAACATTAATCCAATCTGAAAAATGGAGTTATTTTATCCCATAATCATAAATTTAAAACTAATTAGATATGATCACGCTTTAAATTTAAGCTTACAAAAAGGATAAAATTTGATCGATCTTTTTCAGATCATCGGCTTTTTAGGGATGATTTGCATCGTGATGGGCTACTTTTTACTCCAGATCGGCCGCCTAAATAGCCGCGATCTAGCCTACCAGATCATAAATTTAGCAGGTGCGGTGCTACTTATAATCTCGCTTTTTGTGCACTTTAACCTCGGCTCATTTTTGATAGAGGTCTTTTGGATAATCATTACGATTTATGGAATTTATAAAATTTACAAGGAGAGAGCGTGAGAGCATACGCAGAGTGGGAAGAGCAGGAGCTTTTGTTTTTATCGCTGCCACATAGTAAGAGCGACTGGGAGCCTTATTTAGAGGAGATTTTGGCGGGCTATGAGGAGCTTGTGGCTGCTGTTACGCCCTATGAAAAGGTGGTGCTCATCTGCCCTGATGAGGCAAATTTTACTAGGTTTAAGAAATTTAAAAATGTAGAGTTTGTTAAGCTTGAGACTGATGATACTTGGATCAGAGACTACGGTATGATCGATGTTTGCACCAAGGACGGCGTAAAGAGCTACGACTTTAAATTTAACGCTTGGGGCGGTAAATTTAAGAGCTCAAAAGATGATGCGATAAATTTAGAGCTAGCTAAAATTTATAAAACTAAGCTTGAGCCAGTTGATATGATACTAGAGGGTGGGAGTGTTGAATTTAACGGAGATGGCGTGCTTTTAACCACCTCAAAATGCCTGCTAAATGAAAATAGAAACAAAGCGCTTAGCAAAGAGCAGATCGAAGAAAAATTAAAAAATTTATTTGGTCTAAAGCGTATCATCTGGCTTGAAAATGGCTTTATAAGAGGCGATGACACAGATAGTCACATCGACACTTTAGCTCGCTTTATCACGCCTGATACGGTAGCTTATGCAGCTTGCGATGACAAGAGCGATGAGCACTTTGATGAGCTTAAAAGGATGGAAGATGAGCTTAAAAAAACTGGCTTTAAGCTACTTGCTTTGCCGCTACCAAAACCTAAATTTTATGATGGTAAAAGGCTTGGCTGCACATACGCAAATTTTATCTTTATAAATGGTGCGCTAATCGTGCCAACATATAATGACGAAAACGATGAAAAGGTGCTAAATTTACTTGCCAAGGCACTGCCAGATAGAAAGATCATCGGTGTAAATTCGCTAGTTTTTGTCCGTCAAAATGGCTCGCTTCACTGCTCAAGCCAAAATAGATACAAAAGGTCTTAAGTTTGGGAAGTCCGTTTGATTATGAGTTTAACCGCATAAATAAGCAGGAGTGTACGCAGGGCGAAAATAAGGCAGTTATCGCAGCTGGAGCTTGCGCCTTTTTGCTCGCACTTGTCAAATTTGCAGCGGGACTTTTTAGTGGTTCGGTCGCTGTGCTTGGCTCGGCGATTGATTCAATGCTTGATTTTATTGTGTCGCTTTTAAATTTATTTGCGCTTGGAAAGTCAAGAAAGCAAGCTGATGAGAAATTTAACTTTGGCTACACAAAGCTAGAGGCGTTAGCAGCGCTATTTGAGTGCGTTATCATCGTTGTGGCTGCTGGATATATATTTTATGAGAGTATTAAGAAATTTAGCGAACCAAATTTAGAGATAGACCTTGGCTTAAGCCTTGGTGTGATGGTCTTTTCGGTCTTGGTGACGCTATGTTTGGTGCTATTTTTAAACCAAATTTCTAAAAAAAGTGGCAACCTTATCATAAAAGCAGACGCGCTGCACTATAAGATCGACCTTTTTAGCAACCTAGCAGTCATCATCTCGCTGCTTATTATTAAATTTAGCGGATTTGTGATGATAGATGCGATCTTTGGTATCGTGATAAGTGGATACATCGCTCAAAGCGCCATAAGCCTTGGCAAAGACGCCTTTGGTGTCTTGCTAGATCACGCAGCAAGCCCTGAGATCACAGAGGGGATCATTAAGATGATAAAGGCAAAGCAGAGAATTTCAGACTTTCACTACCTAAACACAAGACAGAGCGCAAATACCATATTTTTAACGCTGCATTTAGTTTTTGACAAAGATATCTCGCTTTACGACGCGCACGAGGTGGCTGACTCGCTTGAAGCTGAGATAAGAGAGAAATTTAAGGAATTTTCGTGGCAGATAACCACGCATTTAGACCCATATAACGACAAAGAAGGGAGATGAGATGAAAGTAGCACTACTTCAACAAGAATTTAAAGGGACAAAAGAAGCGACCATCGCAAAGACGCTTGAGCTAATAGCTGAGGCAAAAAAAGGTGGCGCTGATCTCGTGGTCTGCCAAGAGCTACACCAGACGCAGTACTTTTGCCAAAGCGAGGATACAAATTTCTTTGATCACGCAAACGACTGGCAAGAAGATGTCGCTTTTTGGGGCAAGGTGGCTAAGGAAAACGGCGTAGTTTTAGTCACTTCGCTCTTTGAAAAGAGGGCTGATGGACTTTATCACAACACCGCCTTTGTCTTCGAGCGTGACGGCAGTGTGGCCGGCAAATACCGAAAAATGCACATCCCTGATGACCCTGGATTTTACGAGAAATTTTACTTCACGCCTGGCGATATTGGCTTTGAGCCTATTGAAACTAGCCTTGGCAAGCTTGGCGTTTTGGTCTGCTGGGATCAGTGGTATCCAGAAGCTGCAAGGCTAATGGCACTAAAAGGGGCGAAAATTCTCATCTATCCAACGGCTATTGGCTGGTTTGAGGGCGATAGTGATGATGAAAAATCAAGACAGCTTGAAGCGTGGGTAGCAGTGCAAAGAGGCCACAGCGTGGCAAATGGCCTGCCAGTGGTCGCAGTAAATCGTGTGGGCTTTGAAAAAGATGATAGTGGCGTGATGGATGGGATTAAGTTTTGGGGAAATAGCTTTGTTTTTGGGCCACAAGGCGAGCAGCTTTTCCGCGCAGATAGCCATAGCGAGCTATGCAAAATCGTTGAGATAGACATGAAAAGAAGTGAAGAAGTTCGCAGAATTTGGCCATTTTTACGTGACCGCAGGATCGATGCCTACGCAAATATCACAAAGAGGTTTATCGACTAAATTTAGAGCTAGAATTTCTAGCTCTTTTAAAATGCAAATTTCTTATCCACTATGCGGACTATCCTGCCGCCAAGCCTTTTTGCCTGCTCTTCGTTGTGCGTGGTGATGATGATCGTATATTTTTGCGACAAGCTTTTTAAAAGCTCCTCTACGATCAAGACATTTTTCATATCAAGCGATGAGCAAGGCTCGTCAAGCATAAGCACCTCTGGTTTTGTAGTTAGCATCCTTGCGATGCAAAGTCTTTGCTTTTGACCGCCTGAGAGTTTGTTAGCTGGCATATCAAGGTCATTTATCTCATCAAGTAAATTTACGCTTTTAAGTAGCTCCTCTACTCTTTTTTGCTTATCTTTATATACTGCCTTCATAAAATTCCATCGCATAGGTTAAATTTCTTTCTACGCTAAAGGGAAAGAGCGTGGCGTCTTGAAAGAGTATGGCTAGCTTTCGTCTTCACCAAATTTCGCCCTTATCTTTGATATTTTCACCTTTAAATAGGATTTCTCCGCTATATCTGCCGCCTTTTTGCTCCAAAAAGCCATTTAGCGCTGAAAGAAATGTTGATTTGACACATCCTGAGCTACCCATTAGGCAGATGATCTTGTTTTGGGAGATGTTTAAATTTAGATCTTTTAAAATTTCATTCTCTTGGTAAAAGATACTAAGATCTTTTATGTTTAAAATATCTGGCAATTTTCTCTCCTATATCAAATAAAACTACGGCTGAAAGCAGGTGCAAAATGATCAATATAAAAATGAGCACGAGTGCCGTAGCGTAGGCATTTTGTGTTGCGACTGACTGGCTTAGGAGCATGTGCAGGTGAAAAGGCAGTGCCATGACTGGTGAGAGCAGGCCTTCTGCCTTTGCCATGAAGACGACTCCAGTTAAAAGTAGCGGCGCGGTGGCTCCTATGGCATAGCTGCCAGCGAGTATCAAGATCGATATGATATTTTTTTTAATGGTTGGCAAAACTAGCTTTCTAGCCATGAAATTTTTATCAACGCCAAGCGCGAAGCTATCTCTTAATATCTTTTCATCGATCTGCGAGATCACCTTTTCAACGCTTACTTCAACAAATGGAAAGACCATCAAAGCAAGCGTTATGCTAGCTGTTAGCAGGCTCTTTGGGATATCAAGAGTAACGATAAAAAGCCCACAAACAAAGATACCAAGCAGGACAGAAGGTATAGATGCCATCGTTTGGATGATAAATTTAAGCCCAAGCTTTATCGTGCTAGAAGTGCAGTAAATTTGCCTATAAATGGCGCAACTAACGCCAAGAAGTGCTGAAAATATCATCGAGAGGATCATCAGCAAAAATGAGCCTATGATGGCGTCTCTTATGCCGCCGCTCTCACCTCAATTTAAACCTTGCGGATTTTTGGTTAGAAAGTCTAAATTTATCTGTGAGATGCCATTTGCAAAGATGAAATAAAATATCCAAAATATCACCGCAATGACGATAAAAACGCAAAGATAGGCGTAAAATTTGACTAAAAAATCCTTAAAAGCGTTAATTGTTTTTCTCAAATTTAAAGATAAAAATATTTAGCATAAAGATAAAAACAAGCAGGACAAATCCGCTTGCAATAAGAGCGTGATAGTGCAGGCTGCCAGCCTCGCTCATGCCCATTTCAAGGGCTATTAGCGATGGTATGGTCTGAGCTTTTGAGAGCAGGTGCGGAAAAAGCGGGGTATTGCCTATGACCATCATCACAGCCATCGTCTCGCCAGCTGCCCTTGAAAATGCAAGTATAAAGCCTGAAATGCTAGCTTTTATCGGCTTTCTTAAAATGACCTTACGTATAAAATATCCAGTGCTTACGCCAAGCGCGTCAGAGTTTGTCTTGAAATTTTGCTTTAGCAGACCCACGCTTTGAAGCAAATGCGATTTAAAAAATGGCAGTATTATAACGCTAAGTATGAGACTTGCCGCTAAAACCGACTCTCCAGCGGACATTTTTAGCCTTGACTCTAAAATTTTCACAACCGTGTAAAGCGCGAAAATCCGTACATAATCGAAGGTATGCCAGCTAGAATTCTTATCATCCAGTCTAGCACGTGTCTAAGCCAAGCGCTCGCAATAGTAAGGACGAGCTAGAGATGTAATTGCTTGACCTTATATTGTTAGCTTATAAGCCATTTGTAAGTTTTGGCTTTTAAAGAAGACTATAAATACTGTCTCTTATTCCCATCTGACTCTGCCCACCTATTACACTGTTTTAATCTCTTTT
>NZ_POYR01000111.1:0-30364 GCF_002912425.1 Campylobacter concisus
CGCCCACGCTTCAAACGGGAGATAAATTTAAAATTTTTGGGATTTTTGTTAAAAATGCTTGTTTGTAAAAACGTGGTAGTAAATTTATGCTAGTGCCTTCTGCCAAGCTGTAGTTTTGAGTTTAAATTTAATAAAAAAGCAAAATTTCACACTTAGATCAGCAATCGTTGATAATGTAAAAAGTCCGCAATAGATAAAATAGCTTATGTAAAAATTTATCCGCCTAAACGGGAGTTGCAGAGTGGATAAATTTTTAAAATTTGAGACCATCTGCTTGTTTGTAAAGGTTGCAGTAGTAAATTTATGCCAGACGAGCGAGTTAAATTTACACAAAGAGCCTATGGATAGCGTCTATGCTGCTGTAGCTCTTGCGGAAATTTAAAAATTACATGTTTAGTTTGGCGAGTATCTATAATTTAGACTTTGCCTCGTGAAGCAAAAGCATAGATTTAAAAAACAAGAGAAAAACCCAAAGATCGAATTTGTTTCGCATTTTCTATAAATTTTTAGTGGTAGGCTTTGTGTAAATTTGACTATAAAGGCAAATTTGATATCCACGCTTTTGTCTTTGTGGTTGCATAAAACCTGCAACATACTTTAAAAATCTAAGAGCAAAATTTATCTTTTCATTCTCATCAAAGCTCGAATTTAGCTCACTTTCCCTGTTGCTTTTAGGGGCATGCTCCGTATAAAATAAAATTTCACACTCTCGGCAATCATCTGCATTTTTTATCGCCAAAGTTTAAATTTAACTCGCGCTTTTAATGTTTTTAGCGGCGAAACTCGTCTAAATTTTATTGAGTGAAGCAAATTTATTATCAAACCAGCGGTTTTGTGTAGAGCAAAGTCAAATTTATAAAATAAGATAAGGCCTAAGAGCCAAATCCCATCTTTTTATCCTCGCCAAAGCTTGAGTTTAGCTCGCGCTCTATCGTGGTTTTGAAGTCCTCAAAGGTGAAAATCCCATCATCTTTTATCGCTACTTTCAAAGCAGTATTTTTTAGCGCAAGGACGATCTGCGCGCCACTTAGGTTAAACTCAGCCAGCCTTTCTACGCTAAAGCCATCTTCAAAGCTCGCATTTTCAGGCAAAATTTTACGCCAAATGGCAAGCCTGCCGTTATAATCAGGCTTTTTAAACTCTATCTTATAGTCAAATCTTCTAGAAAACGCCACGTCAAGGCTTTGTAAGAAATTTGTCGTTGCGATCAGCACGCCCTCAAAGCGCTCGATCTGCTCTAAAAAGATATTTTGCATTTGATTGTGCATCTTCTCAGCCCCGCTCGAGCTCTCCACTCTCGTGCTTAAAAACTGATCGGCCTCGTTTAGCAAGAGCACCGGCTCGCTGCCACTTTTTTTGCAAATTTCTTTGTAAGTATCAAAAATTTTCCTTACATTTTGCTCGCTCTCGCCGACATATTTGCTTAAAATTTTTGAGCAGTCAAAGCTTAGAATTTGCTTCTTTAGGCTCTTTGCAAGCCCAACGGCGCTCATCGTCTTACCAGTGCCAGGCTCGCCGTAAAAGATTATCTTGGCGTCTATATTTTTCCTAGTTTTTATGCCCCAGCTACTTAGTCTAGCGAGCACTTTTTTATCGACTTGCTTTAGTATCGTGCTTAAAAGCTGCTTTGTCTTTTCGTTTAGCACGACGTCTTCTAGACTAGTTACTGGCTCAATGAGCTCAAAAATTTCTTGCTCTTTTACTAGGCTTTCTATCTTGATTTTCTTACTGTTTTTGTCATTTTTTGGGTGCATTATACTTTGCAAAATTTCTTCGTTTATAAAAAAACTTTTGCTTACGTTGCCATAAGCGTTTAAAACCTCGTCGTAGTCGATTAGTGCGCCCTCGATGAGCCTTGAGCCGTCCTCTAAAAGAGTGCGATTTTTGATGCGCTCAAGCTCGTCTTTGCTTATTAGCCCAACTAGCGTGTTTAGGTCGCGACCATTTTCAAAGTCGCCCGCATACTCCTCTTTTAAAAGGGCTAAAAATATGATCTCCTCTTTTTCATCAAGCGAATTTTCTTTAAAAATTTGCTCTATTTTTAGGCTGATCTTGCTTAGTTTTACACGCTCGTTTATGCGTTTTGTAAGCTCAGAAATTTGCTCGTTTATGCGCTTTTTAGCGTCATTTGAGCCACCTTCAAATATCGCAGCCTTTGAGTAAAGCTCTATCTTTAAAAACTGATCTTTTAAATACTCCAAATGATCTTCATAAGGCGTAAGCTCTGGTAAATTTATATCAGCGTTGCCATCTTCAAGGATCTTTAAAAATGTGCTAGAGAGTGAAATTTCAGAGTGAAGTAGCGAAAGCAGCCCTTGGTTAGAGCTTTTTTGCGAGTTCTCTGGCATCTTAAAGAGGCTGTAGTTTTGCACTATCCAGCCGCTACCCAGCAAATTTTTTATAAATTTAAGGTATAAAAGCTGCTTGTCGTTTTGCGTGCCAAAAACAGCTCCAAGTAGCTCAAAAACGCTCATGCTAGCCGTTCCTTGCACGTAGGCTTTGCTTAGGTATTTTAAAATTTCTCCCTCTTCATCGCCACACTTTATAAGCTCGTAAATTTTGCTTTTTTTGAGGTCTTGGTTTAGAAAATCAAGCAAATACTTCACTAAATTTTATCCTTTATCTGCTCTTTTAGCACACGTTTTAGCACCTTGCCAGTTGCGTTTCTAGGCAGTTCCTCGGCAAAGTAGATGCTCTTTGGCACTTTGAAATTTGCTAAATTTTTCTTTAGATACTCTCTAACCGTCTTTTCATCAAGATCCATGCCATCTTTTACCTGTATGAAAGCGACGACCTCTTCGTCTGCATGCACGTCCTTTACTCCTATGACCGCTGCAGCTTCGACTGCTTCAAGCTTATAGATGACCTCTTCGATCTCGCGTGGATAGATGTTTATGCCTTTTGATATGATGAGGTCTTTTTTGCGATCAACGATGTAGATAAAGCCCTCTTCATCGATCTTGCCAAGGTCTCCAGTCTTTAGCCAGCCATTTATAATGGTCTCATCAGTTACGCCTGGCATGCCGTAGTAGCCTTGCATGACGCAGTCGCCTTTTACGATGATCTCGCCGATCTGGCCGACTGGTAGCTCCATCATCTCATCATCTACGATCTTGACCTCATAGCCATTTAGCGCAGGGCCTACGCTTAGAAGCTTTTGCTTGTCAAATAAATTTGCCGCTACGACTGGCGAGCATTCGCTAAGGCCGTATCCTTCAACGAGTGTCGCGCGTGGGAATTTCACTCTAAAATCATCAATCGTTTGCTTAGCAAGCGGAGCAGCGCCACTTACAAATAGCCTTATGCGGTTAAACCATCTAAAATACCAAGGAATTTTTGCCTTGCCGATGGCTGTGTAGATGGCTGGGATGCCCAAAAATACAGTGACTCTTTTAAGCAGCGTCTGTTTTAGCACATTTGAAAATGGAAAGACTGATCTTACAAGCACCATCGAAGCGCCCGCATATATCGGCAAAAGCACCATCGCTGTGAGTGTAAAGCTATGAAACATCGGTAAAAATACGATAAATCTATCGCTTTTTTTAACCTTAAAACGCTCGTGCGCGCCGATGACGTTTGAGAAGATATTTTTATAGCTTATCATCGCACCCTTTGGCTTGCCTGTGGTGCCTGAGGTGTAGATGATGTGCATGAGATCGTCTATTTTAGGGTATTTTGTGATGCTTAGGGTGTATTTGTGATTTAGCGCTTCGCTGAAATTTACATTTTTTACAACGCCGTTATTTTCATAGCCCTTGCTCATATCCTCTTTTGAAATTTGTGGAGTTGAAGATAGATAGGCACTCTCGCCATACTCCTCATCAACGCTTACATAGTCGTCTTTTGAGGCACTTTGAAGTTTTTTTGGTGTTTGACCGATCCAGATGATCTTTCTTAAAATTTCAAGCTCACTAAGTGCGATTAGCTCCTTTGCAAGCGAGCTGGAGGCAAAAAGCACCCTTGCGCCACAGTCGTTTAAGATATACTCAAACTCATTTGTCTTTAAAAAGGTGTTCATCGGCACTGCCACCGCGCCGATAGCCGTGATGGCGAGGTATGAGATGATAAATTCTTTCGAATTTGCCACCGCCATAGCCACTTTATCGCCAAAATTTACTCCACAAAGCTGCAAGTAAGCCGCCACTTTATCGACGTTTTGCTTTAGTTCGTGGTATTTTAGCTTCTCTTTTTCATCAAAGGTCGCTATCTGGTTTGGACTCTGCTTTGCTACTTTGGTCAAAATTTCATAAAAATTATTATAAGAGTATTGCATTTTTAGCCCTAGAAAGAGTATTTAAATGTCATTGCAGCTATCTGGACGCTACTTGCGTCAAATTCGCCAGACATTGAGCCGGTGCCAGTTTTTATATCTGTCGCACGTTTTTTGTCTCGGTGCTGATAGAGATAGCCTAGTCCTAGCTCTAAATTTGGCGTAAATTTATAGTTTGCCCCAAACGAATATGCCTGAGAGGTGGTGTTTGGAAGCTCCAAGCCAGTGTGTTCGCCACTAGTTATATCCTCATCGTATGAAAAGCCAGCCATTAGTCTAAGTTTTTCATTTACGTCGTAAGCAAGGCCTATCCTATATGTGTTTGTATCCTTTGCGTTTTTAACGACTGGATCGTCCATAAACATTTTAAAAGCAGGGTGGTGTGAATGAATAGCCGTCTTGTCGTCATATTCAAAGTCATAATCTTTAAATTTAGACCAGTAAGTCCTCTCGAAAGCTAGCAAAAGGGTAAAGTCGCTAAATTTATATCCAGTCGCAAGCACTAGCTGAGCAGGTAGAGGGATCTCAACTTTTGTTTTGCCATGATAGCTTATAGGCGCTAGCTGTCCGTTAAAATCAGCATCAGCGCTACCTTTAAGCTCTAAATTTACCTTCGAGCGGTAAGTCACCGCAAAGCTAAGCTCCTCGGTAGGTCTATATGTAAGAGCGACGTTGTAGCCGTAGTTTATACCATCGCCTTGTATCTCTCTGTAGCCAAAACGTCCAAAGTCACTTGCTATCTTGCCTTTGCTATAAACGCCTCTAGCGCCCAGAGCAATGGCAAGTTTGTCATTTATGCGGTAAGCTACGGTTGGATTTAGCTCGACAACTTGTAGTTTAAACCTCTTGCCAGTAAAAGCAGTCTCTGGATCCTCCCACGAGATGCCAACAGCAGCAGGCACGGCAAGGGCTAGTCCAAACCTCCAGTTTTCATAAATTTCTGGCGTTACAAAGCTAAATGTGCCAGCTAGTGAGTCAAATTTCTTTGAGCTGTAGCTCTTGCCATCATCGCTTTTAAAGTCGATGGAATTTATATGAAACCAACCAAGCGTGCTTTCAAAATGGTGAAGCCCGTCTAAAAACATCATATTTGCAGGGTTAAAATAAGCCGCATCAGCCCCAAAACTAAAGGCTACATTACTAGCAGCAAGTCCTAAAGAATCAGCACTTTGCTCAGGGACCTTATAACCCCCAGCATTTAATAAAGAACACGTCGCAACAATGCTTAAAAGCACTCTTTTCATAGCTTTTCCTTTTCTAGGTTTCTTAAAATTTTGATCTCATCTTCCCAAATACTCTCATCAATCGTCTCTAAAATCAAGGGAATTTCGCCTATTTTATCATCATTTATTATATTTTCAAAAGCGCCAAGCCCAAGCTCGCCCTTGCCAAGGCTCTCATGCCTATCTTTTTTTGAGCCAAGCCCAAATTTAGCATCATTTAGGTGCATACCAGATAGAAATTTATAGCCGATGATCGCATCAAATTCGTCCATCGTCTTAGCATAAGCCTCTTTGCTTCTTAGATCGTACCCAGCGGCAAATGCGTGGCAAGTGTCGATGCAAACGCCAACTCTACTCTCATCGTCTGCTCGCTCGATCAGATACGCCAGCTGCGCAAAATCAAAGCCTAAATTTGAGCCTTGTGCGGCTGTGTTTTCGATGACTAGTTTTACGCCGCTTGTTCGTTTTAGCGCTTCGTTTATGCATCTAGCGATGTTATCTAGGCACTCGTTTTGGCTTATTTGCTTTAGGTGTGAGCCAGGGTGGAAATTTAAAAGCTTTAGTCCAAGCTGGCTAGCTCGCTCTATCTCATCGATAAAGGCTTCAAGGGACTTAGCTCTTGCCTCTTTTTCTGGATGGCCTAAATTTATGAGGTAGCTTGCATGTGGTAAGACGTGATCGGCGCTTATGCCAGAGGCTTTTAAATTTGCTTTAAACTGCTCTATCTCGCCCTCGCTCAGCTCTTTTGCGCTCCACTGGCGCTGATTTTTTGTAAAAAGTGCAAAGGCATTTGCTCCTATTTTTGCAGCATTTATCGGTGCGTTAAAGACGCCTCCAGCCGCACTTACGTGAGCTCCAATGTATCTCATTTTAACTCTTTTATTATCACTTTTATTTTATTTTTGCTATCGATAAATTTGACGTAGTTATCGCAAACTTCGTATTTTATAAAATAAGAACTTAGATCTTGTCTAAAGCCGCACTCTGTGGTGCTTAGATCTTTGCCGTCATAAATTTTTTGTCTTTGCAAAATCTCTTCAAAAAGGCTCTCATAATGTGGCGCTAGAAAAAATTTCTCGTTAAATTCAGTCTTTTTAAAACAAGCGCTATTTACGCAAATTTTGTCCTTTATATTGATATTTGCGGTATTGACGCCAGAGCTATAAATTTGCAAATTTAGATCATTTTTGTATGTGTGAAAAAATCCAACATCATTTATCTTTATCATAGGAGAAAATAAAGTTACCTGAAAAGCTTGCGATCTTTGCGGTGTTTTAGTCGCAACACAGCCTGAAAAAATGAGAGCAAATAATAAAACAAGTGAAAATTTCTTCAACGATTTGTCCTTTTATGTAAATTTAAGTTAAAAAGTAATATAATCCCAACTTCATAACCGACCGTGGCCCATTCGTCTAGCGGTTAGGACATCGCCCTTTCACGGCGGTAACACGAGTTCGAGTCTCGTATGGGTCACCACTTCTAAAAGACAAAATCTTATCCACATAAGCTTTAAAATCTAGTTAATCCAAATTTTCAGCTTTTTTAAAGACAAATTCTTAAATTTAATTGTTGTAAAAGAGATCAAATTTCACGTCTAGCAAAATTTAAAAAGTAGGTTTTGTGCGAGTATAAAAGTAAAAAGCAGTTAAATTTAGCCTTTTAATAGGCTCTAAAGTAACTGCAAAATTTACATCTGATGTGGCTTGCCTAGCAAAAATCCCTGCGCATACGAAATTCCAAATTTCTTTATATACTCTAAAATTTCTTCGTTGCTCACAAACTCAGCCACGATCTTATAGCCTTGTCTTCTAGCAAAGCTCACGATAGTTTCAACCAAAACTCTTGCGTTTTCATCAGTTGGTAGCTTTTTGATGATCGAGCCATCTATCTTGATGTTATCTATATCAAGCTCTAAAATTCGGTAGTAGTTAGAGTAGCCAGAGCCAAAGTCATCGATTGAGATTTTACATCCATATTTTTTAGCTCTTTTTATAAATTCATTTGCCATGGCGTAGTCGCTAAGCTCTTCGCTCTCTAGCATCTCAAAGCAAACTCTACTTGGATCCGGGCAACTCTCTAGTTTTTCATCTAAAATTTCTCTCACACCAGGATCTGTTAGATCCGAGCTTGAAAGGTTGATAGAAAATGTATAGTCTGGATATTTTTTCACTAGATCAAAGGCTAGAGCGATCACCTTTTTTGTTATCTGAAGATAGAGTTGCGTTTTCATCGCGATCTCTAAAAACTCACCTGGGTAGCGGATCTTGCCGTTTTGATCGACTATACGCACCAAAACCTCGTAGTATTTTGCCTCTGTCTCATTTTCTTGCACGTTAAAAATTCCCTGACACTCAACTATCACCTTATCGTTTTCTAGGGCGTACTCGATGAGTTCGGTTATGAGTTGGTTTTTATAGTATCTCATCTCGATCGCGTCGTTTTCGAGATAGTAGTAGATCTCGTTGCCACTATCACTTGCTTGTTGATTGGCTAGGATCGACTGCATTAGGCGGTTTGTTTGCGGTGTGTCATTTGATAAAGATACGCCAAGAGTTATCTTGATGCCAGGTAGGTTTTCAAATTTACCATCTATCTCGATATTCATCCTGCTAAAGTTAAAATACTCTTTTATAAAGCCAATATCTCTAACGATGTCATCGCCTTGATACCAGATGTAAAACGCATCATCTTGAAACCTAAATAGCTCAGCATTTATAGAGTAGGTATCAACACAGAGTTTTAGCGTATTTGCCACCGCTTTTAGCATGGCTTCGATGACCTTGTTTTGGTAGAAAAATCTTAGCATCTTATAGTTTTTGATGCTTATGCTGATCAAAATTCCATCTTTTTTCGCCTCTATCATCTCAGTTAGGGCAAAGTAGTTGCCAAAGCCAGTTAGCTTGTCGATTGAGGATTGAATTTTTATCTGCTCATTTTTTTGAGTTAGCTCTTTAAGCATGCTAAGCTCTTTCGTCCTATCAAGCTTTATAGCCATGTAGCCCTCTAGCTTGCCTTCAAAGAAAAATGGCGCAAAACGCACCTTCTCATAGAGCAGTTTGCCACTTTTTGTCCTGCTTATTAGCTCGTCGCTCTCCCATGAGATGTGCTTATTTATAGCATTTCTTATCTCAGCGTAAAAGCTCTCTGGGTGCATATTTGATTTTAAAATTTTAGGACTTTTGCCGACAACATCTTTTAGTTTATAGCCAGTTTTTGACTCAAATGTTTTATTTACATATAAAATTTTATTGTCATTGTCGCAAAAGACTATCGAGCTGTGTCCTGCATCCACTGTCGTTTTTAGTAGTTTTATCTGCTTTAGCTGTTTAGTTAGCACCCTTGCTTGGTAAAAGGTCAGTGCGCAAAATAGCACGAAGCTGATAAGACAAAGCACTTGCATTATCACTATATTTCGTATCATTATGCTGTAAGAGGCTAGGGTATCATCTCTAAATTTTCTTAGCTCTTGTCCAAGTTTTAGATCAACAGAGTCTTTAGCTATGGAGCTTATGTTTTTTGCAAATTCAAGCGCGTAAGTTGCCTTATTTAGCACCAAGATCGCTTTTGTGTCGTTTTTGTAGGTATCTTTATATTTTTGTATCTGCTCTTTTGTTTGATTTAGCGTCTCAGGGCTGATTATGGCTGAGCTTTTTATCGCGTGAAATATCACATTAAGTGCATCTAGCTTCTTCTCTGATGCTATTTCAAACTCACCTGATAAGATATAAGCAGCCATTGATGAGCTAGCGTAGTTTGACCTATCTACAAGCCTTTGTTTTTTTAAAAAGTCGTCGTTTATGACCTTTAAAGTTTTGGCATTTTTCTCTTGGTAAAAGACATGTATGATCTCGTTTAGCTCATCAAGTCTGGTTAAATTTTGATCAAAACTTCTTAAATTTTTATTTACATCGTCGTAGTTTAGGCGAAGTACGTTATTTTCTAAGCTAAAGCTTAGCTCGTTATCTAGCAAGATAAGGCTTAAGATCGTATCGTTAAATTTACTAACAGCAGTAACTGCTCTATTTGCCATATAGATGTAAGCTGAGCTAAAGAAAAAGACGATCGCTAGGACGATTAAGATGATATTTGCTTGTCTTTTATTCATTTAGTATCCTAGGTCTGCGTCCATTTAGTGTTTGCAAAAATTTATAAATTTGCTCCAGCTCTTCGCTACTTAGTGTGTGGATCAGCTGATGATAGCTCACAAAGCCTATGACCTCTTTTAGATCGCTCATTTCGCCACTGCTTAGATATGGAGCCGTTCTTGCTACATTTCTAAGCGAAGGCACTCGCATGAGGCGTCTGCTCTCACTTGCATCTTTTAAGCCCACATTTTGCATCAAATTTCCACCTAAATTTCTACCATTGTGGCAAGCCACACAGCCTATTTTATTAAAGAGCTCAAAGCCCTTTTTTGCCTCAGCATTTATGGAGTCATCATTGCCAGCTAGATACTCATCAAATGGCGAATCAATGCTCAAAACTGCCTTTTCAAATTCCACCAAAGCATCTACTATATTTTCGTAGTTTATACCATCATCGTATGCGTCATTAAACAAAATCCCATATTCGCCTATGCTTTTTACCTTTTTTACTATCTCATCTTTGTTTGAATTTAGCTCATTTCTAGAATTTATCGACTCTTTTACTTGATCTTTTAAGCTTCTTACTCTGCCATCAGTAAAAAATAGAAAATTTAAAGCCGAATTTAGCACGCTAGGCGGGTTTATAACGCCCTTTTGGCTAGTGTAAGATGAGTTTGTACCACTTAAATTCCAGTATAAGTTGTGGCAAGTTTCGCATGAATAGTTTTCGGTGGTGCTTAGCCTTTTGTCAAAAAAGAGCTTTTTGCCGATGTAGGCTTGTTTTTCGTTATATTTTGATGAAAGCACTGGCTCAAATGATGAATTTGCGCTCAAAATACAAAAAGATACTACCATCCAAAATAAAACTTTTTTCATAAAATCTCCATATTCTTGAGCGTCATTATAGCGGAATTCTTTTTCATAACTACCAAATCGGCTAAATTGTAAAAAATTTAGTTTTTATTTGCCTTTTGAAAAAAATGTTGTATAATCCGCGAAAAATTACACAAATTTCAAGGAGGAACCATGAAAAAAGGTTTTACAATGATCGAGTTGATCTTCGTGATCGTGATTTTAGGCATATTAGCCGCAGTCGCTATACCAAGACTAGCTGCAACAAGGGATGATGCAGAGAAGGCTAAAGTTGCTACAAATATACAGACTATTATTTCTGATTTAGGTGCATATTACACCTCACAAGGTAAATTTGCTACAAAAACTACAAGTGGCGGCACTACTAGTAGTGATATTGATATAGCTGCGATGACAAACGTTGCAAATCCTGTTAAGGCAAAAGCAGATAATTGTTTTGAAGTCAAAGGCCCTTCAGCTACAAGTGGTGCTTTGGAGGTATCGGTCGGAACAGCGGGTCTATGTAATGACATATGGCAACTACCTGGCTTAAAAAGTGTTAATGACAGCCTAACTACTACTAGTGATAATAAAAAGCTTTTAAAATTTGGCGGCATAGGTATTGACTGGAATAAATAATTTCTACTCTTGGCAAGGAAATTCCTTGCCACTCTTTCTTTAAACTTTTCTTAAAAATTTATTTTTCATTTATAAAAATTCTAGCTATAATCTCGCAACTTCAAATTCAAGGATGAAGTAATGAAAAAAGCTTTTACTATGATAGAGCTCATCTTTGTAATAGTCGTTATTGGTGTATTAGCAGCTATTGCTATCCCAAGGATAAGCGCCACAAGAGATGACGCCGCACTAGCAAAGTCCATGACAGATATAGCAGTTGCCATACAAGATATAAATGCCTACTATGTATCACAAGGCAAACTAGCCCTTGATACTACAAACAATAAAGTTAAATTTAAAGAGATGACAAATGCTGGGATTGTGGATAGCTCTGGCGATCTTGGCTTTTTTGCCAAAAACGAAAGATGCATTTCATTAAAATTCTTTGCTGCAGACCAAAGCTGCTTAGGAGTAGATATCAGTGAGCAAGGCTTATGCAAAAAGCTTTGGCAAGCTCCAGAATTTAAGCGCTTTAGCCAGACCATGATAAAGCCAGCACAAGGAGCATTGCCAGCTCATATCAGCTTTAGTGCTGTTCGCATCGTTTTTTAGCTAGATATTTTTATCAAAAGTTTTAAAGTCTGAAATTTACACTTAATTCTTGAAATTTTATAAAAATAAAGTCCAAAACTAATTTTTTCTTGACAACAATAACATTTTTAGATAGAATGCGACTTTTTAATGAGGTAGTGGCATAAACTTACAAACACGACTCAGGCGGGGTGTAGCGCAGTCTGGTTAGCGCATCTGGTTTGGGACCAGAGGGCCGAAGGTTCGAATCCTTTCACCCCGACCATGTTAAATGGTGAGTGTAGCTCAGTCGGTTAGAGCATCAGATTGTGGTCCTGAGGGTCGTGGGTTCGATTCCCATCACTCACCCCATTTTGGGCGCTCGTAGCTCAATTGGATAGAGCGACAGACTTCGGATCTGTAGGTTATGGGTTCGACTCCTATCGGGCGCGCCACTTGAAAGATTTTATGCGCTCATAGCTCAGCTGGATAGAGCAACGGCCTTCTAAGCCGTAGGCCTCAGGTTCGAATCCTGATGGGCGTACCACTTATTATTGTTGTGCGGATGTGGTGAAATTGGCAGACACGCCAGACTTAGGATCTGGTGCCCCACGGCGTGAAGGTTCAAGTCCTTTCATCCGCACCATCTTTTTTAAATCTTTTTAAAATCCCCAAAAAACTCAATTTTTATTAGAAAATTTTAATTTCACTTGTCAAAATTTAGTAGAAATTTTCGTTTATCAAATCCTTTTCATTAAATTTATAAAATTTAAATTTATAAAATTTATAGATCAAATTCTTACGCCATTAAAACAAAGAGATGATAAAAAACCAAAGGCGAGTGCGGTAGTGTTGAGTCTGCCATTTTTGTGTTTTTTGAAGACGTGCGAAGGTCGGGCTTGATAAGAATTTTGAGCCATTTTTTGATGAGTTTGATAATACACTTTTGGGTTAAACAAGATCGATCAGTGCGGGATAGAAAGATCGGTTGGTTGCAGACGAGGCGCTATTGCTAAATTTGGGTACAAATTTTAAAAATCTAGAGGTTAAATTTAGTCATTTTGGGCGTAAATTTAAAAACGTTAAGGCTGTGGCATTAGATAAGCATATTCTTGTGCGATTTGTAGTAATTAGTGGTAAAGTCTAAAAACATAAAAATTTAGGGCTAAATCTAGTTTTTTGGGTTTAAATTTAAAAATTTAGACGTTGTGATTTCAAATAATAAAATAAGCCAAATTTTAAATGTGGGCGGTAAATTATCGGGTAAAAACGGTTTTTTATAGGTTGCATGAAGGCAAGGTTTATCAAATGTAGCGTAAAGTTGGTTATATTTGATATGCCTCACTAAATTTAACTGCAAAACAAAATAAGATAGAAATTTATGGCTAAATTTGTTTGCTGTGGCTTAAATTCTAGAAGCTGTGATGTTTAAAAAGAGAGTAAATTTACAATGAAGGCAGTAAATTTAAGCTATCTGTGAAATATCTTTCTTTTGTGGATTTGTTGGCAATGCCCTAATGGCACGTGTTAATGAAAAAATGGGGGGGGTGTAGGAGTTACGGTTGATAAGCGCTTACTAAATTTGACCATAAATAGAAATTTGCGCCTAAATTTAAACATTTTTGAAGCCAAATTCTACTAGTAATTTTGTATCTTGAGCTAAATTTAAAGAGTAAAAACAGAGTTAATTATAAATTTGGGCTGTTAGAAAAATGGTTGCCTTGAGCTGGTGGCAGTATTTTGAGAACTAGCGACAATCGAGCTAGCTATATTTGCTCTGCTCTAATTAAATTTAACGAAAAAACTTAGCAGCATGAAAATTTACGATGAAATTTAGTCGTATCGGACTTAAATCTAAAATTTTACTAGCAAATTTTTAGCCAAATTTACACTTGCTTAGAAATTTACTCAGCAATCAGCTTGATCTAAAAGCGCCTTTAGATAGCAGTTTGCCTTTTTAAAGATATAGAAATTTGTTTGCTTCGTATCTTTTAACTAGGCGATAAAGCGCGCCTAAATTTACGAAAATGTAAATTTAGTAGTGATCATTTTGATTTCATAGATAAATTCTAGCGCCAGTTGTTATTTCTATTAAGTGATATTTAGCGCCTTAGGGCAGGTTGATTAGACTAACTATGGGTCAAATTTAAGCCACAAGATGATTTTGATTAAAAACAGCAAATGATCAAATTTAGCCCCCAAGCGAGGGCTAAATTTATATAAATTCTACAAAGATTGCAAAATTTTTGGTTTAGAAAATGCAGTGATTGGTTTGATCTCGCCTTTATATTTTTCTAAATTTACAAGGATCGTGTGTCCGCAGTTGCTTTGAGCGATGCTAGATGTGCCCTTGTCGCGAGTTAAGACATTGACGCAGCCATGCTTGCAAAGGCTCTTTTCGCCTAGCACTTCAGGATCGTACCACGCACCCTCGCAGATGGCGATGACGTGCTCTGGGATGATGTCAGTGACTAGCGCGCCGACCAGAATTTCGCCCCTATCGTTAAATACTCTCACCACGTCGCCAGTTGCTATGCCTTTTGCTTTGGCGTCATTTACGTTTATGAGCATTGGCTCTCTAGCGCATACTTCAGCGTAGTTTCTGATTATTGAGTTATTTAGCTGTGAGTGGAGGCGGTATCTTGAGTGTGGTGTTGTGACGCTAAATGGATACTTTTTGGCTTTTTCGCTGCCAAGCCACTCAAACGGCTCGATCCAAGCAAAGTGCGGCGCAAAGTCTTTGTAGCCAAATTTAGCGATAGTTGGAGAGTAGAGCTCTATCTTGCCAGATGGCGTGCCTAGGCGGTTTTTGTGAGGATTTTCTCTAAAAGCGCTAAGTCTTGTGTAGTATCTGCTCGCTTCGTCATCTTGCTCAAATCTAACATATCCCTCTTTCCAAAACTCATCAAAGCTTGGCATCTTGACATTTATGCCTTTAGCTTGCTCGGCTGCGTCTGCGTAAAATTCTTTCGCCCAGCCAAGCTCATCTTTGCCCTCTGTAAAGACCTCTTCTCTGCCCCAGCGTTTGCAGATTTGTGAGCAGATCCAGTAATCGCTCCTGCTCTCGCCCATAGGCTCTACGACAGGTTTGTAAGCCACGATGTACTCGTTTGTAGGCACGCTTTGGTTGATGTCATTTCTCTCGACTTCAAGGGCTACTGGCAAGACGATGTCGCTTAGTTTTGCTGTGCTTGTCCAAAATGGCTCAGCGGTTATTACGGTGTCAAATTTACGCCACGCTTTTACGGCGTTATTTACGTCTTGATGTCTTGTAAACATCGATCCAGATGCCATGTAAGCCACTCTCATGTGTGGTAGCTTGATCTTTGAGCCGTCATAGTCTATCTCTTTGCCAGGGTTTTGCAAAGCCTCGATCGATCTTGAAGATGGGATGGTGACGTTTTTAAATTTCTTCCAAGGAGCGCCATCTACGTTGTCGTATTTCTCGCTTATGCTAGTGCTGATGCCTTTTAGTGACGGAGCGATCTTGTCTGTAGCGCCATTTGAGTAGTAGAGGTTAAACTCAAAGCCAAGACCCTCTTTGCCTATCTGACCTAGCATCGCACTAAGTGTTACTATGCCCCAAAAGCCCATCTCGCCGTGATCTTGTCTTTGAAGCGACCTGCCTGCGATGATGACACTTGGCTCTTTTGCAAGCGCTGTTGCAAATTTAGCGATATCCTCAGCTTTTACACCACAAATTTTGCTCGCCCAGTTGATATCTTTTACCACCTTGTCGGTTGTACCAAGTAGGTAGTCTTTAAATTTATTAAAGCCAACTGTGTATTTTTTGATAAATTCTTCGTCGTAAAGCTTGTTTTCATATAGATAGTGGCACATGCCAAGCATCATTGCTACGTCGGTATTTGGACGAACGATGATAGCTTCAGAGTCAAGGTATCTTGTGGTGTCGTTTTTAAAGACGCAAACGCTATAAGTTTTTATGCCTGCCTCTTTTATCTTTTTGATGCCAAGATAGCCATCATGTGTTGGTGGCTGCCATGAAATTTGATCAGTTACAAGTGGGTCAGTGCCCCAAAATACAACATTTTTAGCGTTTTTAGCGATAGCCTCCCACTTTGTCGGAGCATCATAAACGGCGCTGTTGCCTAGGACGTGAAGCATGATAACAAGGCCAGCACCCGTTGAGTAGTCGCCGCTCTCTTCTACATATCCGCCAAGCACTTTTAGCATCCTGTGACCAACAGTCCTACCCCAGCTGATCTTGCCGCTACCGCCCCACCAGTAGCACTCGCCGTAGATGCTCTCAGGGCCATACTTATCAAAATTTTCTTTTAAGGCTTTTGCTGCTAGATCAAGCGCTGTGTCCCAGCTAACACGCACAAATTCCTCTTTGCCACGAAGCTCGCTCTTTGCTGCGCCTTTTGCCTTTAGGTAGCTCTTTCTTACGTATGGATAGAGCACGCGGCTTTCGTTTTGGATGAGGTCTGGCAAGCTGTTGTTCATGGTATTTGGAAATTTATCGCCATCAAATGGATCAACAGATACGATTTGGTTTGAGTTGGTATTTGCCCAAAATAGCCCAAATCTATTTGCGCCAAAGGTTTTGTTTTGGTCAAAGATGGTCTTTGTCACGCCTTCTATCTTGTTTGCTTGTGCCGCTGTGGCAGCAAGTGCAGAAAATTTTATAAAATCTCGTCTTTTCATATTTTCTCCCTTATGAAAATTTATTTTACTTTTTTGGCATTGTGCTGTAGGTATTTAAGCACTAAATTTAGGTCAGTTTCATCAAGTGCGACAAATTTCGCATCAACCATACCAGCTAAATTTGCTGGCCACTGAGCAGCTGTAAAGCTGTTTGGCTCGTGCAACCTGTGACATGCCGAGCAGGTCTCCTCGTAAATTTTCTTTGCCTTTGCATAAAGCTCTTTTTGGTTGCCACCAAGTGCGTCATTTGGCACTTCATAAACGCCATCAGCTTGGTACCAAACCTCGCCGTAGTCATCTTCAAGATCTTTTACTTTTTTGAAATTTGCCTCGCTCTCGTTATCAAAAGCTACAAAAACTTCAGGGTCTTCTACGCTTCTTTGAAGCTGAGCCAAGTAGTTTGCCGACACTACACCACTAACCTTGATCTTACTCGTTTTATCGCCTTTTTCTACGACCTCAACTGGCGTTAAAACCTCGATCTTACCGATCATCTTGCCATCAAGTGTGATGTTTGCATCTTTTGCGATCACATCAGCACCAAAGGCAAGACTACAAGCTAGCACTGGGGCTAAAAATAGCATTTTCATTTGACAATCCTTAAAAAAAGAAATTAAATGAATTTTATAACCAGCATGCTTAAAATTATATTGCTATATTTAGAGAAAAGTAAGTATTTTAGGAGGTTTTAAAGGGGTAAAGTAAATTTAAAGTTATAAAATAGGGCGATTGCTCGCCCAAATTTACTTTAAGGATTATTTCTTCATCTGGATGGCAGTTTGTATCATCTCATCACTTGTCGTGATGCTTTTTGCGCTCGCTTCGTAGGCCTTTTGCGTGACGATAACCTCGCTTAGTGCTTGACCAAGATCGACGTTACTCATCTCAAGCTTGTTTGCTAAAATTTGAGCTCCGTAAATAGTCTCACCAGCCTTGTTTTTGTAAAAAAATGGCTCGCCAGAGTTGGCTGTGGCTTCATAGAGATTGTCGCCAACCTTTGCCACGCCTTGGTCGTTTATAAAGTGATAAAGGGCGACTTTTGCCACGGGGAATGCTCGAGTATTGTCGAAATTTGCCATGATGTTGCCGCGATCATCGACGCTATATTTTGATAAAAGCCCCTCAGCGTAGCCATCTCTTTTTATGTTAAAGTCTTTTCTAGCGTTTGCTGAGCTTGTCATGCCGTTATAAACCTCCGCATCGCCGTCGCCCTCGAAGTTTAAATTTACGCCGCCAACGCTTGTTAGTGTATTTGCGATAAGCCTGCCGCTGCCATTAAATGTAAGCGAGCCCATCGCCGTATTTTGCACGGCTCCGTTGGCGTCAGTTATCGTTGCCACTGCGTCCCAGATGGTCTGGTTGCCAGTTTGTGGGATCTGCTTGGTTAAATTTATAGTGACCAAACTTTTTGTGCCGTCTGCGTTGTAGATATCAGAGGTTAGTTTTTCTTTGTTTGGCACTTCAACGAGCGAGGTGACTTCAGCATTTACCTCTAAATTTGCAAAATCCATAAATTTAAGGCTCTTATCGTTTATCTGCCAAGTGCCATCACCCTCAAGCGTGGTTGAAAACTCGCTAAATTTACCATCGCCATCTTTTACTTTTACGACCACGCTGTCGCCAGCTTTTGCGCCAAGAGATGTGGTGCTTAGCGGGATCTGTCCGTTTAGCGAGATCGTCTTGTTTGTATTATCAAGCGTGTAGGCGTATTCGCTAGCATCAAGGGCTGTCGTTTTTTTGTCTGTTATGCGGCTTGAGTTTAGGTTGCCTTTTAGGCTGATGTTTGTAGTAGCCTCAGCTGGCATAAATAAAAAATGAGGCAGTGTTATGCCCTTTTGCGAGCCAGGATCACCCAGACTTAGCTTTTCTTGCGAGACCGTGTAAGCTTGTGGTGCGCTTGAGGTTTGACCATATTTTTTAAGAGCGGTTGCACTTGGCGTGGTTGGAGTGAAATTTGCAAGCGTGCCAAGGAGTAAATTTCCCCTAGTATCTACTAAATTTCCAGCCGCATCTATGTCAAAAGTGCCTGTTCTTGTGTAGTAGTTTTTGCCTGTTTTATCGACAACGCCAAAGAAGCCATCTCCGCCTATGGCAAGGTCAAAGTTGTTATCAGTGCTTTGAAAGCTACCATTTGACATGTCAAGTGCAGTCGTTTGCTTGGTAGCTCCAAGTCCCACTTGATCGCTAGTTGGGCCACTTCCTGCCGAGACTAGGTTTTGGTTTATTAAATTTTTAAACTCAGGGATTGAAGCTTTGAAGCCGACATTGTTTATGTTTGAGATGTTGTTTGACCAAACATCCATGCCAAAGCTTTGCGTCTTGATGCCGCTAACCCCGTTGTAAAAACCTCTCATCATGGCTTTTAGCCCTCGTAATATTCAGATACTTTATCCATTGAAACGTATTCGCCAGCTACCTTCATCATAGCCTTGCCATCTACAAATTTCACCGCCTCGACTGGGTAGTTGCCTACTTGCGTTTTATACTCTTTGCCATCTTTGCCAGTGTAAGTCGCTGAAATGGTATATGAGCCATTTGGCACTTGGTTGCCAGACGCGTCTTTACCGTCCCAAGCTAGGTTATGAACGCCTGCATTTGTCTCATTTAGATCAGTTGTTCTTACGACTTGACCATTTGCGTTTTTGACCTCTATTTTGCCATTTGCAAGATCTGTCTTAAAGTAAAGCGCAAATTTTGCATCTTTTTTCTCATCTGTTAGCGTGACTGCATTTGAGCCAGTTGAGACCATCTTGCCAAGGGCTGAGATAGCGTAGGCGTTTGCGTTTGATTTTAGCTGATTTACTAGCTCTTTCATCGCTTTGTTTGTGTTTTCTTGCATCTCGACTGATGCTAGTTGGCTAGTTTGCGTGAGCATCTTTTCAGTATCCATAGGGCTTGTTGGGTCTTGGTACTGAAGCTCGGTTAAAAGTAGCTTCATAAATGCATCTTTGTCAAGCTGTCCATTTGGATTAGTTCCTGTGCTAGCTGCAGCGTCTTGTCTTGCTTTTGCCTTTTTCTCGGCATTTTTTTGTTGCGTTGTTTGTGTAGTTATATCTGAAACTGAAGCCATAATCTCTCCTAAATATATCTTGGTATTACTAGCTCAAGCAAGCTTTGTTCCGCTTGAGCGTTTTCGCTCTCGTCGCTTTGATTTGAGCTATATTTGTTCTTTGTTTGTTCTCTTTTTTCTTGTCTTTGGTTTTGGTCTGAGAAATTCATCTCAAGCTCGGTAAATCCCATATTTACAAGGCTGTTTTTAAACTCGGCCTGGTTTTGTAAAAAGAGGTTCATCGTCGCTGTTGTAGAGTTAAAATTTACATGCAAATTATTGCCGCGATTTACCATCGTGATCTCGACCTCACCTAAATTTAGCGGGTTAAGCGTGATGTTAAAGCGAGTGATCGGCGCTTTGTAGTTTTGCACCTGCTCTTTTAGCGTAGAAGAGAAATTACTAAGCGTCTCTTTTATCTCTGCCTTTGTTTGAAGCTGGTGTTTAGCGCTGTTTGCGATATCTTTTACCATTTGATTTAGCTCTGATTTATTATCACTGCTAAATGTCTCCTCGCTTGGCTCAGCCTCGCTCATCTGCTCTCTTTCAGGAAAAAGTAGCGACTCAAGAGTTGGGGCTTTTTGCGCCTTTTGCTCGTGTAAATTTACCTTTACTTTTGGCTCTTTTGGCTGCTCATCTGGCTCAATATCCACTATCTCATCATCAAGCTTTACTTCACTATCATCTAGCTTTTTAGGCTCTTCTTTGACTAAATTTTTAACTTCGCTGACTGGATTTGCCACCACCTCTTTTAGCAAAGTATCAAGCTTTACGACCTCTTTTGGCTCGTTTTTGATGATAGTTTGCTCGACCTCGTTTTTTAGCTCTTTTAGATAAAAAGGCTTGTCCTCGGTCTTTATCGGCGTGAAAAATTCCTGCTTGCCCAAATTTTTAAACATCTCGTTTAGTTTTGGCACATCTTCATTTGAAATTTCTATATTTTCAAGGCCAAGGTCAAATTTCTTAGCAAGGTTGATAAGATCGCTAACGCTTTTAACGTTGCTAAGTTCTTCGACGTTTTGGGGCACACTTAAGAAATTTGCTATTTTGTCGCTGAAATTTGGAAATTTACTTACTTTTTCATTGCCATTTAGAATTTCTAAAACTTGCAAAAGCTGCATGAAATTTGCATTTTCATAAAGCTCATTTTTTGTATCTTCGTCCAAATTTTCTTCAAGTGCGGCCGAAATTTTTGCCACACTTTCGTTTTGCGCCTTTTCTATCGTCTCTTTTTGGATATCAACAGTTTTTACTATCTCTTTGACATCCTTTTCGGTGATCTTTTGACCGCTATTTGCCTTGCTCGCAGCCGCATCCAAAACCATCGACAAAAACTCGCCATTGTTTTGAGACTTCTTCGCAGCTGCAGGCTTTTTCGTAGCCGTAGGAGCTAGCAAATCTACGTTGTTTTTCGCTGTGTAAGCTTGCATTTAATCCCTTTAAATTTAAAAACTTAACGCTTACATGCAAAATCTATTCCAAAAATTAATTTCTTGATATCAGCTTAAAATTTATAAAAATTTGGCTATAATCTGCCCCTATTTTAAAACTGATAAAGCGAAAAATATCAAACTAATAAACGGAGAAACATTTGGAAAAGATACGAAATATAGCCGTTATCGCGCACGTCGACCACGGTAAGACAACAATGGTTGATGAGCTTTTGAAGCAGTCAGGAACATTTAACGAGCATCAAAACCTTGGCGAGCGTGTAATGGATAGCAACGACATCGAAAGAGAGCGTGGCATCACGATCCTTTCTAAAAATACTGCCATTCGCTACAAAGATACAAAGATCAACATCATCGACACCCCAGGCCACGCCGACTTTGGTGGCGAGGTAGAGCGTGTTCTTAAGATGGTTGATGGCGTTTTACTACTTGTCGATGCGCAAGAAGGCGTTATGCCACAAACTAAATTTGTCGTCAAAAAGGCGCTTTCACTTGGACTTCGCCCAATCGTCGTCGTAAATAAGATAGATAAGCCTGCAGGCGATCCAGACCGCGTTATAAATGAAATCTTTGACCTTTTTGTCGCACTTGATGCAAACGACGAGCAGTTAGAATTTCCAGTCGTTTATGCAGCTGCTAAAAATGGCTACGCAAAGCTAAAACTAAGCGATGAAAACAAAGATATGCAGCCACTTTTTGAGACTATCCTAGCTCACGTACCAGCTCCAAGTGGTAGTGACGAGAACCCACTTCAGCTTCAAGTTTTCACGCTTGATTATGACAACTATGTCGGCAAGATCGGCATCGCGAGGATTTTTAACGGCAAGATAGCTAAAAACCAAAACGTCATGCTTGCAAAGGCTGATGGCACAAAGACAACTGGTAGAATTTCAAAACTCATCGGCTTTATGGGACTTGACAGGATCGATATAAATGAGGCTGGCACTGGCGACATCGTAGCGATCGCTGGCTTTGACGCGCTTGACGTTGGCGACAGCGTCGTTGATCCAAACAACCCACATCCACTTGATCCTCTTCACATCGAAGAGCCAACCCTTAGCGTTGTATTTTCTGTAAATGACGGCCCACTAGCAGGCACTGAGGGCAAACACGTCACATCAAACAAGATCGATGAGCGCCTTGCAAATGAGATGAAGACAAATATCGCGATGAAGTATGAAAACATCGGCGAGGGCAAATTTAAAGTAAGCGGCCGTGGCGAGCTTCAGATCACTATCTTGGCTGAAAATATGCGCCGCGAGGGCTATGAGTTTTTACTTGGCAGACCTGAGGTCATCGTAAAAGAGATAAACGGCGTAAAATGCGAGCCATACGAGCTTTTAGTGATCGACGCGCCTGATGATACGACAGGCACAGTCATCGAAAAACTAGGCAAAAGAAAGGCTGAAATGGTCTCTATGAACCCAACAGGCGACGGCCAAACAAGGATCGAATTTGAGATCCCAGCGCGCGGCCTTATCGGCTTTAGAAGCCAGTTTTTGACTGATACAAAAGGCGAGGGCGTTATGAACCACAGCTTTTTGGAGTTTAGACCACTAAGCGGCACCGTCGAGCACAGAACAAACGGCGCTTTAGTTTCTATGGAAAACGGCGTAACGCTTGCTTATTCGCTATTTAACTTGCAAGATCGTGGCGTGCTATTTCTTGATCCACAAGCAAAGGTCTATGTGGGCATGATCATCGGCGAGCACAGCCGTCCAAACGACCTTGATGTAAATCCTATCAAGGGCAAAAACCTAACAAACGTGCGTGCAAGCGGCAGTGACGATGCGATCAAGCTTGTGCCACCTAGAAAGCTAAGCCTTGAGCGTGCGCTTGAGTGGATAGAGGACGACGAGCTAGTCGAGGTTACGCCTATAAATATCCGCGTTCGCAAGCGCTATTTAGACCCAACAGAGCGCAAAAGAAAAGCAAAACTATAATCCAAATTTGCTAGCAAAATCCCTTTGGTGCCAGCCAAAGGGGCTAGCAAGTGAAATTTAATCCCAAAAGCAAATTTAATAATCTAGTTTGTAAATTTATCTGCTCGTGCCAAATAGTGCTGGCTAAATTTAGTCAAATTTGGGTTTTAACTGCCCTAAATTTATAAAGGCTACTTTTTGTTTTTTGAGTTCTGGCGCTTCAAATTTGTAAATTTATGCTTGATAAGTAAATTTATATGATCTGATACCGTCACGAGAAATTTATAGAGTAGTTTGCGTTTTACAAAGACTATTTTGCCCGTGAAAACGCAACTAGTTGTGGTTAGTGAATTTGCTTATTTGAATTTGCAAAAGGGTTAAATTTAGGTTTTGAGAGCTGTTAAATTTGCTTATTTGACTATCTCTGCATCCAAATTTTAGTAGTGGCTTAAATTTTAAATTTGTGGCTTGACTGAATTTACTTGCGTGGTTGTAGTGGCGTTGCGATGAATAGCTACTTTATCCGCACAAACAGACTAAATTTAATGAAATTTAGTCCTTTCTCGCTCTAAATTTGTAAATTTATGCGAGTTGATAGGATTTGAGCGATATAAATTTTGATTTTAGTGGGCAACTTTATATATTGGTGCAAATTTATATCAGCCAGTGCTTGGCTAAAGCATCTGGCAGACTTTAAATTTTAAAATATAGTCTGAAGCGAGGTCTATAGCAAGTGAAAGGCTAAATTTGGTTTGACTATTTGTAAATTTATCTAATTAGTAGATTAAATTTAGACCTTGTCTAAAAAACTATCTTTTAAAATCACTCTTGTTAGTGATGAAATTTAGCAAATTTATCACCTCAAACCACAATAAAAGCTACCTAAATTTATAAAAAGTGCAGGGAGTAAATTTAACTAGCGGATCTTTTTTAGTCTGCTCTTTGAAATTTTATAAATTTTTGATGGCGTATCTTCAAAAAATAGTTCATCAACAACTTCATCAGCCACGCTTCTAGCCCAAACTTCGTCAAATTTCATACCATTTTTGTTCGCGCTGCTTGAGTAAAGCCAGTCAAATTTGCTTAAAAATTTCTCATGTTTGCACTCTTTTACGACCCTGATCGCCTTTAAATTTGGATATAAAAATGTCGTCTTTCTTGAGCGGCGGATGAAATTTTTATACTTTTTTGGCGCTCTAGCAAGCTCATGTAAAACGCTAAATTTAGCCGTCGTGATGAGGCAAGGTTTGCCCTCGCTTCGCATTTTGACGTGATTTATCTCCTTGTAGTCCTTGCTTAAAAAGCCAGCCGTCGTGTCAGTTTGCGCTAGATATATCATCTCTCTTCTTTGAAAGTAAAAATATGCACGATATGATGAGAACAAAGCCTAAAAAGTCCCAAAAGACAAATTTTGTCCCAAGCCAAAAGTAGCCAAAAAATGCCGCGCTTAGTGGCTCTATGCAGGCTATCATGCTGGCTTTTGAGGCGCCTATGAGCTTAACACCAGTCATATAAAAGCTAAATGCAAATATCGTGCCAAGCGTGATAACGGCGAGAAATGCCAGCCACTGCGCCGTGCCACTAAGCCCCGCAAACTCCCACACTCTCATATAAAGGCAAAGCACCACGCCACCTATCACCATGCCCCAGCCAAGCGTGAGCGTGACTGAGTATTTGGCATTTAGCCTTGCGGGAGCTAGGTTATAAACGCAGACGCAAACAGCACTTACCAAGCACCAAAATAGCGCTTCTGGCGAGATGACAAGGGCTGAAATTTGCGCATGAGTAGCCAAGAAAAAGACGCCAAGCATCGCGCAAAGTAGGGCTAAAATTTCAAGCGGTCTTGGTGCTCGCCTCTCTTTTAGGCAGATGATGGCTAGGATGAGAACTGGAGCAGTGTATTGGATAACTGTCGCAACTGCGGCGTTTGAGAGCTCGATAGAGTAAAAGTAAGCATACTGCGTCATCATTAGCCCAAGCAGGGCGTATATAAAAAGCTCAGCCATCAGTTTTACGTCAGTAACTGGCGCAAAAACGGCCTTTTTAGCCTTAAAAGCGTAGTAGAGCACGATAAGAGCACCAGCTAGCAAGAGCCTATAAGGCACTAGAAAATCAGCGCTAATGCCTTGCAAGAAGAGATACTGCCCGCAAACTCCGCTAAATCCCCAAAGAACGCCACCAACTAGCGTAAGAAGCACTCCAAGTTGATGGCTGGACATAAAATTTATCTATCTTTATGTAGCTGGGCGTCTTTGCCGTAGTGAGGCGAATAAGGCCCATAAAGTATGCAGTCGTGGCAGTTTCTAGAAAAGAGATAGGCATCGGCTCTTACTGCTAGATCGTATGATCTATCTGAGATGGTGTTTGCTACCTGCGTGATGACGGCTGAGACTAGCATGCCAAGTAGGCTGTTTTGCCCGCTGCCACTATCCTCTGCGGCTTCTGCCTCGCCCTGCCAGAGCGTCGCACCGCTTTTTATATCGACTAGCTTTGCTTCAAGCACTACCTTTGTAGAACTTGAGACCACGACGTAGCTCGTGCCGTAGTCTTTGATGTTTATGTAAAGCACGCTATCGGCGTGGAAAATTTTATCAAGCTTATTTAGTGGCACGGCTGCGATCTCGCTTGGCTCGGTTATGCCATTTTGCTTAAATGTATCATTTACAAGAGCCACTGGAAATACATAGTATCCAGCCTCGCTAAGTGGGGCTACTGAGTTAGCTAGAACCGCTGCCGAGCCGCTTACCTCGGTGCTATCGTTTGTTGGCATGAGCACTAGGATGGAGCGTGGCTTTTTTTGTAAAAAGGCTGAGTAGTCGTATGGCTCAGGCTCTTTAAAAGAACAACCCGCAAAAAATATCGCAAGAAGCGTCGCAGCTATAAATTTCAGGCTATTTTTCATCTTTCGCTCCCTCTTTTTTGCTCTGCTTTTTTGGGGTTAAATTTTTAGAGCCCTTGATGAAATTTATAAATTCTTTTGACTCTGGGAAATTTTGCACCTCTTTGTCAAAATTTGCATTTGCAGCGCCTAAATTTCCATTATTTAAGTATAAAAGTCCAAGGTGTGCATAAAGCCCTGGCGCAACCTTGTAGCCCCTTTGGGTTGAGTTTTGCACTAAATTTTCTAAGCGTGAAATTTGCTCAGTTGCGTCGCCATCTTCGCTTAGATAGCTATATAGCGAGCTACTATATGTGCCATCCCAGTAGTAAAGCGACCTTGGGCCACTTGCGTTGCTGCACCCTGCTAGCACGAGCGCAAGAGCGCCAAGGCTGGCAAGCTTTATTTTACTTGCCATGCTCCGCTTTCTATGCCATTTACTAGGTTATTTACCGCTTCAACTATCGCTAGGCTTAGCACCTTGCCATTTAGCGTAGAGTCGTATCCTGCGGTGCCGCCAAAGCCGATGATCTCTCTGTTTGAAAGGGTGTATTCGCCGGCGCCACTAACTGAATATACAACCTCAGCCGTTTTGGTATCGACAACGTTTAAATTTACCTTTGAGTAGGCAGTTTGTTGCTTACCTTTGCCAAGTATGCCAAATAGCTGGTGATCGCCTGTTGTCTTGCGTCCAAACTCAGTCACATCGCCAGTTATGACGTATCTTGAGCCTTTTAAATTTTGAGCCTCTTTGCTTAGCTCGCTCTCTTGTTTGAGGACTGACATATTTGATCTCTCAAGCACCGAAAATCTACCGCTTTGCTGTAAATTTGTGATTAGGATGCTTTGAGCTTGGTTGCCAAGTCTATCCTCGCCGTCGCTAAAGGCGCCGTTTTGATAGGCTGATTGGTTATTAAAGCGGCCAATAGAAACTGAGACCTTTTTGCCGTTATAAACTGAGCCGTAGCTTGCTACTTTTGGAGTTTCTACCACTCTTGAGCTCTCGCTAGCGCACCCTGCAAAAAGCGCTGCGATCACTAGAGCTGCACTAAATTTTAAAACATTTTTCATCTTTATCCTTTGTGACAAAATCGTGTGTATATTACTACTTTTTTTTAAATGGCTCGAAATTTCATCCACGTGCCATTTGCGTATCTGCGCACAAAGAGTACCGCCTTTACCGCCCAGTCGGCAAACATCGCAAACCAAGTGCCTATCATGCCAAGATTAAAGGTGAGCGCAAAGATATAAGCTAGCACGATCCTGCAGGCAAACATGCAGGCTAAATTTACTATCATCGGGTATTTTGCGTCCCCAGCAGCTCGAAAAACGGTCGGATAGGTGTAGGCAAGCGGCCAGATAAGGCACATCGCGATGCCGTGATACCAGACGATCTGCCTTGTTAAATTTATGGCCTCGCTTGAGAGATTATAAACGCGAAGTAGCGGCTCAAGAAGCAGTAACACGACAGCCGTGCTAAAAAGCTGCACGATGTAGATGCTTAGCATTGATTTTCTTACGTAAAATTTAGCCTGATTAAAGTCATTTGCGCCGATACATCTAGCCACTACTACGCTTAGGCCTGTGCCTATCGCCATGCCAGGGAGTACCTGAAACATCACGATCGTCCCGCCCACGGCATTTGCAGCGATGCTTGCCGTGCCAAAGAGCGAAACAAGGCTCAAAACGATGATGCGACCCACGTAAAACATCGAATTTTCAAAGCCATAAGGCACGCCGATATTTAAAATTTTCTTGATGATCTCGTAGTCAAATTTATAGATAAGGCTCTTTCTTATGTGAAGTTTTAGCTTTATATCAAGTAGCAGATAGACGATGACAAAGCAAGCGATAGCTCTTGCTATGAGCGTGCTAATGGCGATACCAAGCACCCCTGTGTGAAATGTGTAGATGCTAATGGCAGTTAGCAGCACATTTAGTAAATTTGCAGCCGCCATGATATACATAGGTAGCTTTGCGTTTGACATCGTGCGAAAGATCGCCGCAGCTGCTGCATAGAGGGCTAAAAAGGGCGCTGAAATGGCGGAGAAAACGAGATAGTGGCTAGCATCATGCCTCACTTGCTCGCCGATATCGCCAAAGACTTTATCTAAGATGAGATCTTTTAAAACTATGATGGCAAGGGCTATAAAGATGGCAAAAATTAGACTAAACCAAACTAGCTGATCGGCGGTATTTCTGGCGCTACCACTTTGTTTGCTACCTAGATACTGGCTAGCGACCACCGAGCCACCAGTGGCTATGGCAGTAAAAATGCTAATAAATAGCGCCATGACAAACTCCACAAGGCTTACCGCACTCACCGCACTTTCGCTAACGCTTGCTGCCATTAGCGAGTTTGCAAGGCCCAGGCTATACTCTAAAAACTGCTCTACGGCGATAGGGAAAAAGAGCCTTGCAAGGTCGGCATTTGAGAAAAATCTCTGCTCGGTTGTCAAATTTTTCAAATTTCATCCCCTTTGTAAAGTGTGGGTAAATTATAAATTTTAAAAGGTGAAAGGGCTATAAATTTTGGGTCTTATTTATTGACAAATTTGTCTTAAAGTGAGTAAAATCACGCCAGTTCTAAGTTTTAGAAAGACCTTTTTTGGATACAAAATGCACTCAATCGGTATTGATATAGGCTCAACATCTGCAAAAGTCGCGATCATAGAGGCAAGTAGCGGCGAGATAAAGGAGCTCTTTTTACTCCCAACTGGCTGGAGCAGCGCAGATACGGCTATGCTTATAAAAGAGCGAATTTTAGGCTTAAACCTTGGCGAGCTATATTTTACTGCGACAGGTTACGGCAGAGTTTCGGTGCCATACGCTGATAAAACTCTTACAGAGATCACCTGTCACGCGCTTGGGGCGCACTACTTTTGCAAAAGCAACTGCACAGTTATAGACGTGGGCGGACAAGATACGAAGGCTATCAAGCTTGAAAATGGCTCGGTGATGGACTTTACGATGAATGATAAATGTTCAGCTGGTACTGGTAAATTTTTAGAAGTGATGTCAAACCGCCTTGGAGTTAGGTTTGATGAGCTGACACGTCTTGCTAAAAATAGCGATAAAGATATATCCATAAGCTCGATGTGCACGGTCTTTGCGGAGTCTGAGATCATAAGCCTTATCGCTCAAAACGTCTCACGAGAAAATATCGCAAAAGCGGTGATCATCTCAGCTATAAATAAAATTTCAAATTTGGTCAAAAAACAGGCAAATACGAGCTATTTCTTAAGCGGTGGCTTTAGTAAGAGCGAGTATGTGAGAGAAAATTTAGAAGTGTGCTTGCAAGCTAAAGTCACCACGCACGAAGATGCGATCTACTGCGGTGCGATAGGCGCTAGCCTTGCAGGGATAAGAAATTTAAGGAGAGAAAATGGCGATAAATGAGAGTATGAGTTTGAGCGAAATTTTCGCTACCTATGATGGCGCTAAGAAAAATTTAGCCCAAAACGTCGAAGCGGTCAAAAATAGCGGCCAAAAGATCGCGGCTATCTTTTGTACCTACACGCCAAGAGAGATCATCCACGCAGCAAACGCTTATAGCGTGAGTGTTTGTGCAACTGGCGATAACGCGGTGGTTGAGGGCGAAAAGTACCTGCCTAAAAACCTCTGTCCGCTCATAAAAGCAAGCTACGGCTTTGCAAAAGCGAACAAATGCCCATTTGTGCGAAACTCTGATATCGTTATCGGCGAGACGACATGCGACGGCAAGAAGAAGATGTATGAGCTAATGGGAGAATTTAAAGATGTGCACGTCATGCATTTGCCGCATTTTAAGAGCCAAAAGAGCTTGGAGATTTGGCAAGATGAGGTCAGGGAGCTAAAGGAGCGTCTGGAGGCTAAATTTGGCGTGAGCGTAAGCGATGAGGAGCTTAGAAACTCTATCAGGCTATTTAACAAAGAGCGCGAGCTAATGGGAGAAATTCAAAATTTCATGAAACTAACGCCACCACCGATGAACGGCAAAGAGCTACACGCACTGCTATATGGAAATGGCTTTATATTTGACAAAGAGGAGCAGATAAGTGACCTTGAGATCATCGTTGAGAAGCTAAAAGAGTGCGTGAGAGATAAAATTTCACCCGTGCATAAGGACGCCAAACGCATCATCATCACAGGCTGTCCAAGCGGTGGGGTCTATGATAAGATTGTGCCAGCCATAGAAGAGGCGGGCGGCGTCGTGGTAGCTTACGAAAACTGCACTGGCACTAAAAACTTTAGCAACCTAATCGATGAAAATGATGATCCAATTAGCGCCATAGCAAAGCGCTACATGGCGATACCTTGCTCGATCATGTCGCCAAATAAAGAGAGAGAAAAGGTACTACAAGAGATGATAAAAGAGTATAAGGCGGACGGAGTGATCGACGTTGTGCTGCAAGCCTGTCACACCTACAATGTAGAAACTGCCAATATGAAAAGAGCGTGCAACGATGTGGATACGCCTTATATGGCGCTTGAGACGGACTTTTCTACAAGCGACGCTGGACAGATCAAGACAAGGCTCGAGGCATTTATAGAGATGCTTTAGGATAAATTTGGCGTCTGGCTTTTTGAGGCGAGCGCTAAATTTAAAAGAGCAGGGGGCTAAATTTAGCTTTAAATTTAAATAGCTGACTTGAAATGCAGTGAAATTTACAAGTCAGCTAAAGTGAAAATTCCAACTTAAAAATAGATATTTTTAAAAAATATGCAGGAATTTCTCCTGCATATTTAAATAACTAATCTTCTAAAAGCCACCATGCAGAGTTATTACTATTTATATA
>NZ_POYR01000112.1:0-1643 GCF_002912425.1 Campylobacter concisus
GAAGAAGAGTATATGAAAAAGGTAACTCTCTCTTTTAAGGCAGTATTTGATAAGGTAAATGAAAACACCTTAAACAGAAGAGAGGCTGAAGCATATAACAATAGCAATATCTCAAGCCAACTTATAGATGATATAAAAAATGGCTCATCAACCGCAGATGAATACCAATCACAAATGCAACGTATAATACAAACCCTCCCAAAGCGCTACTCTTTCATAGAAGCACTATCTCTTAGTGTGGCTTACTTTATAATGACTAAAAGCTATTCAAAAAAAATGATAAAGAAAAGCATTAAAGATGGTGATGAATATATAGTAATAGAAGACGATGAGATAAAAGCCCTACACTCAAACTCTATAATAAGAATTTTTGATAGAGATTTAAAGCTATTTTTCTATAAAGACTCAGTAAAAAGTAGTGGTCTAAAAAGTGGTGAGTATCTATGTATAGAAGAAATTTCTAAATATATGGATGGAGTAAATAACAAGGATGTAGTTAGCGTTGAAGAGCTTTTAGCTGAAAATGAAGTTGGTAAAAATGCAGATATCAAAGACCCTTTGCAAAAAGATCTAATGAAACTTCTTATAGAGCAAGCTGACAAGATAGATGAGAACTATAAAAAAGATGAAGCTACTATAAAAGAAGCTATAGCTGCTAAGAATAAAAACACTCTAAAAGAGGCTATAAACTTAAAAGATATAGCATATAGCAATGATAGAGATATAAATAAAGAGGTAAGCTCATTATTAGTAAAAACTACTATAGAAGAGGTGTTTCCACTAGCAAAATTTGTTGGTGAAGATGGCATATCTAAGATATATGAATCACTTGGCTCTTATATATTTAATAAAGACGCAAAGGCACTAAGAGAGACATTTCTTGATGAGCTTGGGGTATTAAATTTAGTAAAAAGCCTACTTGGTGCAAGAAAGACTAAAGAGATAGATAGATATATCTTGCTAATAACGAGTCTAAAAACTACAAGCGTAGTTTTACAACATTCAAAGCTTAATCTAATCATTCAAGCTTCAAATGCATTTAGGCTTCATATGGCGATGGAGTATTATAAACTAAGTATAACTTATACAGAGATCACAACATATACCTTTATGAGATATACTCATAGGTTTAGCTATACAGATTTTCAAGAGATAAAGAGACTAATAAAAGATTATGCGGGATCACTAGGTAAGAGCATAGGTGCTTCTATGGTTAGTGGTGCATTAGAACTTTGGAAAACATCCTATGAAAAACTAGAAGAGAACTACAAAGAGATAATGCACACAAGATATACATATAAATTTAATGAAGCTTACGCACTAAATAATATCTCATATAAACCTATGTCTATAAAAGAAGCCTATGATAAAAATAGTACAAATAGCTATTGCTACTATCCAGTAATGATCTATCAAAACTATATAAGTCTAAATTTAAATAGACTATTTCTAGGAGCTAATATAAGCAGTGGAGGATTAGACTATAACTCATTTATATACTATGACATAGACCACAAGAAAAACAAACTATCTTTTAACCTAGCTTCTAAACTAGCACTAAATAACCTTAGTACCTATCTATGCTTAGATGAGCTAAGAGGATCTGGTAATGAGATAGATGCAAGGTATTTTAACTATGCTAG
>NZ_POYR01000113.1:0-113103 GCF_002912425.1 Campylobacter concisus
GATAAATTTATTAAAAAAACTAAATTTGACCACTTTTGTTTAGAAATTTAGACCAAAAAGTCAAATTTACAAAAGAGACAAATCCCTAGCTATTTTGCACTTCAGGCTGTCCAAAGAGCCTATTTGCCTCTTTTATCACGCCCTCTTCTCTTTGCTTTTTAAGCTCCTCTGGGCTCTTACTCTGACTTAGCGACATCAGCTCTTTTACAAAGTCATTTTGTGGCTGAGATAGCGCATTTGCCTCGATCTGTCGTGCCGTAACAGGCTCTTTTACTGGCTCATCTTTTTGCTCGTCTTGCTGTCTAGCCTTTATCTTAGCGATCTCCTCGTCAAGGTAGCTATATTTATCCTGTGGCTCTTGTGGCTTAGTTTGAGGCTCAGGCTTTGCGGCAGGAATTTGAGTTTTGGCATTTACGATCTTGATCTTTTTACCAAAAATTGTATGTAAAATTTCATGCATTACGCCCCAGCTTTTTTTAAAAAATGCCAGCTCGTCGCCAGTTGCATTGACGACTAAGCCAAGCTCATTTTCATTTAAAAAGCTAAAACTTATGTGATTTTTAAAAATTTCTCCTAGCTCAAAGCTTCTATCATAAATTTTTGCCACAAACTGCTCGTATGGTGACTTTGGCGCTTCTTTTAGGGCTAAAATTTGCTCACTCACGCCAGTTTTTGGCTCTATAACCACGCTAGGCTCATTCTTAGCAAGCTTTATGGCTTCATCGATATCTTGTAAATTTAGCGCCTCTATCATCATAAAAAGCATAAGCATCAGCACAAAGCCATTGTCGCTTGATACGCTTAGCATCGACTTTGCCTGCGCCAAAATCCTAAAAAATCTCTCATATATAAGAAGTGAAAATTTCGGGTCATTGTCTAAAAATCTCTGCTTTAAATTTGCCAAAATTTCATCTATGATCATCTCTGGCTCATAGGTCTCAAGCTCGGTTACAAGCACTCTTATTGCGTTTTTATCGGCATTTGCGACGTGCTCGATGATCTGCTCGATCCTACTTGGATCAAGAAGTCCGAGCATCGCTGCCACGCTTGATTTTGTGATATTGCCAGCGCTATAAATGATAGCTTGATCAAGCAGCGTTAGCGTATCTCTTAGCGAGCCACCGCCACTTCTTGCAAGTATCTCAAGCGCCTCCCTCTCGTAGCTCACGCCCTCTTTACTAAGGATAAATTCAAGGTGTTTTACGATCTCATATCTGCTTATTTGCTTAAATCTAAAATGCTGCGTCCTTGAAAGCACCGTTGTTGGCAGCTTCAAAGGGTCGGTGGTTGCTAAGATAAATTTAACATAACTTGGCGGCTCTTCAAGCGTTTTAAGAAGGGCATTAAATGCCTCTTTTGTTAGCATATGCACTTCGTCGATGATAAAAATTTTATATCTAGCAGCCGTCGGAGCGTATTTTGTCTGCTCGATAAGCTCCCTTATGTCGTCGATCTTTCTGTGGCTGGCTGCGTCCATCTCGATGATGTCCATATGGCGCGACTCGTTTGCCATCACGCACTGCGCGCAGACCTCGCAAGGCCTAGAAGTTGGTCCTTTCTCGCAGACCAAAGCCTTTGCAAATATCCTAGCGCTCGATGTCTTGCCGCTTCCCCTAAGGCCTGAAAACAAATAGGCATGGCTCACTCTGTTCTCATCAAGTGCGTGGGTTAGGCTCTTGCTTACGGCTTCTTGTCCGATGAGCTCGTCAAAATTTTTTGGTCGATATTTTAGGGCTAGTGCTTGCAACTGCTTTCCTTTTTGCAATTTTAATTTGCTGATTTTATAAAAAAAGGCATAAATTTATGGTTATGATAAAGTTAAATTTTGCTAAATTTAAGCCAAACTTTAGCGAGAAGGACAAATTTGCAAGCATTTATATCTGGATTTTTCACCTCTTTATCGCTCATTTTAGCTATCGGCGCACAAAACGCATTTGTGCTAAAACAGGGCATCAAAAGAGAAAATATCTTTATCATCTGTCTTATTTGCGCTATTAGCGACGCTGTCTTGATCTTTGCAGGAGTTTTTGGGCTTGGTAGCCTCGTGCAAAACTTCCCCATCATCAAGCAAATCGCCCTATATGGCGGCTTTTTATTTTTACTTTTTTACGCGCTAAAGAGCTTTCACTCGTGCTTTTTCAAGGATCTTAGCATGGATACGAGCAGCGAAAATGCTAGATCAAATTTAAAGAAAAACATCCTTTTAACGCTAGCATTTACTTGGCTAAATCCTCACGTCTATCTTGACACGATGATACTAATAGGCTCGGTTTCGACTAAATTTAAAGATGAAAATTTGATATTTGGCGTGGGAGCTAGCCTTGCCTCATTTTGCTTTTTCTTTGCACTTGGCTATCTGGCTAGGTTTTTAGCGCCCATCTTTGCAAGGCCCATCTCTTGGAAAATTTTAGAGTTTTTTGTCGGCCTCGTCATGCTCGCCCTTGCCTTCATGCTCCTTTTTGCTAGCTTCTAGCCTATTTTTTAGCGCCTCTTTTTTGCGAAGTTCGAGCTGGTAGGCTTCATTTAGCGCATCTTCGTCGTCTAAATTCGCTCCGTCTAAAAATTTGCGGTAGTCTTCAAACTGCCTATTTTTTATCCCCCAAAGCACGCCAAAAAGCAGGGCCGCCCCCATCAAAACAGAGATAAAAACAAGCATCGCAAGAGTCGTTGTATCCACTATTTGTCCTTAAATTTTCTAACTATAAAAAGCGAGTTTAGTATCACACTTAGCGAGCTTGCCGACATGAAAAGCGCGGCAAATAGCGGCATGACGTAGCCACACACGGCAAATGGCAGGCTAAGGGCGTTATAAAGCAGGCAAAAGAGTAAATTTTGCTTTATCGTTTTATAGGTAAATTTTGAAATTTTCACCGCTTTTGCAAGGCTTTGAAGGCTGTCATCAAGTAGCACCACGTCGCTTTTTTCTAAGCTCACCGCCGCGCCACTTCCCATGCAAATGGCCACGTGGGCAAGGCTTAGCGCAGCTGCGTCGTTTATGCCGTCTCCTACCATCAGCACATTTTTGCCCTGCTGCTTAAGCTCACTTATAAATTTAGCCTTCTCATCAGGCAGCATCCCTGCTCCAAATTCGCTCACACTAAGCTCATCTGCCACGTTTTTTACCTCATTTTGCACGTCGCCACTTAGGATAAAGGTCTCTAATCCAGCTGTTTTTAGCTCATCTATCAATGCCTTTGCTTCGGGCTTTACACTATCTTTTAGGTAAAATTTAGCCACCAGCTCGCCCTGCTTGCCCACAAAAAAGCTCACATTTTCTTCGCTCTCATCAAATTTCACCCCATTTTCAGCCAAAAAGCGCCTACTTCCAGCTACAAAACGCTCACCCGCAATATCAGCGCTAACCCCTTTTGCCACGCTTAAATTTGCATTTTCAAGCTCAACTTTTTTTGCACCTTTTTGCTTTAAAAACTCAGCCACCGCAACGCTTATTTGGTGGTTTGAGATGAGGCAAAGCGAGTAAATTTTATCGATACTAACGCCATCTTTTACAAAAAACTCGCCAACTTCAAATTTAGCTTTTGTTAGCGTCCCAGTCTTGTCAAAGACCGCCACGTCGCACTTTGCAAGGCTTTCAAAAAATTTAGCCTCCTTAAAAAGCACCTTGTTTTTAAAGGCAACCCCAAGGGCGCAAACGCTGCTAACTGGTGTGGCAAGGGCAAGCGCGCAAGGGCAAGCGATGACGATGACGCTCACAGCTGTCACTACCGCTTCTGAAAAGCTAAATTTAAAGTACCAAAACCAAAATGTAAAAAATGCCAGAGTAAGCACGCTAAGAGAGAATTTCGAGGCGATTTTATTGACTGCTAGCTCGATATTTGGCTTTTTTAGCTCTGCGTTTTGGAGTAAATTTATAAGCTTATTAAGATATGAGTTTTTAAAAATTTGCCTTGCCTCATAGACGATCTGTCCATTTAGACAGACAACGCCGCTTTTTACCTCGCCGCCAGAGCTTAGCAAAAGTGGCAAACTTTCGCCTGTTAAGCTTGAGCTATCCACGCTCGCCTCACCGCTAAGCACCGCTCCATCAAGCAGCGCCCTCTCGCCAGCTCTTAGCACGATCTTTTCGCCTAAATTTACATCCTTTGGCTCTTTTAAAATGTCCTTGCCATCCTCTAAAACACAGACCTTTGCAAGAAGCATGTCGCTTAAGAAATTTGAAGTCTCAAGCGCCTTTTTCTTGCCTAAAATTTCTAAAAATTTGCCGATAAAAACAAAGGTTATGATCATCGCAACCGAGTCAAAATAGCTCTCACCGCTTCTCGTAAACATCGCAAATATCGAGTAGATATAGGTTATGCTAGCTCCCGTGATGACGAGCAGGTCCATATTTGGCGAGGCGTTTTTAATGGCGATTTTTGCCCCTTTAAAAAACTCGCTACCAGTATAAAAAAGCACAGGCGTTGCCAGCACGAACTGCGCGAAGCTTAGCAGGTCCTTCACGTCGCTTCTGATACCGCTAAAGTAGCCGCCATACTGCGCGATCGCCAGCCACATGATATTCATCGTGGCAAAGACACCAACAAGCGCTTTTGCGTAGAAATTTCGCCTTTTTTTGACTAGCTCGTCCTCTTTTTGGCTCGCCGCATAGGCCTTTGGAGTGTAGCCAACGGCGTAAATTTTCTCAACTATCTGCTCCACCAAGAGCTCTTGCTCGTCAAAAACGATGACCGCCTTTTGGCTAAGCGAGTTGATATTTACCTCCAAAATTCCAGGTAGGCTAAAAAGCGCCTTTTCAAGCAGCCAGATGCACGCCGAGCAGGTGATGCCGTCAATGAGAAGCGAAATTTTAGAAAACTCGCCCTCTTTTGTCACCAGCTCGCTAAAATTTGCCGCTAAATTTTTGACATTTGCACCGCTACTTGCAGGATTTAGCGTGTTTTTGCCAAGCCTCTCGTAAAACTCGCCAAGGCCGCTTTCATTTAAAATTTCATAGACGCCTTTGCAGCCGACACAACAAAATTTAAGCCCGCCCTTAGCCTCTATCATCGCGCTTTCATCAAAGCTTTGCTTGCAGTGAGAGCACCTACACTTCACGGACGCTTCTTTTTAAGCTGGTCTAAATAGCCATATATCGTGATCTTTGAGACGTTTAGCTTGGCTGCCACGACCTCGATAGCGCCCTTGATGTTAAAAATGCCCTTTTCGTTCATAAAGCCCACGAGTTCTAGCTTCTGCTCTTTTTTGAGCTTTTTGCCCTCGTTTTTGGCGATGATCTTGTCGATCAAATTTAAAACTATCTGCATCACATCGTCGTTTTGCTCGTCATGAGGCTCATTTTCACTCGTCTTTAAGAAATTCCCAGCCATTTCAAAAAGGCTCTTTGCCACGCTTGCATCGACATTTACGCATATCACCCCTATGATCTCGCCTGCTTCATCTCTGATAAAAGCGGTTGAGGACTTCACAAGCTTTTCATCCTTGGTAAAAAAGTAGTTTGCCACGTAGTCGTCTTTGAAATTTTTACTATTTAAGACCTCGCTTACAAGGTGGTCAAAGCTTTGTCCGACCTTTCTGCCAGTGACGTCGCCAGCTACATAGACGACCGAGCGCTGCGGGTGTGAAAGGTCGTGTAGCACGACTTCGCAGGCAAATGGCGAGCTTTTTTGGATCAAATTTGCCGTTGGGATAAATGCCTTTAATATATGGTGCATAAGGCGCCTTTTGTTTTTGTTTAAGTTTAGCCAAAATATTTTTAAAATTTCGATAAGAAAAAATATAATTTTTTATGAAAATTTGTGAAATTTAAGTGGTAATAATAATTTTTTATCTATAATTCTTTAAATTTTTAAGGAGAAAATATGAAAATTTATGAGACCGAAATTTCAAAAAAGAAAAAGGCTCACTACTCTTTGGCGACCGAGCATAACGGCATCCTCTACATCTCAGGTCAGCTTAGCATGGACCCAGAGACTAGGCAGATCCCAGAGGGGCTAAAGGCGCAAACAAGGCAAGCTTTAAAAAACCTTGATAATGTGCTAAAACTAGCAAATGCAACAAGAAATGACATCTTGATGTGCCGCATTTATACGCCAGATATCGACTTTTGGGACGAGATAGATGACGAGTATGCGCTATTTTTTGGCGAGCACAAGCCAGCTCGCGTCGTAGTGCCGACAAATAAACTTCACTTTGGCTGCCTGCTAGAGATCGAAGCCACAGCGATACTTGATAGAAAATTTTAAAAGGAGCAACAATGCCTAAATTTATCTGCTCAAAGTGCGGCAAGAGTGCAGATTTTGAGACACCTATATTTGCGTGCGAGTGTGGCGGGCTTTATGATCTGGAGTTTAAACCAGTCAAATTTGATCTAAATTTGATCGATCAGCGCGAGTTTAGCCTCTTTAGATACCGCGAATTTTTCCCTATCAAAAACGATCTTTGGCACGATATCAGCCTTGGCGAAGGGCTAACAAAGAGCGTGAAATTTGATGACTCACGCTACCTTAAAATGGACTATGCGATGCCAACGCTTTCCTTTAAAGATAGGGGTGCTGTGATGCTTATTTGGTTTTGTAAAACCAATGGCATCAAAAAAATCTTACAAGATAGCAGCGGAAACGCTGGAAACTCAGTCGCCGCATACGCTGCTAGAGCTGGCATAGAGTGTGAAATTTACGTCCCAAAAGGCACTAGCGAGAAAAAGATAAAGATGCTTGAGTACTACGGCGCAAAGGCGGTCGTCTTTGACGGCACACGCGACGAAACGGCAGATGCTTGCAGAAAAAGGGCAAAAGATGAGGGCATATTTTACGCAAACCACGTCTTTAACCCGCTTTTTTACCAAGGCACTAAAACATATATATATGAAATTTACGAGCAGCTTGGCTTTGTCCCTGAAAATTTATTCCTGCCAGTTGGCAACGGCACCTTGCTAATAGGCTGTGAGATCGCACTAAACGAGCTATATGAGGCAGGAGTGATCAAAAAACTACCTAAAATTTTCATCGTTCAAAGTGAAAATTGCGCGCCGTTTCTTGGGGCGACAAGCGAGCCAGTTGCGATAAAGGCGCAGCCTACACTAGCTGAGGGCATAGCGATCGCAAAACCTGCTCGTGGCGCTGAAATTTTATCTAGCGACTACGCAGGCGAGCGCGAAGTGATCACGATAAAAGAAGATGATATTGAGCCAGCTAGAAATTTCCTAGCAAGCCGTGGCTTTTACGTCGAGCACACCACAGCAGCCATCTACGCCGCCTACGCAAGCTACGTAAAATCACACGAGCTTGAGGGCAAAAGCATCATCTCGATGTGTGGCGCTGGGCTAAAAAGCGAGCATTAAATTTAAATTTGCAGGTCACTATGCCTGCAAATTTGCCTACTTTAGCGACTTTGGTTGTGGCATTTCTTGACAACAAAGTTTTATTTTTATAAAATGCCAAAACTTTCAAAAAACTTTTGAAGCCCAGAATTCTACAATCTTATCCCCGCATTTAAAGAGGAAAAATGGAAAACAATAACCAAACCGAGCAAAGTGCTGCTCAAAGCACAAAAACTACAAAAAAACATCAAGCATCAAGAACCCACGTACCAGTCGACGGACACAAGATCGAAGAGCTAAGAACGCTTAGTTTAGACGAGCTAGTGCAGATCGCAAATGGCGTTGGCGTCGAAAATCCACGCGAATTTCGCAGGCAGGATTTGATATTTGAGATACTAAAAACCCAGACAAAACAAGGTGGCTTTATACTATTTACTGGAATTTTAGAGATCACAAACGAGGGCTACGGCTTTTTAAGGGCTGTTGATGCGAATTTAAGCGACAGCTCAAACGACGCTTATGTTTCAAACTCACAGATACGCAAATTTGCACTTCGTGTGGGCGACATCATTACTGGTCAAGTAAGAGAGCCAAAAGATCAAGAAAAATACTACGCCCTTTTAAAGATCGAAGCGGTAAACTACATGCCTCTAGCAGATGCAAAAGAGAGGCCACTCTTTGACAACCTAACCCCACTTTTCCCAACCGAAAAGCTAAATTTAGAGTATGATCCGATGAAGCTAACGGGCCGTGTGCTTGATCTTTTCACGCCTATTGGCAAGGGTCAGCGTGGCCTCATCGTCGCACCTCCAAGAAGTGGTAAAACTGAGCTTATGAAAGAGCTAGCTCACGGCATCGCCAAAAACCATCCAGAAGCGCAGCTCATGGTGCTTCTAGTAGATGAGAGACCAGAAGAAGTTACCGATATGCAGCGCTGCGTAAAAGGTGAGGTATTTAGCTCGACATTTGACCTGCCAGCGCTTAACCACGTCCGCGTAGCAGAGCTAGTCATCGAAAAGGCAAAACGTCTAGTTGAGATGGGCAAAGATGTCATCATCTTGCTTGACAGCATAACCCGTCTGGCACGTGCCTATAACACAGTGACCCCACCAAGCGGTAAGGTGCTAACAGGCGGTGTGGACGCAAACGCACTTCACAAGCCAAAACGCTTCTTTGGCGCAGCTAGAAACATCGAGCACGGCGGCTCTCTAACCATCATCGCAACAGCACTTATCGACACTGGCTCACGCATGGACGAAGTGATATTTGAAGAGTTTAAAGGCACTGGAAACAGCGAAATCGTGCTTGACCGTAACATCTCAGACCGCAGAATTTACCCAGCTATCAACGTACTAAAATCAGGCACCAGAAAAGAAGAACTACTTCAAAAACCTGATGAGCTTCAAAAAATTTGGGCTATCCGCTCTGCGATCGCGACAATGGACGACGTCGAAGCACTTAAATTCTTATACGCAAAAATGCTAAAAACAAAAGACAACAAAGAGCTTCTCTCTATCCTAAACGAGTAAATTTAACTGAGCTTGAAGCACTTGCTTTGAGCTCAAATTTTTTCACTTAAAATATCTAGCCAAAAATATCTTAGAAATTTTGAATTTTCTAGCTCTTGCAATTATAAAAGAGATTACGATTTTTAAACGATTATTTGCTAAATTTTTCTATATCTTGATTGATTAAATTTTCATATTCGCAAAGCTCGTTGCAAGTCTTTTTACTCTGTTCGATAAGCTCATCAAATTTAAATCCAAGCATCACGATACGATAAAGGTTTGGCTTGTGTTTTCGCCAGTTGTAAAGCGTTGCGACATCAACGTCTAAATGATAAGCCATATCACGTTTTGTCATCTTAGCCACTTTACACTCCTTTTTTTCGAGTGATTTTATAAATTTTATTCTGATAAGAAAACAATTGAATTATTTTATGTTTTTTATTAATTTCATTGAATATTTAAACTTTATTTAATATAAGAAAATTTAAAATAGCTGCGTAACATTTTTTAAATAAGGAGTAAAAATGAAAAATGTAGTTTTAAAAGTTGCTTTAGGTTTAAGCCTAGCTAGTGCCGCTGCTTTAGCGCAAGGAGCGTTTGTTGGGGTTGAAGGAGATTATTCTTTTAATTCAAATTTAACAGCAAAAAGCGACAATGGCAAATCAAAAGCTAAAAAAGCACAACCCGGTCTTGGCATAAAAGCTGGTTATGACTTTGACGTAGCTAGAGTTTATGGAGCTTACATATATGACTTTCAAGCTAAAAAGTCACTTGGCAACGAAGATGGCACAATAATAAAATGGAAAACTCATAAATTTATAGTTGGAGCTGACTATACTCCGAGCGTAGCAAAAGATCTTAAACTAGTTCTTGGTGGCTACACTGGCTACTCAAAGCTCAAAATGGATGTATTTGATATTTATGATGGCTCTGAAAAAGCTAGTATAAATGGCTGGATGCTAGGTGCAAGAATTGGTGCTGAGTACTCTATCAACGAAAACAATGCGGTTGAGTTTGGTTTAAAAGCTGATAGAACAAAATATAGCTCTATAACAAAATATAACAATGCAAAAATAAAAGAGACAAATGTGGGTCTTTATATGGGATATACATATAAATTTTAATCACCAGCAAGCTCAAATTTCAAAGCAAATTTGAGCTTTTATTAGAAACTATAAATTTATCAGTTTTCCTAAATTTTCGCCGTCTAAGCGGTAGGTTCTCCACTCAAGAGATTGATTTTTAGCGCCCATGCTTTCATAAAATTTGATGCTTGGTTCATTCCAGTTTAGACAGCACCACTCAAGCCTTTTTAAATTTTCATCCTTGCAAATTTGAGCTAGAAATTTAAAAAATGCTTTGCCGATGCCTTGATTTCTAAATTCTTTTTTGACATAAATATCCTCAAGATAGATCCCACCAAGCCCTAAAAATGTAGAAAATGTGTAAAAATAGATAGCATATCCTATCACCCTGCCCTCACTCTCGCAGATAAGGGCTTTTGCATGGTTTTTGTTAAAGATAGAGTCTGCGAAAATTTCATTTGTAAAAGTGACTTGATCGCTCATTTTTTCGTAAGCCGCAAGCTCTCTTACGAGCTCACAGATCACGTCTATATCGCTTCTAGTCGCTTTTCTTATTTGAAATTTCATTAGTTGTCACCAAAGAGTGCTTTTAGATCCTTGACCATTCCGCCGTCATTGTCGCCGCTACCAGTTTTTGAGCCAAGCTCGTTTAGCTCGATCTCATAGCCAGTTAGCATGCTTGCAAGGCGGATATTTATGCCGTTTTTGCCGATAGCCTTGCTCTTTTGCTCGCTCGCAAGTGTCACGATCGCCTTGTTTTCTTCGATCTTTACAGATGTGATGATCGCAGGTGCCATAGCGCGAGCTACCAAGATCGCTGGTTCGGTGGTGTATTCGATCGCATCGATGCTCTCACCGTGAAGCTCTTTGCTTACGGCATTTATCCTAACGCCTTTTGTGCCGACAGTTGCGCCGACTGGATCGATGTTTGGAGTGGTTGAGATGAGTGCTACTTTTGCCCTTTCTCCAGGGATCCTCGCACTTCCTTGGATGATGATGCCGCCATCTTTTATCTCAGGCACCTCTGAAGTTAGCAGCGCTTCAAGAAATTTAGGCGAAGTCCTTGAAAGCTCGACCTTTATGCCTAAATTTTTATCTGTAAAAACTTTTCTAATGACCGCTTTTACCACGTCGCCTACTTTAAATTTCTCGCCTTTTATGCGGTTTTTACGTGGTAAGATGGCACGAAGCTCGTCTATCTCGATAAATGTGTTTTCATCGTTATCTACCCTAACAACTGGTCCAAAGACCATGTGACCACTCATCTCATTATATTTTTGTAAAATTTTCTCTTCTACTAGGCGCTGGATGTGATACTCAAGCTCCTTGTGAAGCGTTTGAGCTGCGGTTCTGCCAAGGTTATCAAGGCTTAGCTCGTAAGTGAGCTCATCGCCGATCTCTACGCCACTATCTATCTTTTTAGCATCTTTTAAGCTTAAAAAGTGCTCATTGTCTTCAGCAAGCCTCTCATCGTCGTTTGCTACGATTGAAATTTTTTGATAAAGCTTTAAGTTTTTATTCGCATCGATGCTTACATCATATTCATAATTTTCACCATAAACCCTTTTTGCAGTGTTTATCAAAGCCCTTATGACACGCTCTTTTACATCTTCTATCTCTAAATTTTTCTCATTTGCAATTGACTCTATAATGTCTGATATTCTTTCCATTTTTTCTCCATTGTGACGATAAATTTCGGGGATTTTTCGTGAAGTTTTGAAATTATACATAAGCCATACTTTTAATAACTTTAAGCTTGTTATTAACTTTTATTTAATCCTTTTTTTATGATGATTTGGGTATATTGACCGATTAAAATTTAAGATTTTGAAAGGATTAAAAATGGAGCTAAAACTTGCAAGAGCCGAATTAGACGCAAAACCAAAAACGATTTCACTAGAAAAGATAGAGGCAGCTGTCGAAAAAGAGGGTCAGAAAATTTTCTATTTTGATAAAGAAAACACACATAAACAACTAATCGCCTTAGTCGAGCACTTTGAAGAAAAAGGGCTAAGCGTTTATCACAGAACCGTAAAATACGGACTTGATGATAGCGATTATATGTATGAAGTGCATATACTTTAATGAGTAAAAAGCTCTTTATCCAAACTCTAGGTTGTGCTATGAATGTTCGTGACAGCGAGCATATCATAGCCGAGCTCTCACAAAAAGAAGACTACTCCTTAACACAAAACATCGAAGAAGCTGATTTAATCCTTATAAATACCTGTTCAGTTCGTGAAAAGCCAGTTCATAAGCTCTTTAGCGAGGTTGGAGCCTTTGAAAAAGCCAAAAAAAGAGGTGCAAAGATAGGCGTTTGCGGCTGCACTGCAAGCCATTTAGGTAGTGAAATTTTCAAGCGCGCGCCTTATGTTGATTTTGTTCTTGGCGCAAGAAATGTTAGCAAGATCACAAAGGCGGTAAATACGCCTAAATTTATCTCAACCGACATCAACCACGACGAGAGCGAATACGCATTTGGCGAATTTAGAGGCTCGCCATACAAAAGCCATATCAATATCTCGATCGGCTGCGATAAAAAATGCACCTACTGCATCGTCCCACATACCAGAGGCGATGAAATTTCCATCCCCTCAAGCCTCATCTTAAAAGAGGTAGAAAAGGCCGCAAAAAGCGGTGCAAAAGAGATATTTTTACTAGGGCAAAATGTCAATAACTACGGCAAAAGATTTTCAGGCGTGCAAGAAAATATCGATTTTAGCGATCTTTTAGTGAAGATAAGCGAGATAGAGGGCGTTGAGAGGATAAGATTTACAAGCCCGCACCCACTTCACATGGATGATAAATTTCTTGAAATTTTCACAAATAACCCAAAAATTTGCAAGTCTATGCACATGCCACTTCAAAGCGGAAACACCAAAGTTTTGCGCGAGATGAAGCGCGGATACACAAAAGAGTGGTTTTTAGACCGCGCGCTAAGACTTAGAAAGATGTGCCCAGATGTGAGCATCTCAACTGACATCATCGTCGCATTTCCGGGCGAGAGCGAGAGCGAATTTGAAGATACGATGGATGTGCTTGAGCAAGTTAGATTTGAGCAAATTTTTAGCTTTAAATATTCGCCTCGTCCGCTTACAAAAGCAGCTACTTTTACAAATCAAATAGATGATAAAACCGCTTCAGAAAGGCTAATGCGCCTGCAAAATCGCCACAGCGAAATTTTAGACGAGATCGTGGCGGAGCAAAAAGATAAAATTTTTGATGTCTATTTTGAAGAGCTAAGGGCAAATGGCGGAGTTGCTGGACGAAGTTTTAACAACTTTTTAGTTCAAGTTGATGGCAGCGAGGAGCTTCTTGGCACTACGCAAAAAGTAAAGATCACAAACCCAAAACGAATGGTTTTGTATGGCGAGCTGCAAATTTAAAAACACCCTTGAAAAGGTCGCCCTAAATGTTGGCGTCTTTTTCATCTACATTTTGATGTGGCTTATTTTTCTAACCTGCAAAAAGAGCTACACTCCAAATTTCTTGCCACAAAATGGCTGCGTCGTCGTCTTTTGGCACGGCAGGCTTAGCTTTATGAGCTTTGCTTACAGGCGCTGGTGGAGCAGTCAAAACAGAAAACAAGGCAAGGTGATAATAAGCGACCACAAAGATGGCGAGCTCATCACCAGAATAATCAAATTTTTTGGCATTGGCACCATTAGAGGTAGTAGCTCAAAAGGCGGTGCAAGGGCACTAATAGAAGCCCTAAGAGAGATAAAGCAAGGTCACGACGTCATCATCACGCCAGATGGCCCACGCGGTCCAAGACATAGCGTAGCAGACGGCGCTGCGGTGATCGCACAAAAGTCATCTTGTGAAATTTATGCTCTAAATTTCGAAGCAAACTCGTTTTGGGAGTTTAAAAGCTGGGATAAGATGATACTTCCAAAGCCATTTTCAACTATAAATTTTAGCCTCTCAGCCCCTTTTAGCGTGGCAAATTTAGAACAAAAAGAGGCAAAAGAGAAGATACAAAACGAGCTTTGGCAAGCCTCGCAAAATGACGGCGGCAAGAGCGTGCTACAAAACGAAGAGGACTTTAGGTCAAATTTAAAAATTTGGTGGAAAAAATATGCGCATAAAAATCCGCAAATAAGCGATGAGATAAGAGAAATTTTGGACGAAATTTATGAAAAATAAAATTTCTATCTTTATAGCCATTTTTATAATAGCTTTCTTTGGGCTATTTTTTTACAGCGACAACTCCTATAAACTCGCTCTTGAAGCGAAATTTTACTACGAGAGTAAAGAGTATGAAAAGGCTATAAATTTAAGCCAAAAAGCCCTTGATCTTGACACATACAACAAGATGGCCGCCACCACGCTTAATCAAAGCAAGGCAGCTATGAAATTTAACTCATACATAAAAAATGGCAAAGAGTATCTTGAGCGCATCAAAAAAATGAGCCAAAATGGCGTCAGCAAGGCCGATAAAGAGCGCATCAAAATGATGTGCGATGTGATGATAGAGGATTTTGAGAGCTTAAGAAATTCTGCACTGCTTGATGATGAGCTAAAAAGAGAAGCTCTGAAGATGAAAGAGGCGTTTGCAAAACTAAAAAACGAGCTGTTTTAAACTTATTTAATCCCTTTTTAGCTAACATACCAAAAATAATGCACTAAATTTAGGAGAGTTATGTCTTTTAGCATCAAAAAGCTTTTTTCAAACCTTTTCTTAAGCGCCGTGATCGAGGGCAATGAGTGCGTTTTTTACGGTCAGGTCTTTAGAAATGGCAAGCTTATAAAAACCATAAATGCTAAATTTACAGACATAAGCATCGAAAATGTCGATGAAAAGGTCATAAAATACATAGAAGAGCAAGAGAAGGCCTATTTTGGCGTCTATATTTCGCTCTTTTTTAACGACGACTCACAAGGTGCGCTGCCTACTGCTAACTTTGACGAGTATAAAAAATTTAACATCAACACGCAAAATTTAACCAGCCTTGTGATGCAAGATAGCTGGAGCATATATGCAAATTTAAATGCTATAAGAAGATATAAAAACCTCTTTGGGCAAGGTAGTGTCGATCTTATCTACTCGCCTATCGCCCTGCTCTTTCACGAGCTTTTAAAGCGTGGAATTTCGCCAAAAACCACACTATATCTCTACATCCACTCGCACTCTTTTGCACTTGCGATATTTAAAGACAAGCAGATGAAGCTCTCGACGTTTTTAAATATGAGCGATGCTGAAGAGGGCAACGAAGAGATCGAAAGCCTAAAAGAAGAGGATATAACAGACATCGACAACCTCATTGTCAAAGAAGAAGATGGTGCAACGGCGCTTGATGATTTTAAGAGTTTGGATGATTTTTTAAGCGATGATAAACCAAAAGAATTTGAAGATCTAAACTATGAGCTAAACATGCCAACTTCGACCAATGTCGAGAAGTCAGTAGCGATCTTTGGGCGCGATATGAAGATGTTTGACTACATCGCAAAGGCCATGAAAGAATTTTATGAAAATCCGATCTACGGCGGCGATTTTATCGAGCAGATCATCGTTTTTGAAAACACAAAAACAAGCGCAACCTTTTTACAATACCTACAATCTGAGCTATTTGTGGAGACATCAAGCTATCCGATCAACACAAATCACATCATGAATGAGATCATGCAAGAAGAGATAATACTATGAAATTTAGCTTCATCACTCCAGAACCAAGACCGCTTCTATCTATCTTTAGTAAGCTCTGGCTAAGCCTCATCGGCTTTGTCTTTGTGGTGCTTTTGGTGGCAAATTTCTTTATCGTTTATAAAAACTACTCAACCAAGAAAAATATAGAATTTCTAGCAAATGAGCAAAAAGAGCTTAGCCAAAAGATAGTCACCACGGATGAAATTTCAGCCAAACTTGCCGTGCAGATAGACTCTGCAAACGACATCTTTACGTCAAATTCTATCCTAAAGCAAAGCTTGCACAACCTTTTTGACCTTGTGCCTGATAGCATCACGCTTGAAGAGGTCTTTATGGACAAAAACTCACTCATCATCCGCGGCATAACGCCAACAAAGGATGTCTTTAACCAGCTCTTAGCCTCGCCGCTAAGGTCGATTTTCACCACGTCAAACACTAGCTTTTATCAGAGCAAAAACGGCTGGTATGGCTTTATAAGCACAAATAAGATTGATAATTCTGAGGGATATAATGAGTAAAAAAGATACGAGCTTAGAAAAAATCGACCCAGTAAAGCTTTTACTTTTTATATTTGCTTTTATCATAGTTTGCTTCATTATGATATTTGGCTTTATCGTGCCAAACATAAAAGAATTTAAAAGCCTCTCAAGACAAAACTACTCGCAAACCTCATCATACACCAAGGTAAAAAACGAATTTGAAGCTAAATTTAAAGCACTTGAGGCGACAAGACAAAAAGATGGCGCTATCATCTTGGCCTATGATACAGCTTTTGATAAGGATAAATTTATAAATTTCGCATCGCAATTTTTTAGCGAAGTGAGCCTTAGCAAGATAGAAGAAGGCGAGAATAACGCAACTGAGAAGTTTTTTAGATACCGCCTAAATGTCACTAGCTCACTTAAAACCCCGCAAAAATTTTATGACTTTTTAGACGCGCTTAGTAGCTACGACAGCATCATAAAAGCCGAATTTCCTATCGTCATGAAGGGCGAAAACGATAAGATTCACACAACCTTTAACATAAAAGTTTTTGGGTTGAAGTAAGAACTCAAAGTTTACCATCAAGATAGAGTTTAACCAAAAACTCGCTATATCTTTTTCTACCAAGATAGTTTAAATGCTCCCAGTCAGATAATTCTTCATCACTAAATTTTAAATTTGTAAGATCAATAATTTTGGCATTTTTGATAGCTGATGTTATTTCATTTATATTATATTGAAGTCTTGTTCCATCAAATATTGGCTCAAATACAATAACTACTTTCACACCGCTTTTAGCCAATGGATCTATTATATATTTTTGCATGTATTTTAATGTGTTTAAATTTAGCTCTTTTAGGTCAAGTACCTTGCCATAGTTCTCTCTCGGCAATGCATTTGCAAAAAGTATACTATCGCCATTTGTACACTTTGCAACAATAAGCTTTCTATTTATGGTAAATTTTGAGTCTATTTCAAGAATATTATTTAAATTACAATCGCTATCTCTTTCAACATTAAATAATGGATGCCTTTCATCATTTGCAACCAAATCAATTATTTTATTTTTAGGCTCAAAGATATTATAAAAAACATTTAATCTATTATAGATAGCTTCAGAGTATCTTAAAAATAAATGAAAGCTTGTAAAATACTTTGGCAATGTTCTAAAAAACATTAATTTACTTGTGCCAAAATTTGCTATAAGTTCATCATTAGTATAAATTTTAATACCTCTTTCTGCATAGTCCTCAAAAAGATCACTAATTTTTATACTAAAAATAACTTTTTTTACATTAACTTTTTTAATAACTTTTGTAATAAAAGGATAATCGCCTATAAAATTGCCAGATACGCCAAAGTTATAAATACTGATATTATTATTTTTAGCAAAAAAATTTGTTGATATATGATGAAGAGTTCTACTACTCCCAACAAAAATAAGATCTTTTTTATCGATGTCATTTAATTCAAAATGCTTAGCCTTTGAAATTTTTGAAGAATTTACGAAATTAGTTTTACTTGTGCTAATATCTGAAAAAATATAAAGCACAACATCAAGCCCAACCATAGCAAAAACCACTAAAAACAGGCATAGAAATATTTTTTTCTTAAAATCTAAAGTATAAAAATTCGCTCGCATTATTAAGCCTAATTGCTAAGATTGATATAAACAAAAAGAAAGATGTTGCAAAAATTTGCCAGATAGTAAATTTAAATTTCTTATCAAATGCCATTTGCATAGAGTTTTTAAAAAGCAAAACAACCAAAAAAGCCAAAACGATAAAAAACATCTCAAGATAATTAACGTCTATTTTAAACTCACCAAAAAACATCCCTCGGATCACTTTCATAGCATCTTCAAAGCTTTTTGCCCTAAAAAATATCCATGTAAAATTTACAAAGTTAAAGGTAATGATCCAAGCAATGATTTTATTTAGTTTAAAATTTAACTTTTGCCAACATCTGTGAGTGACAATAGCAACACCATGTAAAGCACCCCAAACAACAAATGTCCAAGCAGCCCCATGCCAAAGACCGCCTATTAAAAATACTAAAAACAAATTTATATAGGTATGACATTGACCTTTTCTATTTCCTCCGAGCGGGATATAGATATAGTCTCTTAAAAAACGCGATAGCGTAATATGCCATCTGTGCCAAAAATCCTGAATATTTAAAGCCTTATACGGGGAGTTAAAATTTATAGGAAGTTTGATGTTAAAAAGTAGCGCAAGACCTATCGCCATATCACAATAACCACTAAAATCAAAATAAAGCTGAAAGGTATACGAAAGCGACGTCGCCCATGCTTGCAGAAAAGTCAAATTTCTCTCCACATCAAATCCAGCATTTGCAAAAATCGAAAAAGTATCGGCAACCACACTCTTCTTAAATAGCCCCATACTAAAAACAAAAAGTCCAAGAGCTATAAATTTATAGTTTTTTATAAGATTAAATTTATTTGCAAACTGTGGCATCATCTCTTTGTGATGCACTATCGGACCAGCAATAAGCTGTGGAAAAAATGTTATAAAAAGGCAGTAGTTTAAAAAGCTATTCTCTTTTGTTTGCTTATTGTAGCTATCGACTAGATATGCTATTTGCTGAAATGTGACAAAACTAAGCGCAAGCGGCAAAGCGATATGAAGTAGACCCAAATTTGTATTTGCTATAGCGTTTAAATTTGAAATTAAAAAATCAGCATATTTAAAATATCCAAGTAAAGTGAGGTTGCAAACTATACCAAAAATCAAAATAGTTTTACTTTGATGTTTTGCAAGAAATTTTGAAACAAGGAAGTTAAAAACAATACTTCCTAACAAAATCGGCAGATAATAAACACTCCAATAAGCATAAAAAAATAAACTAGCACTCACCAAAAAAGCTTTTGCAAGAGTGCTTAGCCTCTTTTTATTTAGAAAAAAATATACAAAAAATACAAGCGGTAAAAATGCAAATATAAAAACATATGAGTTAAAAAGCAAACTTACCCCTTACTTTTTATCCACACATTTGCCAAGTTGGCAGGCTCTTTTGTAAAGTGCGTCTGCCTTTGTTTCATCGCCACTTAGCTTTGCAAGCAAGAAGCAAGACTGCGCATACTCAAGCTCGCAGCTCTTTGCCAAAAGCTTTAAAACTCTAGCCTCAGCCTTGGTTCTATCTATCTTATGAGTTTTTAAATTTTCGCTTTCGATGTAGGATTTTAGTCCCATTGCCTCGTTGTAGCAGCCAACGCCGTCGCCACTATCGCAAGCTAGTTTATAAAGCTTTAGAGCCTTTTCGATATCTTTTTGCTCATCAACTAGCCCTTGCTCGTAAATTTGACCTAAATTTGAGCAAGCAGTCGCAAGCCCAGCGTTGCACGCCTTTTCATAGTAGCCCTTTGCCTTTACGAAGTCCTTTTCGTTGCTAAAATTTACAGCTAGGTTGTTGCAGTCGATGCTATTTCCGCTCTCGCAGTTTTGCACCATCTTCTCTTTTTCAAGCTCAAGACGCTCCGCCCTAGCCTCCTCATCACTTTGCCAAAAGCCAAAGCTCACCATCTTTTGCCACGACCAGCAGCCACTTAGCATAAAGCTAGCAGCTACGATAATCCAAAAATTTAAAAATTTTTTCACTTATTTTCCTACTTACATGCCAAGCTTTGCGCCTAGTCTTTTCATCTGTGGGCACGCCTTGTTTAGACCGCGAAAGCAAGCGACTTTGTAAATTCCATAAGCTCTCTTTTCATCCTTGTTCATGCCAAGCCCTAGCTCATACATCGCACCGATATTTGCGCAGCTTGGCAGATCTCCGGCGTTGCAAGCGTTTGTGTAGGCCTCCATCGCTAGGTAGTAGTCTTGTTTGACGATCTCGCCCTTGCGGTAGGCATTGCCTAGATGATAGCAAGCTTGCACACCGCCACTGTTGCAGCTATCTTTGTAAATTTCGACCGCTTTTTTTGGATCTTTTTTTACGCCAAGACCGTTTTCATAGAGCGTACCAAGGTTTGAGCAAGCAAGCTGCACCTTCGCATCGCAAGCCTTTTTGTAGTTTGCATAAGCGTTGTCATACTCTTTCATAAGCTCAAAATTTACGCCCAAGTCGTTGCACGCTTCAGCATCGCCGCTCTCGCACTTTGGTGTTAAAAGATCGATAGCATTTTTTGAAATTTGCTCTTTGTTTTGCACCACCTTTTCGTCCTTTGGCTGCTGCCATGAGTCATCTTGTTTTGGCGTATCCCCGATGCCGATGACATTTAAGCAGCCTGTGAAAAATAGAGCAGTTAAAAGTAGTAGATATTTTTTCATTTTTGTCCTTTTAGTATTGTCCAAACAAGTCATTTAGGGCTTCGCTGATGCTTGGGTGAGTGAAAATTTGGTTTTTAAAGAAATTTGCATTTGCTTTTAAATTCATAGCGATCGCGATCTCATTTATGATCTCATTTGCGTAGATACAGTGAAAGCTCGCCCCCAAAATCTCGCCGCTACTTGCTTCAACGATCGCTTTTAGCATGCCCACATCGTGATTTAGCACCTTTGCTCCTGGCACTGCCGCCATGCTAAGCTTTAGCTCCTTGAAATTTAGCCCAAGCTTACTAGCTTCTTTTGCATTTACGCCAACTCTTGCTAACGGAGTGTCGGTAAATAGCACATTTGCGTGGATGCTTCTGTTTTGTGTGGTGCGTTTTTTATCGCCAAAAATTTGTGAAAAAACTATCCTAAAATCATCCAAACTAGTGTAAGTAAAAAGCTCTCCGCCACGCACGTCGCCCACTGCGTAGATGTTTGATACATTTGTTTGAAGGCGCTCATTTGTCTTTATGAAGCCTTTTTCGTTTAGCTCAACACCAGCTTCTTTTAAATTTAGATCATCTAAATTTGCCACCCTGCCAAGCGCCACCAAGAACGCATCTGCCTTGATGATCCTGTCTTCACCGTCTTGTTTGAAATTTAGCGCATTGTCTTTTAAGCTCTCTATCTCGCAGCCCTCTAAAATTTCTATGCCTTGCACTTTTAGAGCCTCTTTTACGCTGCTAGCTATATCATCGTCCTCGTTTTTAAGAAGCGCTGAGCGGCCTACTATGCTTACTTTTGAGCCAAAGTTAGCAAACATCGAGGCAAACTCTATGCCGATAAATCCGCTACCAACGATGACTATATGCTTTGGTAAATTTTTTAGATCAAGCAATGTTGTGCTTGAAAAAACGTTTGAATTTGCTATTTCAAACGGAGCTTTTGCCTCTTTTGAGCCAGTGTTTATAATGATAAACTCGCCCTCTAGCAGCTTTTTCTCGCCACTTGATGTTGTAACTAGGACGCTATTTTTATCTTTAAACGAGCCAACACCATCGATCACATCGATGTTTTCTTTATCATTTAGCATCGCGTAGTTTTTAGAATTTAAAGCTGAGATTAGCTTATTTTTGTTTTCGATGCTAAGCGTGTAATACTCGTTTTCAACGCTATTGTCTGCATATATCGCCTCTTTTGAAGCTGTGATTAGACGCTTTGTCGGTATGCAGCCCACGTTTATGCAAGTGCCTCCATACATCTTTGGCGATCTCTCGATTAGCGCGACCTTTTTGCCAAGTGCAGCAGCCTTTACAGCTAGCGTTTTGCCAGCCTTACCAAATCCAATAATAACAATGTCATATTTCATTTAATTTTTCCTATTATGTAGTATGTAGTTTCGTTTATCTTTTTGATATCCATTTTGTATTTATTTGCCCAGCTTTTGATGATCTCATCAACCCGCTCTTTTATCTCTTTGACGGTCGCAACGTTTTTTATCTTTAACCTATCCTCGCTCCCGCTCATCGCTACAAAGCAAAGGTGTGGCTTTAAATGATCGTTTAGCTCGATCACACTCTTTGGCAAAAGGCCGTCAGTGTTATTTAAAATTCTACGCATATGCTCAGTGGTCGTTTCATCTATGTTGTAGCCAAGCTGTGTCAAAAGTGCGTTATGATCCATATCGTTCCTTTTTGCTTAAAATTTGCGATCATTATAAGATAAAATTCGATAAAATCGCCTAAATTTTCAAGGACAAATATGAAAAAATTTATCATTTTTCTATTTAGCATTTTACTATTTTGGGGCTGTTCGGTAGAGCAAATTTCGCAAAATTTAGGTCTTAGCGAGCCACCACTTGATCCTGAAGTAGAGCAGATAGCAGACGCCATCTATCTATACAATGAAGGCAACTACTCAAAGGCTTGCAAGAGATTTTACGACTACGCAAAAGATGGCAATGTCCTAGCCATGCAGCAAACTGGCGTTTGTTTTCGTGATGGCAAAGGCTTTAGCAAAGATATCTTAAGGGCACTTTTTTGGTTTGAGACAGCTGGCAGATACGGCAATATAGACGGGCTAAGAAGTGCTGGATACATCTACGAGTACGGCCTTGGTGTCAATCAAAATTTAGAAAAAGCGATATATTTTTACGAAAAAGCCACAAGCCTTGGCTCAAGCGAGGCCAGTTACGATCTAGGGCTTATATATCTTGGCAAAAACGACTATAAAAAAGCGAAAATTTATCTTGATGAGGCTTGCTATCACGGCAAAGAAGAGGCTTGCACGAAGCTAAAAGAGATGAAATTTTAGCTCTTAAACTTCTATTTTAAAAACTATTGTTATTTATATTATTCGTTTAAAATAATTTGTTTTTGAGCTTTATATTCATCTTCATCAATCAAACCATCATTGAAAAGCTCTTTTAGTTCAAGAAGTCTTGATTTTTTATCTATTTTTTTAGAATTATTTTCAACAATATGGTTTTCAATATTATTAGTATGCAATAAATTTTGAAGTTCGGTTATAAATCTTTTATAGCTATCCATGGATATATTATTCATAAATGGCTCATCATCCAATCCATTTTCGTAAATATCAATGGTATTAGGTACATATTTGTCCTTTTTATATTGAAATTCTGCAACATCTTTTAATTTAAACTCAGAGCTATCTTCTTTATCTAAATTTACGTACAATACTTTATTTTCTACAAGCACCAATGCTTTTTTATCACAAACAGTATTTTTGACAACAGAGCTAACAGCATCTTTTATAGTTCCAAAGAAATTTCCCAATAAATTTGACGCAGTCTTTGAAGCAAATTCACCAAAATTATTTCCTATATTTTCAATCGCATCAGCATCTGAGACCACAACACTATAAATATTCTCTTCGCTAATCAATTTTTTATCTCTGCAAAGCAAAAACAATTCTGGATTAAGCAAAAAATCATTAATATTTTTAAATATAAATCCAAACACCTTATTATTTTTGCCAAGCATACCGCTTTGTCTTACATCTTCTTCAAATTTCTCAATATCATTAAAATAATTAGAAATACATACTATTAATTCATTGGTTGCAACTATATAGCAGCTGTTATCAATATTTGTTTTTAAAAAAGTTATTTCATTAAAGTCAATTTTCTCTAATTCATCATTGCTATTTACAGTAAATATACATCCTTCTTTCATATTATCTCTATCATAATATGCGAAAACAGGATACAACTCTTCATCATCTGATTCAAATTCTCCAAGTATTTTTAAAGAAGCGCTACACCACTCATTACACACACTCTCATCTTCTTTTGGATCTATTTTTAAAAATGCCTTACAAAAGGACAATAAACACTCTAGTTCAGCTATGTCTTTAGAAAAACTAAAATCAATTCTATTAAATATTATTGGCAATTGTTTTTTAAGAATAAATTTTGAAGCTTTTAAAGAAGAGCGCAATACTTCATCAATGTCATCTATTAGCCAAATCAAACTCTTACATATTTCTATAGTAAAAGAAGTTTTTACTTCCAATATATTCAAAATTTCATCACATTCTTGTTTTGGACTTTTACTACAAAAATTATGAAAAATTTTATTGTCTACTTTTTTAAAATATTTACTATCCTTAAAAGATTCATATTTTATAAAACTACGACCTTCATCTTCACAGTATTTTATATAAATTTTGTCTTCTAAAAAATCTATATTAATTCCTTTGTCACAATACCATCCAGCCAAAACTTCTGTATCGTTCATCAAGTCATCTTTTTTAACCAATTTTTTTAGAAATTTTAAGATACTCATATTTTATATTCCTTTTTTAATGATTCAAAAAATAGATAATTCCAATAATTATTGCTATAGCCAAATAAAGTGGTTTATTATCTGTACCGCCATATTTTTCACAAGCTCGTTTTCCACAGTTATAGGCAAATGCTAATAATATTTGTTCGTCACTTAAACTTTTATCCTTAAGTCTTTCTTTAACTTCTTCAAAAGATGTTTGCTTCATGCCTTTTGAAATACCTTTTGCAATCGTTAAGCAAAAACCATTTAATACCGCAAAATACCCAAAGGCTCCAGAAAAAATAAAACTAGGAAAAAAATAAAAAAACATAGCAAGCATAGAATAAACCATCATTTCATATTGCTTTCTATACCAAAAAAATAAAAATCCACTTAAAAAAGAGCCCCAGTGCCACGATATTCCAAAAGCTTTTTCATCTGGATCAAAATGCCCTTTTTCCCTTAAATTTTCATATGCTTCATAATAGCGATTTATAGTATTTTCACTTTTTGTGTCGAGATATATTGAAAGAAGTGTCTTGCAAGCATTTTCATCCTCAAGCAAAGCATTTACTATATCTATAATATCTCTTGATTGATAGGAATTTAGTCGCATAAGTTATCCCTTCTCATGTGATTTTTAGTAGTTTTAATATCATTACTAGATTTAACCATTATTACACTCCTTGTAATATTCAAATAAAATAGTAGTATTTAAAATATTAAATTAAAATAAAATATAAAATAAATTTAATTGTAGTTTTTTTTAAAAAATCACTTAATAAAAATTGAAAAAAGTTTTAAAAACTACATATAAAACAATCAAATCTTAAAACTTAGGCTTTTACTACGCCTCAGCCTTTTGAGCGATCAAGACGCCCTCTATCATCTTTTTGATATCCCCATCAAGTATCGCGTCAGTTTGTGAGTATGCCTCGCCGCTACGGTTGTCTTTTACCTGCTGATATGGAAAAAGCACGTATGATCTTATCTGGTGTCCCCAGCCGATCTCGCTCTTTTCTACGCTGTTGCTCGCCTCTTGTTGCTTCATCAGCTCAAGTTCGTAAAGGCGTGACTTTAGCATCTTCATCGCTGTGGCTCTGTTTTTGTGCTGACTGCGGTCATTTTGACACTGCACGACGATGCCAGTTGGTATGTGCGTGATACGGATGGCTGATTCAGTCTTATTTACGTGCTGGCCGCCAGCGCCACTGGCTCTATAAGTGTCTATCTTTAGATCTTTTTCTTCGATCTCGATCTCGATATCATCATCTATCTCAGGGCTTACCATAACGCTAGAAAAGCTTGTGTGGCGGCGTCCTGCGCTATCAAATGGGCTTGTGCGAACGAGCCTGTGGATGCCATTTTCTGCTTTGAAATATCCATAAGCGTTTTCACCCTTTACGATAAAACTCACATCCTTTAGCCCTGCCTCTTCGCCCTCTTGAAAGTCCAAAGTCTCAACCTTAAAGCCCTCACGCTCGCAAAATCTAAGATACATCCTATAAAGCATGCTCGCCCAGTCGTTGCTCTCAGTGCCGCCAGCTCCTGGGTGGATCGATACGATCGCGTTTTTGCCGTCATCCTCGCCACTTAAAAGCATAGAAATTTCTAAATTTACTATCTTTTCATCTAAATTTTTAGCATCTTCAAATAAAGAATTTATAGTCTCCTCATCATTTTCAGAATTTGCTAGCTCAAAGAGCTCCTTTGCGTCGCTAACTGCTTGGTGAGCGTCGCTAAATTTAGCAAGCATATTTGAAATTTTTGTCTTTTCTTTATTTAATGCCCCAGCTCTTGCGATATCTTGCCAAAAGCTAGGGTCTTGCTCTATGGCCTCGATCTCTTTTAGCCTAGCCTTTATCTCGTCAGGCTTTACGATAGAGCCTATGTTTTCAACTTTTGTTTGTAGCTTCTTTAAAAGCTCGTTGTATTCGTAACTATCCAAGTTTTTCTCCATAAATTTTTGCCGATTTTAGCCAAAAGTTGCTTACATTTTTAAATTTACGCCCTTTTAATCCTTTTTTGTTACAATGCCAAGTTAAAATTTAGATAAAAAGAGTTAAAAATGCAGATCATAAGAACTATAAAAGAACTTGAGGAATTTGTCTCAAACGCAAGCGGTAAGATCGGTTTTGTCCCAACAATGGGCGCACTTCATGACGGACACGTTAGCCTTATAAAAAAATGTGTGAGCGAAAATGAGATAAGCATCGTCTCAACTTTTGTAAATCCAACTCAATTTCTACCAGGCGAAGACCTAGAAAAATACCCAAGAAAAGAGCAAAGCGACATCCAAATTTGCGAGCAAAACGGCGTTAGCGCTATCTTCATCCCAAACGAAAAAGAGCTTTACTTTGAAGATGAGCCTCTCATCGTCGCTCCAAAGAAGCTTTCGACCATTTTAGAGGGCAAAACTAGGCCAGGACACTTTGACGGCGTCTTAAGAGTGCTAAATAAGCTATTTCGCCTAACTCGTGCAAATAGCGTCTATATGGGCAAAAAAGACACCCAGCAGCTCATCATCGTGCAAAACATGATAAAGACATTTTTCCTAAACATCGAGCTAGTTGCCTGCGATATCGTTAGAGAGCCAGACGGCCTAGCACTTTCAAGCAGAAACGTCTATATCTGCGACGAAGATAAATGCAACGCGCTAAGACTTTCAAGATCACTAAATAAAGCACAAAATTTGATCCAAAACGGCGAAGAGGACGCGAGCGAGGTCAAGGCAAAGATGCTTGAGGTGCTTGAGCCACTAAAAGTTGATTACGTCGCGGTTACGGATAGAAATTTAAATGAAATTTCAAAGGTAGAAAAAGGCAACACCATCATCTTAGTAGCCGCCTATGTTGGCAAAACTAGGCTAATAGACAACATCTGGATCTAAAAATGCCAAAACTTCATCTTATCTCGCTTGGTTGTAATAAAAATTTAGTTGATTCTGAGATCATGCTAGGACGCTTGCAAAACTACGATATCACGGACGATATCAGCGACGCCGACGTCATCATCGTAAATACCTGCGGCTTTATCAAATCCGCCAAAGAAGAGAGCATCCAAACCATACTTGAGATGCACGAAGCTCGTAAAAATGGCTCTTTGCTGGTAGTTACTGGCTGTCTTATGCAGCGCTACAAAGATGAGCTTATAAAAGAGCTACCTGAAGTCGATCTCTTTACCGGCGTGGCGGATTATGACAAGATCGACGAGATCATCTTGAAAAAGCAAAATTTATTTAGTCCAGAAACCTACTTGCAGGCAAACGAAGAGCGCGTGATAACTGGCTCAAACTACCACGCCTACATCAAAATTTCAGAGGGCTGTAACCAAAAATGCAGCTTTTGCGCGATACCGACATTTAAGGGCAAGCTAAAATCACGCTCGCTTGAAAACATCGTAAATGAGGTCAAAAATCTAGTCAAAAAAGGCTACTATGACTTTAGCTTTTTATCCCAAGACTCAAGCTCATATATGCGCGATCATGGCGTTAGCGACGGGCTAATAAATTTAATAGACGAGATAGAAAAGATAGAGGGCGTAAGAAGCGCTAGGATACTTTACCTCTACCCAAGCACGACCAGCAAGGAACTCATTTCGCGCATCATCGCTTCGCCTATCTTTCACAACTACTTTGACATGCCTATCCAGCACATCAGCGAAAATATGCTAAAGATAATGAAGCGTGGAAGTGGTGCTAAAAAGATAAAAGAGCTTTTAAATTTGATGAGAAATGCCGAAAATTCATTCTTGCGAACTGGCGTCATCGTGGGACACCCAGGCGAGAGCGAGGAGGATTTTGACGAGCTTTGCGAGTTTTTAGAAGAGTTTAAATTTGATAGAATTTCAGCCTTTGCCTACTCAAAAGAAGAAGACACAGCCTCTTTTGAAATGGAGCAAATCCCAGCTAAAATCATCTCAAAAAGGCTAAGCAAGATAGAAAAGATCACCAAAAAAGCGATAAATGAGAGCTTGCAAAAAGAGCTTGACAAGCAAATTTACGCCACGCTTGAGGGCATTAGCAGCGAAGGCGAGATGTTTTACGCTGCTAAAAAAGATATCTGGGATAAAGATATAGACGGCGAAATTTTAATAAACGAAAGCGACGTAAAAGAGCTTGAGATCGGCTCACTCTACCTTTGCGAGGTCAGCGACGTGGTTGATCAAAAACTAGTCGCCACCATCATCAAAAAAGCAAAATGATAAGCCAAAATGTGCTTGATAGGCTAAACTTGGGCGCAAACCTGCTTGCCTTCTCGCACGGCATCGATAGCACCGCACTTTTTTACATTTTAGAAGAAGTTGGGGTCAAATTTGATCTAGCCATAGTCGATCACAACGTTAGAGGGCAGAGTAAATTTGAAGTTGAAAGCGCCAAAGAGCTTGCCAGTAAATTTGACAAAAAAATCTACATAAAAAGCGTAAATTTAGGTAAGTCAAATTTTGAAAAAAACGCGCGTGAGGCGAGGTATGAGTTTTTTGGTGAAATTTGCCAAAAATTTGGTTATGAAAATTTGATCTTAGCGCATCAGTTTGACGATAAATTTGAGTGGTTTTTGATGCAGCTTGGCAAGGGCGCTGGGCTAAAAGAGCTCTTTGGCATGAGCGAGCTTGAGAAGAGAGAGCACTTTTGGCTGGTTAGACCGCTTTTAAATTTACGCAAAAAAGAGCTTCAAAACTATCTTGATGAGCGGGGTTTGCGCTACTTTGTCGATGAGACAAATTTAGATGGCAAGCTTAAAAGAAGCTTTGTGAGACTAAATTTTAGCGAGCCGTTTTTGGACGAGTATTTTGGCGGCGTGAAAAAAAGCTTTGAGTTTTTGGAGGCTGATAGGCAAATTTTGCTGCCAAATATCACAAAGATAGATGATGAAATTTTCATTATAAAAAATGATAGCAACGTCGTTAGAGGCGTCGATATGGCGGCAAAAGAGCTAAATGTGCTTTTAAGCAAGGCTCAAAAAGATGAGCTAAGCGCAAATTTAGCAAAGCAAACAAGCGTGGTGCTAAGTGGCAAGATCGCCGTTGGCTACGCTGATGAATTTGTTTTGGTAACGCCATTTTGTAAAGCCGTAATGCCAAAAATATTTAAAGAAAAAGCTAGAATTTTAAAGCTCCCAGCGATAAATAGAGGCTATTTATTTGCAAACGGCGCTCAAATAGAAAATCTTTCTAAATTTTTTAGTAGATAGAGCGTTTTAGGCTATAAATTTGATCTACTAAAGGTTAATTTAAACTTTTTATCACCAAATTTTCTACAACGATCTTAACAAGTCTGCAAAAATTTAAATTTCTATCTGCAAATTTAATCTACAAAGGTCAAATTTAAAACTAAACTTTGCTTCAACCCTTAAACTAGAGCACCAGCTAACATTGGTATTTAGAGAAAAACTGCGAATTTGATTTTGGCTATTTTTCTCTAACATAAACTGCTTTTGCATTTAAATTTAGAGCATAAAAGCTACAAATTTGACCCACAAAAGAGCAAATTTAAAATTTCTAGCACCAAATTTTACCCTTACGATCCTAACACTAAAGCGTTAAGTCTGCAAAATTTAAAATTTCTATTGGTAAATTTATTTATTTCTAGTTTATCGCAACTATTTTTGGGCTTAAATTTAGCTACAAATTTGATCTAAAAAATCAATTTTAAAGCCTTAAGTAGCAAATTTACTCAGATTTTCAGGTAAATATCCGCTTCAACCTTGTCAAATGTGGCACTAAACCTGAAAATTTTCTATGCTAAAAGTCAAATTTATAGTCGGATCGAGTAAATTTATTAAATACAATCACACCATTTGTGATATAAATTTTTCAAGCAATGAACCAAAAAACTCTAAATTTTATATATCAAATCCTTGTTGCCAGCCAACTATCAATTTTCAGCCTTAAATTTAAAATTCGCAGCGGTCTTGCGGCTTTGAAATCGCGCATAGAAATTCGGCTTAACAATATTCATATTGCTTGCAAGCCATCAAACAAGATGATAAAACAAAAATTTGATATATGAAACTAAGCTTTATAAACGAGATAATGAATTTTGCAGCTCATTAAATTTAAGCTCAGTTGCAAATTTTAGTCTTAGCTTATGTGATTCATCAATCTCTCTAGCAAAAACTAAATTTGCGCATCACTAGAGTGTTAAAATATAAATTTGAAATTTTCAGCCAATAAGCATTTAAAAATTAATAAATTTTGTGGTTCATTAAATTTAAACTCTCATGCAAAATTTAGTCTCAACTCGTCTCTAATATCAAATTTAATAAAAGTGCTCAACAAAGTTAAATTTATAAAATCACCGCCGATCGCAACAAAAGCCAGCCTAAAAATTTAAACAGACCAGCAATTAAATCTACCTCATCAAAGCCATTTGCGTAAAATTTTATGAATTTTATTACGCACTAGGCGAGGATCTTCTCTATAAGCTCTCTTTTTAGCACAAAGTCATAGCTAAAAGCATCGACCACGACGCCAGCATAGCTACTCTCTTTTAGCATCGCAAGATACTCTTTTAGTCCTATCTCTATGCTCTCTTGTTCGCTGTCGTTTCGCCAAAGCTTCATCGCCTCTTTGCTTGTAAATGCCGGAAAATAGCTAAACTTCTCGCCCTCATCTTCAAGCAGGATAAATTTGATATTTGAGCCCTCCTCCTCATAGACCACGCCACCATCAGGCTTTGCGAGCGCTTGGTTTAAAAGCACCGGAGCAAAAAAAGTAGCCTTTTTTAAAGCCGATATCAAATTTATCTCATTTTGCTGGCTAGGATCACTTAAAAATTTATCCATCGCTTCTTGCATTTTAGCCCCTAAAAGCCTCATCTACAGCTTGGCAAATCGTGTGGATAAAAAAGATATGTGACTCTTGAATTCTTGCCGTATCGCTTGAGCTAACGACTAAATTTAGATCACATCCTTCATTCATCGCACCACCTCCTTTGCCGCTAAGTCCAAGCACTGATGCGCCCATTTTCTTGGCACTTTTTATAGCTTCAAGGACATTTTTGCTATTGCCACTCGTTGAGATCGCCACGAGCAAGTCGCCTGACTGAGCTAAGGCCTCAAACTGGCGTGAGAAAACGTAGTCAAAGCCGTAGTCGTTGCCAATGGCTGTAAGTGCCGAAGTATCGGTGGTTAGCGCGATGCCTGGTAGTGGCTGGCGCTCGCTTTTATATCTGCCAGTTAGCTCGGCTGCAAAGTGTTGAGCGTCCGCCGCAGAGCCGCCGTTACCGCATATCAGTACCTTTTTGCCATTTTTTAGCGTATCAGCCACCATCTGGCAAGCACGCTCCAAGCTACCTAGCAAATTTACATGCTCGCTAAAGGTCTTTTGATGAGCCTCGAGCTCATTTTTTATCATCGTTTTTAGCATCTTTTATCCTTTTTATTATCCCTGTTGTGCTTTTGCCCTCGACAAAGTCAATTAGCCTGACCTCTTTTACGATCTCGCTGCCAACGACCTCTTTGCCCTTGTAGTCAGCCCCTTTTACAAGCACGTCAGGCTTTATCTTTGTTATTAAATTTAAAGGCGTATCCTCATCAAATATCACGACATAATCGACAAATCCAAGCCCACTTAGCACGCAGGCTCTGTCATCTTGCGAGTTTATAGGCCTAGCCTCACCTTTTAGCCTCTTAACTGAAGCGTCTGAATTTAGCCCAACGACCAAAAGATCGCCAAGCTCCCTTGCACGGGCTAGGTATTTTACGTGTCCAGCGTGCAAGATATCAAAGCAGCCATTTGTGAAAACGACCTTTTTCTTGTCCTTTTGGCTCAAAATTTCTTCTAACTCCTCAACGCTTTTAAGCTTGTGCTCGAAATTTGCCCCAAATGAGCTATTTAGTAGCTGCTCGATCTCACTAAAACTAGCCGTTGCGCTGCCTATCTTTGCCACGACGACGGCTGCTGCGAGGTTTGCTATCTTTATCGCCTCTTTTATATCAGCTCCGTTTGCTAGCATGTAGCCAAGTGTGGCCAGCACCGTATCTCCAGCGCCAGTGACGTCAAAGACCTCTTTTGCTTTTGCCGCAAAGATGTGCAGCCTGTCGTCATATAGCGCGATGCCCTCTTCTGAGATCGTAATGATCGAATAGGTCAAATTTAACTCGTCTTTTAGCTGTTTTATCGCCTTTTCAAGCTCGGCCTTGTCTTTTATCTTTAAATTTGTAGCTTCGCTCGCCTCTTTTTTATTTGGCGTTAGAAGGGTTGCGTTTTTATACTTTGAATAGTCACTACCTTTTGGGTCAATGAGAACTGGTATTTTTAGCCTCGCGCACTCGCTTATGATCTCTTGGCAGACCTTTTCGCTAAGCACACCTTTGCCGTAGTCACTTAGCAAGACAGCCTTGAAATTTGCAAGGTTTTCTTTGACCTTTAAGACGAGCTCATCTTCTAAATTTATCTTTACAACGCTCTCTTTATCGATCCTGACAACTTGCTGATGAGATGCCATTATGCGGCTTTTTATCGAGCTTTCGCGCCCTTTTTCGGTGAGGATGAGCTCATCTTTTACATTTAGCTCAGCAAGTCTCTCTTTTATCTTTTTGCCAGCCTCGTCATCTCCTAAGACGCTAGCCACGCTCACATTTGCACCAAGAGAGAGTAAATTTCTCACCACATTACCAGCGCCACCAAGCGTGTAGGTTTCGTTATTTATCTTCACCACCTGCACCGGCGCTTCAGGCGAGATGCGATCACAACTGCCCCAGATATAGTGGTCCAGCATGAGGTCACCGACAACTAAAATTTTAACTCTCTTAGCCATTTATCTCTTCCTTATAAATTCTCTTTATCTCTGGCAAGTAGTCTTTTATCGCCTCTTCCAAGCTCCAAGTCGCGCTAAAGCCAAATGCCTCGCGAGCTGGAGCCACGTCGGCCTCTGTGTGAAACTGATAAGAGCCTAAAAATGGGTTTTTGATATATTCGTTGCCTAAATTTACGCCGATCTCGCGTTGCAAGATGTCAGCGATATCTTGAAAGCTTCTAGCCTTGCCAGTAGCTGCGTTATAGACGCCACTTGGCGCGTCAAGTGCTTTTATATTTGCGTCAATGATATCTTTTATATAGACAAAGTCGCGTTTGATCTGGTCGCTGCCCTCAAAGAGCCTTGGGGTCTTGCCAGCTAAAATTTGCAGGCCAAACTGAAGCACCATCGAGGCGGTTTTGTTTTTAAAAAACTCGCCCTTGCCAAAGACGTTAAAGTATCTTAGTCCAACCACGCTCACGCCGCGTTTTGCGTAAATTTTATTGATATTATCCATACTTAGTTTGCTAAAGCCATAGACATTATTTGGCGCTTCGCACTCGCCAACTGTTTGTGGGCTCTTTGCGTTGCCATAAGTCGCCCCCGAGCTAGCGTAGATCATCTTTGCGCCCAAACTCTCGCAGATATCAAGCAAATTTACAAAGGCATTTACATTTGTTTTTATTAGCTCATCTTGCTCTTTTACGGTCGTGTCTGAGATCGCTGCTTCGTGGTAGATGACGTCTGGGCGAAAGCTTTTTATCTTTTCAAGCGTGCTAGGATCATTAATGTCGCCAGCGTAAATTTCACCTTTAAAGCCAAGTAAATTTTTAAAATGGCCAAAGCTTTTTAGGTTGCCGTTGCTAAATGTCTCGTCGTTTCTAAATTTATCCACGACAAGCACGTGAGCGTCTTTATAATTTTCATCAAAATAGTGCGCCAAAGCTGAGCCGATAAAGCCAGCACCGCCCGTTATAACTATCTTTTTTCCGTTTAAATTCATAGTGATTTTTCCTTTTTTAGCTTATTTAAAACATCTCTTACATCTTTAAAATTTATACCATCAAGCAAGAAATTTTTGCCCACACCAGCCCTTTTGCCAGCCTCGACGTCGCTTGGTTTATCGCCTATCATGAGCGAGTTTTCAAGGTCTATGTCAAACTCTTTGCAAGCATCAAGTATCATTTTTGGATTTGGTTTTCTGCAGGTGCATTTTTGCTCTGGAGCGTGCGGGCAAAAATAGACCTTGGTGATAAAAATTTGCTCTTTTTTAAAGCTTTCAAGCATAAATTTGTTTAGAGCGTCAAACTGCTCCTGCGTGTAGTAGCCCCTGCCGATACCTGATTGATTTGTCACGACAAAGAGCTTGTAGCCAGCCTTAGCAAATTCTCTTAACGCATCAAAAATGCCATCAATAAATTTGAAATCTTTGATCTCGCAAACGTATCCAGCGTCTTCGTTTATGACGCCGTCTCGGTCTAAAAAAAGTGCTTTGTTGGCTGTTTCTTTTATCATTTGGTGATTATAGCCAAAATATTTTAACCCGCCCCTTGCAAATTTACATTTTTGTATTATAATGCCGGCACGTTTTTTAAAAAGGATGACAAATGAAAAAACTACTAATCGTTTCAAGTGTTGCAGCACTACTTTCAACTGCTGCTTTCGCTGCAGATGGCGCTACTATCTATAAAAAATGTGTTGCCTGTCATGGCGCTAAAGCTGAAAAAGTTTTTAATAACAAAGTTCCAGCTTTAACATCACTTGACGCAGCAGCTATCGAAGCAGCTCTAAAAGGCTACAAAACAGGAGCAAATAAATTTGGTCTTGGTGCTATGATGAAACCTATCGCTACTCCAATGAGCGATGAAGATGCAAAAGCAGTAGCTGAATACATCCAAACTTTAAAATAATCACAGGGGCGCTCGCCCCTTTTTCTACAAATTTAAACTCACACCAAATTTCAAAAGCTCTTTTGGCAGGTAATCGTCTAAATTACCGATCTTGTCGTTATCTATCTCTATTAAATTTAGATTATATTTTTTATAAATCTCTATCTTTTTCTCTTTCTAGATACGCCTCATCATCTTCATATCCCCAAAATTCTATATAAACCTTGCCTTTTGGTATATAAAAGTCACAATAGACATCTTCTTTTATCGGCACTCTTTTTTCATAAGCGTAGGCTATGCCCTCAGCAAAAGTTTTCACTAAACGTATCAGCTATATTTCTTTGGTTAAATTTTACGTAAGATTTTTGGCGCAGCTTTCACCTGATAAATTTTGTTATCAAATTTATTAAAATGACAAATATTATAATAGGCAGCGCAAAGCTAAAAAACGCTGGCAACATAGTGGATAGTAAATTTGCCGTATCAAAAATTTGCATTTTTATGGTGCAGTAAGAGTGAATTTAAATTTTAAATGATAAATTCTGGCTCAAATTTTGTCCCATTTACTCTGACAACTCTTGCTGGTATGCCTACTACTGTTGCGTTTGCTGGGACATTTTTTAGCACGACTGAGTTTGCGCCGATCTTAGCATTTTCACCGATAGTTATGGCACCAAGTATCTTTGAGCCAGCAGCGATAGTGACGCCATTTTTAACGGTTGGATGGCGTTTGCCACACTCTTTGCCAGTGCCGCCAAGTGTGACTTGATGATACATCATCACATCATCACCAACCTCGGCCGTCTCGCCGATAACCACGCCCATGCCATGATCTATAAAAAATCTCCTACCGATCTTAGCACCCGGGTGGATCTCGATGCCTGTTAGAAATCTTGCTATTTGCGAGATGAGTCTAGCTAGAAAAAACCACTTTTTCTCATATAAAAAATGAGAAATTTTGTGAAATAAAACCGCATGGATGCCAGGAGTGTTTATAAGTATCGCCAAAAAGCAACAACTATGCACCGATGGGTCTTTTTCACGGACGGTTTGAACTAGTTCTTTTAGACTCTCCCACATAATTTTACGCTCCGTAAAGCTCTGTACTTAGGTATCTCTCGCCGTTATCTGGAGCTATGAAAAGCACTTTTTTGCCAGCGCCAAGTCTTTTAGCCACTCTTTTTGCAGCCACGTAAGAAGCGCCACCACTTATGCCTATCATCAAGCCATCGCTCTTTGCGATCGCTCTAGCTGCGTTTAGTGCGTCATCGTTGCTTACTTTTTCTACTTCGCTAACTAGGCTCATATCCATTGTATTTGGTAAAAATCCAGCTCCGATGCCTTGAATTTTATGTGGTCCTGGGTTGCCGCCACTTAAAACTGGTGATGCCTCAGGCTCTACTGCGATGATCTTGGTCTCATAGCCTTTTTCTTTTAGAACCTTTGCCACGCCGCTTATCGTGCCACCTGTGCCAACGCCTGCTACAAAGGCATCAAGCTTGCTAAAATCAGCCACGATCTCAGCAGCTGTTGTTAGCTCGTGAGCTTGTGGGTTATACTTGTTTTCAAACTGGCTTAGCATTACGTGATTTGGCTGAGAAGCTAGCTCAGTAGCTCTTGCGATCGCTGCTTTCATGCCACCAGCTGCAGGAGTTAGCTCAAGATGAGCGCCATAAGCTGCAACGATCTTGCGTCTTTCGATACTCATGCTCTCAGGCATGCAAAGGATCACTTTAAAGCCAAGTGCAGCACCGCACATAGCTACGCCGATACCTGTATTGCCGCTTGTTGGCTCAACGATAGTGTCGCCATGTTTTAGCGTACCATCAGCTAGCATTTTTGTGATCATATTAAATGCGATCCTATCTTTTACAGAGCCGCCTGGATTAAAAAACTCTAATTTTACGTAAATTTCAGCCTCGTCAGCACCTGTTTTAACCTTTACGATAGGTGTATTACCGATCGTTTTTACGATGTTATCGTAGATCATCACTTCTCCTAAAATAAATTTCTCGTAAATTTAGCATAGAATTTAAAATAAAACATAAAAAGTCCTAATTTGCGCTAAATTTAAAATAAAATTTTTAATTTTTAATGTTATCAAGCACCTCTTGTCCGCTTTGGCTTAAAATTTTACCTTTGAAATTCTCTTTGCAAAACTCCAAAATGAGTGCATGATAGAGCTTTAAAACCTCAGTTTCGTCAAATTTCTCGCTATCAAGAAATTTGTAAATTTCATCATAATCAAGCGAGCTAAACCACTCAGCCGCCTCGTCGTAGCTCTCAAAAATGTAGTCAAAATATGCCATTATCCTAAGCGCATAAGCATCAACGACCATATAAGGCTTGCCGCAAGCATAAGTAAGTATCGCATCACAAGTCTCAGTGCCAACGCCTTTTACGCTTATGAGCCACTCACGGCTAACGTTTTCTTTAAAATTATCAAAGCTCTCAAATTCATTTTTTATAGCTAGGCAAAGCGTCTTTAGCCGTTTTGCCTTTGTATTGTAAAAGCCGCTTGGCTTTATGAGTGTGGCAAGCTCGCTGTTTTCAAGCGTGCAAATGCCTTGCAGGCTATCTTTGCTCGCTTTTTTTAGATTAGCTAGAGCTTTTTCAACGTTTTTCCAGTTGGTATTTTGCACCAAAATAGCGCCCAAAATGACATCAAAAGTGCCCTCGCCTGGCCATTTTAGCTCGTCTAAATTTCTCTTTTTGTGATTTAGCAGAGCTAAAAACAGATCAGTTGATCTCATTTTAAATTTTCTTTAAAAGTTAGATAAAACTGCTTTGCCGTCCTGCCACTCCTGCTAGCTCTTAGCGTGGCGAAATTTTTAGCAAGCGTGTGAAGCTCATCTTTGTCGCCAGTGTAGTCTTTGAAGTAAAAATCAACCATTTTTAAGTACTCGTCGTAGTTACCTTGATAAAAGCTGATCCAAAGGCCAAAGCGGTCTGAGAGCGAAATTTTCTCCTGAGCTGCGTCGCTGTAGTGGATTTCTCCGTCTATTAGCTCTGAGTTTTCATTTTCGCTTTTAAACTCGCTTATTAGGTGGCGGCGGTTTGAAGTGGCGTATAAAAGGACGTTTTTTGGCGGCTTTTGGATAGAGCCGTCCATAATAGGTTTTAGAAATTTATACTCATTACTGCCATTTTCAAAGCTTAGATCGTCACAAAAAATGATAAATTTAAACTCGCTCTTTCTGATCTCATCGATGATGTCGCCAAGGTATTTTAGATCTTCGCAGCCAATCTCGATGATGCGAAGTCCCTCTTTATAAAATTTAGTAAAAACAGCCCTTACAAGGCTTGACTTGCCACATCCTCTCTCGCCCCAAAGAAGCACGTGATTTGCCTCGTCGCCAGCTATAAAATTTCTAGTATTTTTTAGCAAAATTTCTTTTTGTTTCTCTAGTCCATAAAGTGAGTCGATATCGACAAAATCGATATCCTCAACTGGCTTTAACATCCCTTTTGTGCTCTTATAAATCGCTGCGTACTTCACACCCCAATCTATCATTTCTTATCCTTTCTTAGATAGACCAAGATTTCAGCCAAAACATCGTCATCGTCCTTGCTACGTGACTTTAGCCTGATCTTCTCGTCATCATTTTTTGTTATTAGTATATTTTGTTCGCTATTTGAGATCGTCTTTATGCCAGCTTTTAGAGCTAAAATTTTGATGATGATAAGGTCTAAAAACTGCTTTGTATATGTATCTATCTTGCCAAATCTATCCTCAAGTTCGCTTTGTATCTCATAGACCTCGGCTACCTCTTTACACTTGCTAAGGCGCCTGTAAATTTCAAGCCTTAGCCTATCTTCTCTTATAAATTCTTGATTTAAAAAGGCGCTCACACTAAGTTTTAGATCGATCTTGTCAAGCTTTGCGGAGTCTTGATTAAGAAGCTTGTTTATCTCATCTTCTAGCATCTTTAGATATAGCGAGTAGCCGATAGCCTCGATGTGACCGCTTTGCGCCTCGCCGATGATGTTACCACCACCTCTTATCTCAAGGTCATGATAAGCTAGCACTGAGCCAGCACCCAAAAATGAGTTGCCCTCAAGTGCCACAAGTCGTTTTAGCGCGTCTTTGCTAATGGCATCTTTATCCTCCACCAAAAAGTAGCAATAAGCCTGCTTGTCGCTTCTGCCTACACGTCCGCGCAGCTGATGTAGGTCAGCCATGCCAAATTTATTAGCATTTTCTACGATTATGGTGTTTGCATTTGGCAGGTGGATGCCGCTTTCAACGATGCTGGTGCAAAGCAGCAAGTCATACTCGCCCCGCTCAAATTTCATCATCTCATCTTCAGCGACTTTTGCATTTATCTTTGAGTGAAGTATCAAGATCCTAAGCTTTGGCAAAATTTTTCTTAGCTCATTTGCCGTCTGCTCGATGTCTGCGATGTGGTTGTGGATGTAAAAGGTCTGCCCGCCGCGTCTTAGCTCACGCATGATCGCCTCTTTGACGACCTTTTCGTCCCACTCTCTCACGCTTGTCCTCACATCTAGCCTCGAGCTTGGCGGAGTGGCTAAAATGCTATATGTTTTTATCTTGCTAAGCGCCATATTTAGGCTTCTTGGTATCGGCGTAGCGCTCATACTTAAGATGTGTGAGTGCTGAGAAATTTCTTTTAGCTGCTCTTTTTGCTTAACGCCAAATTTATGCTCCTCATCAACCACTATAAGCCCTAAATTTTCAGCCTTTACGCCAAGAAGCGCATGCGTACCCACGCAAACTATGGGCTCGTTTTCTTTTAGCGCTTTTTGCAGACTTGATTTTTCTTTGGCGCTTGAGAAGCGATCCAGCCTAAAGACCTTTATGCCAAATTTGCTAAATCTCTGGCTTAACGTCTTATAGTGCTGCGAGCTAAGAAGCGTCGTTGGCACAAAGAAAAATGCGCTAAAGCCTGATTTTATGCAAGTAAATATGGCATTCATCGCAACTTCAGTCTTGCCAAAGCCCACGTCGCCACTAAGCAGCCTATCCATCACCTTGCCGCTTTTTAGCTCATCTTTTATATCATTTACCGCTTTTTGCTGGTCGCTCGTGTATGAAAAGCCAGCGTCTTGGACGAAATTTAGATAAGAGATATCCTCTTTTTGTAAAATTTTGCCTGCGATTAGCTCCCTTTTTGCCGCCATCGCCACGATCTTTGAGGCGATCGCGAAGAGTTTTTCTCTAACCTTCTCTTTTATCTTGGCAAAATTTGCCTTGCCTAAGCGATCAAGCACCGCCATAGAGCCATTTTGCGCGATGTAGCGGTCTATCAAATTTAGATGCTCAACCGGCAAAAGAAGCTTGTCATCATTTTGGTAGGCAATTACTACAAATTCCTTCGTCGCGCCCAAAACCTTGATCTTTTCAAGCCCCAAAAATCTGCCTATACCATAATCTTCATGCACGACGTAGTCATTTACTTTTAGCTCATCCACCACGAGGCTTGAGCGTTTAACTCGCCTTTTTTTCTCAAATTTATTTAGTGATACTACGATCTTGTCGCTTGAGGTTAAATTTACTACAAGGGGCGAAATTTCAAGCTTTACGTTGGCAAAGCCATCAAGCTCATAGCCCTTAAAAAGCCCCTCATTTCTTGAAAGAACGGTTATGCTTTTGCTCTTATTTAGCTCAAAAAAGTCAAAATTTAAAGTGACTTCTAGGTCTTTATAGACCTTTGGCTCAGGCAAAATTTCAATGCCCTTAAATTTCTCCTCAGGCGCATCATAAATTTCAAAATCGATCTTTTTAACAAGCTTTGAGTCAAATTCTTTCAAGTAGTCACTAAAGCTATCTATCGCCCAAAATCCAAGAGAATTTAGATCATTCACCAAAGCATCGCTTTGCATATCCTCGATCTTTTGGCTAACTTTTTCAAACTCATCTTTGCTCAAATTTGCTATAAATGGCACGATCTCGGCTTCGCTTAGCTCGGCTTTATTGCTAATTTGCGTGGCGGTATTGTAGTTTCTGATACTCTCCACCTCATCGCCAAAGAGTAAAATTCTAACAGGATCGTCCATATTTACGCCATAAATGTCGATCACTTCGCCGCGTATGCTAAACTCGCCAACGCTCTCAACGATATCGACGCACTCGTAGCCAAAGCGTATGAGCAAGTCGGCAAATTCGTTTAAATTTAGATTATCTTTTAGCCTGATCGTTGAGCTCTCTAAGTTTTTTTGCGTTGGAAGTGGGTTTAAAAGCGTGCTAAATGGGCTTATGATGATCTTTTTGCCATCAAATTTATAGTATTTGCTAAGAACGGATGAAATTTCAAAGAGCTCTTCGTTAAAGCTTCTTAGATCATCGCCCTTTTTAGCTCTAAAATCAGGTAGTTTAAATGTGCTAAAGCCAGCAAAACTGGCCGCATCAGCGCAGAGTGCCGCCTCTTTGTCATCTTCGCAGATGAGAATTTGTGGGGCGTGTGTTAAAAGATACTCATAGACCTTTGCTTGCATAGTACTCTTTTAAAAAGGCTTCGGCTAGATGAAATGAGCCAAATGCTAGGTAAATTTTGCCGTTTTTTGCCTCTTTTATATCGTTCATATCGCTTGGCTCAAACTCTCTATGCGAAATTTCAAGCTCGTTTAGCGCTTTATTTATAAGCTCTCCGCCAAGCTCCCTGCCCTCGCAGTGGTAGTGATAAAGTAGCACGTCCTCAATGGCTGGCTTTAGAGCTGCTAAAACTGCCTTAAAATCTTTATCCAAAAATGAGTTATAAACTAGCGTTAGCTTCTTGCCGCTAAACTCTTCTTGGCTAAATTTCTTAGCCACAGCCTTTGCGCCAAGCTCGTTGTGACCGACATCAACATATAAATTTGAGGCGATCTTTTCACATCTGCCACGAAGCGATAAAGCGCCAAGCTTTTTGATATCTATGCTGCTATCTAAAATTTTAGCTGCTGCGTAGGCTAGAGTTAAATTTGAGCGCAAAAACTCTGGAAGATTAAATTTATCTGCGTAGTTTGCGATCTCGTTTAAATTCTCTTTGGTCAAAATTTCTCTTGGAAAGCTCAGAGTTGCGCCTTTTTCGCTTGCGATCTCTCTTGCGATAGCCACACTTATCTCGTTCATCTCATCATTTAAAATAGCTCTTTTGCCCATAGCTTCAAATTTCGTGCGTGAAATTTCTTCTAAGCTATTGCCTAATATCGCCGTGTGGTCAAAGCCGATCGGAGTAAAGATGCTTAGCTCTTTTTCAAAGACATTTGTCGCATCCAGCACGCCGCCCATGCCAGCCTCGCAGACAAAGTAGTCACAACCCTCAAAAAGCACCGCAGAAAGCAACGTCATATACTCAAAATAGCTCGTTTTTACCTTGTATTCATCACTCAAAAGAGCTTGCAAACGCTCATGAGCTCTCTCTAAAATTTCATCGCTAGCAACCTCGCCATTTAGCCAAAATCGCTCGTTAAATTTAAATATATGTGGGCTCGTGTAGTGGCCTACTTTTGCACCATTTTGGCTTAAAATTTGCGCTAAAAAGCGGCCCGTGCTGCCTTTGCCATTTGTGCCGATGATGTGGATTATCTTAAAAGGCTTTAGATGGCCTTTGATCGTATCATAAGCCCTTATGATCCTGCCATAGTCGATCTCTTTGTAGTAAAGTGGCTTGCCATCAAGAAATTTCGCTAGGCTCATTTTTCCTCGATTATCTTTGGCATGACTTGGTTTCTGCCGCCCTCTTTTGAAAGATAGAGCATCTTATCAGCGCCCTCAAGCGTCATCGTATCGCTTAAATTTGCACTTCTTGTCGCCACACCAGAGCTAATGGTAACTTTGATGCGCTCGTTTTTATAGATAAATTTGAAATTTTCGATCATGCTTCTTAGCTTCTCGCCAAATCTAACACCATCTTTTAGGCTCGTACTTGGTAGCAAAATGACAAATTCCTCGCCGCCATATCTACCGACAAAATCAACCTTTCTAGCATTTTTCTTAAGCACTTGAGCTACGGCTGAAAGGATCACGTCACCAGCTTCGTGTCCGTAGGTGTCATTTATCTTTTTAAAGAAGTCAATATCAACAAAGCAGATCGAATAGTCCGTGCCGTAACGTTTATAGGCCTCTTCGATACGCTGAATTTCACTCATCAAAGCTCTTTTTGTAGCAACTTTTGTCAAAAAGTCCTCTTTGCTCTCAAGCTTAGCAGCTTCAAGCTCTTTTTCTAGGCTAATAACCCTGTTTTGAAGCTCAGAAATGGTCGCTTGCTTGCTGTTCATCTCAAGGCCAAGCTCCTTACTCTCGATCTCCAAGGCACCCGCGATCTCGATAAGCATGCTCTTTACATGATCGATGCTATTTGCATTTAAATTTACATTTTTAAGATCATTTTTGATGCTTTGCACCTTGGCTGAACTACTTTGAGAGCTAGCTGCGATATCTGAAATCCTCTCGCCTATGCTTTGCAAGATGTTGTTTAATGAGCCAACTTTTTCGATGATCTCGGTTCTATCTTCTTCGATCCTGCGATCGACAAAGGTTTTTATCTTCTCTTGAAATTCTTTACTATTTAGACTTTTTGGATTTTGTTTTAAAACGTTTCTAATGGTGCTAAGCTCTTCGCCAAGCTCCTTTGTGATAGAAGGCTCAAGCGCAAAATTTAAAAGCTCAACTAAAGCGTTTTCTTCGCCGCCCTCATTTTTTTGAGAGAGAAATTTCTCAAGCTCAGCGCTCATAGTCTTTAGATCGTCAAAGTCTCTCACGCCGTAATATTTCAAAAAGTCTAAAAATTCAGTATCGTAAGAGCTTACAAAGTCAAACCATTTAAGGCACATCTCTTCAAGATTTTTCTCATCATATCTTCTAGCAAGTAGCTGCATGCCCTGCTCTGCTAGAGCTTTTGCATCTTTGTTGTGAAGCATAGAGATAGCTTGGAGGATTCTTCTTGCAAAGGCATTTAGTGACTTTAACTTTTTATCATCGACCACTTGGGCTGTGCCATTTTTAGCACCGTGAGAGAGCCTAGCGGTCATAAAAGCTACAAACTCATCAACCGTTTTTATATGAAGGCTTATAGCTTGCGCCTTATAGTCATCGCCAAGCCTTGAGATATATTTTTCTATCTTTTTGCTCTCTTCGGTAGTAAAGCCATATTTTTTAGAAATTTCATTATAAACTTCGGTGTAATTTTCTGGCGTTAGCATCAAATGGCGATCTTTTATCTCGCTCAAGGCTTCCTTGACTATTTGACTAACGGTTACTGCTGCCATTTTTATATCCTTTTACAGCTAAATTTGCGATGTACTCATCAAACGCCTCTTTTGAAGCCTCTTTTATAGCTTCATACTTTTGAGTATCGCTAATGACACTATCTGCGTATCTTACGCTCTTTTGACGTCTTGCCACACTAAAATCATACTCGCCAGTAGCAGGTATATCTATGACACGACCATCTTTAAATTTGGTTTTATAGTTTAGAGTTAAAAGAGCTTTATAAGATGTGATATAGCCATATTCATCATAGATGATTGCCTCATAATTTAAACTTTTTACCGAAACTATTATCGAAGTATCAGCGCTATCTTTGCTTGATAGTGATTTATGCAGCCTTGCGACCATGCCCTCTTTTACGGCGTCTTTTATCCAAACGCTATTTTTCGGCTCTTCTTTGCTGATGATAACATCAACATAAACTCTATCTCCAACCAAATCCTGCGAGATCTTTGAAACTGGTTTATAGCCACATCCGCAGATAAATATCGCAATAAAAAACGCTAAAAAATATCTCAAAATTTATCCTTTAATGACAAAATTTACTAATTTGCCTTTTATATAAATCTCTTTTAAAATTTCTTTTCCTTCAAGCCATTTAGCCACGTTTTGCTTAGCTTGTTTTAAAATTTCACTCTCACTTTCGCTTGCTGCCACTTCAAACTCAGCCCTTTTTTTGCCATTGACTGTAACTGCAAGAGCGATGCTATCTTTTACAAAGACCTCTTCTTTTACAGCTATCTTTGTGAAATTTTTTCTGCCAAAAAGCTCTTCGCTAAGCTCATTTGCGATATGCGGCACGATAGGCTCTAGTAAATTTAAGATAATGAAAAAGCCCTCAGCATTTACGTTCTCATTATCCTGCGCATTTATAGCGTTTAGTGCCTCCATGCAAGCAGCGATTAAAGTATTAAAAGCAAATGTATCGCCAAAAACCTCGGTTGATTTTTTGAGCGCTTCGTAAATTTTTAGCCTTGCAAATTTCTCATCTTTATTTAAGCTTTCGTGATCTATCTCAGGCAATTTATCTATCTTTTTGATAGTTTGTGCCTTCTCCCAAAGCCTATTTAAAAACCTAAATGCGCCCTCAACTGCGCTATCGTTCCACTCAAGCTCTTTTTGAGGAGGAGCAGCAAATAGGATAAAAAGCCTTGCCGTATCAGCGCCATATCTATTTATGATATCATCAGGATCTACGACGTTGCCCTTGCTTTTACTCATCTTTTTGCCATCTTTTAAGACCATGCCTTGAGTAAGTAAATTTTCAAATGGCTCATCGTCTCTTAGATAGCCAAGGTCTCTTAAGACCTTTTGAAAAAATCTAGCATATAAAAGGTGCAAGATCGCATGCTCGATACCGCCGATATACTGATCTACATTCATCCAATAATTCACGCTCTTTTCATCAAGCGCTTTTTGCTCCCAAGTCTTCTCATCGCTTGCAAATCTAGCAAAATACCAGCTACTCTCTACGAATGTATCCATCGTATCAGTCTCTCTGATCGCGTCTTTACCGCATTTTGGACACTTTGTAAATTTCCAAGTTGGATGTTTATCAAGTGGATTACCCTCGCCTGTGATCTTGACATCTTCAGGTAGCGCGATAGGTAAATTTTCCTCTTTTTCAGGCACTACGCCGCAGCATTTGCAGTGCACAATAGGTATCGGCGCACCCCAGTATCTTTGGCGAGAAATTCCCCAATCTCTTAGCTTATAGTTTGTGATCCTTTTGCCAAGACCATCTTTTTCAAATTTCTCTATTATAAAGCTTTTGGCATCCTCTGAGCTAAGTCCGTTTATAAGCTCGGAATTTATAGCAACTCCGTATTCCGAGTATGCTTTTGAGCTCTCACTCTCGCCCTCAAGTGGCTTTACGACAGGTTTTATAGGTAGATTAAATTTGCTTGCAAACTCAAAGTCTCTTTGATCGTGCGCAGGCACAGCCATGATAGCGCCACTGCCGTAGTCAGCTAGGATGAAATTTGCAACCCAAACTGGGATCTTTTCATTTGTGAGCGGATGAATGACGTAAATTCCTAAAAATTCTCCATCTTTATCGCTTGCTTGGCGCTCTCTTGGGCTTTGATTAAGTATTGTTTTTATCTTTGCTTTTTTGCTTTCATCAAATTTAGCATTTTCAAGTAGTGCTTTTACGATAGGATGCTCTGGTGAAAGGGCTGTATAGCTAACGCCATAAATCGTATCAGGTCTTGTTGTAAATACCTCAAAGCCATCAAATTTAGCACCCAAAGTCTCTTTTGATGCCTCATCAAGGCTAAATTTAAACTCCAAGCCATAGCTTCTACCGATCCAGTTTTCTTGCATTGTGATGACTTGATTTGGCCATTTGCCCTCAAGAAGCTTTAGGTCATCAAGTAGCTCGCTAGCGTATTTTGTGATGTTAAAGTAATATCCTGGAAGCTCTTTTTGCACCACATCATTGCCGCATCTCCAGCACTTGCCGTCCTCTACTTGCTCGTTTGCAAGCACGGTTTGATCATACTCGCACCAGTTTACGATGGCATTTTTCCTATAAACAAGCCCTTTTTCAAACATCTTTATAAAAAAGCTTTGCTCCCACTTTGTGTAAAGCGGGTCAGATGTAGCCAAAATTCTCTTTTTAGAAAACGAAAAGCCAAGGCTTGCAAGCTCTTTTTTCATATAGTCGATGTTTTCATAAGTCCAAATTTTAGGGTGAATTTTATGTTTTATGGCTGCGTTTTCAGCTGGCATACCAAAGCTATCAAAGCCGATAGGATGAAGCACGTTGTAGCCGCTTTTTCTATATGACCTAGCCAGCGCATCGCCGATAGAGTAGTTTCTCACATGCCCCATGTGTATGCGACCGCTTGGATATGGAAACATGCTTAAGATGTATTTTTTTGGCAAGCTTAAGTCGTCTTTTGGCTCAAATTCCTCATTTTTATCCCAAATTTCTTGCCATTTTTTTTCTATCTTTAAAGGCTCATATTTTCTCTTCTCAGCCATTTTTTCTCCTAAAATTCTTCTTGTGATTTGCTTGATTCTATTAATACCAAGGCTAGTGAAAATATATTTGCAATGACTGCGCCAATAGCTAATGAGTAACTAAGTGTCGCATTTTCAGATACTTGCAAAATAACAAAAGCTGGTATAAGGTGCAAATCAGCAACCAGCGAGCTAGCAAAAAGCTCAGCTGATAGTAAATTTTTAACGCCAATCTTAAGTAGCGTAGAAACTAAATTTATACTAGCTGCCACAAAAAGGGCGATCTCATTTTTATCATATAAAAACTCCGCCGTAGTCGTAAGACTCATCAGCGCAAAAAATATGTAGATAACTTTTCCCCAGTTCATTATCCCTCCTTACACAACGCCTTTTTCAAACATAGCACGCTCTTTATCACGCTCTTTTTTGATCCTTTGCTTCTCAGCCTCTCTAGCTCTAAAATGCTCGATGCTAAATTTAAACCAGATAAGAAATGGTGATGAGATGTAGATCGAGCTGATCGTTCCTATAACGATACCAACGATAAGGATAAATGAAAATCCATGTATCATATCTCCACCAAATAAAAATAACACAACAACAGTCATCATCGTAGTGGCTGAAGTTAGGATAGTTCTTGAAAGTGTGGCTGAGACTGACTCATTGATAACGCCCTCGATATCAGTTCTCTTGCTCTCTTTTATGCCTTCTCTTATCCTGTCAAAAATGATGATCGTATCGTTTAGCGAGTAGCCAAGCACCGTTAATACAGCCGCTAGTGTGTCCAAATTTACATCGATATCAAATAGCGAAATAGCACCAACAGTTATAACGATATCGTGAATTTCAGTTGCGATCGCAGCAAGCGCAAATCTCCACTCAAATCTAAATGTGATATAAAGAAGCACGCCAATTAGTGAAATTCCAAGAGCCATCAGACCCTTTTGCCTAAGCTCGTCACCAACCTTTGGACCAACAATATCAACACGTCTTACTTCAAAATTTCCAGTATCTTTTAAAATTTGCTTTATCTCAGTGCCGATGTCACCAGTTAAATTTGAACTTGATCCTGAAAATCTAATAACAGCTTCATCTTCACTTCCAAACTCAGTAACAGAAGCGTTTTTAAGCACTTCATTTGTGCCAAAAGCGTCGCGAATTTTATCAAGTGGCGCTTTGGTGTCGTATTTTAGCTGGATAAGCGTACCACCAGAAAAATCGATGCCGTAGTTTAAACCCTTTGTTGCAAGCAAAAAGATCGAGCCAACAAATAAAAATATAGAAAGTGCCAATGAAGCAAATCTAAACCGCATAAAATCATAAACTTTTGCCTTAGTAAAAATTTGCATCCCTAGCTCCTTTTATAACCAAACCAAAGTCTGGTATTTCCGCTTTTTTCTATCTTGTCCATGACTGCATCAAACATGCCATGTGTGCCTAAAATGGCCGTTAGCATCGAAGCCATGATACCTATGGCCATTGTCACAGCAAAGCCTTTAACTGGACCAGTACCATAAGCATAAAGCACTGCAACTGTGATAATAGTAGTTAAGTTTGAGTCGATGATCGCACTCATAGCGTGCTCATAGCCCTTTTGCACGGCCGTTCTTATCGCCACGCCTTCACGCAAGAGCTCACGTATACGCTCGTTTATGATGACGTTTGCATCAACTGCCATACCGATAGTTAGCACGATACCAGCCATGCCTGGCAGAGTAAGCGTCGCTCCAAAAAGCGCCATGACAGCAACTAATATAACAACGTCCGCAACTAGCGCGATATTTGCAAAAACTCCAGAAATTCCATAATAAACTAGCATAAATAGCACGACTAAAATAGATCCAGCAGCAAGTGCTACCATGCTTTGATTGATGCTCTCTTGACCTAAAGATGGGCCGACACTTCTTTTTTCTAGCATCTTAACAGGTGCCAAAAGTGCGCCGCTTCTAAGTGCGATCGCCACATCGTGAGCCTCATCAAGTGTAAAGCCACCGCTGATCTGGCCGCTGCCGCCACCTATTCTTTCATTTATAACTGGAGCTGAATAGACCTTACCATCAAGCACGATAGCAAGTCTTTTACCGACATTTGCACCAGTAAAATCACCAAAAATTCTAGCACCTTCTGAATTTAGTGTGAAATTTATGATCGGTAGATTATTTTGCTGAGAAAATGCAACCTTTGCGTCAGTTAGCATCGAGCCATCAAGTACAGGGATATTTTTAACGACGTATTTTACACGGTCATTTTTAGCATCTTTAAAGATCACGTCGCCATAGCTTTCAGCCTCGGCCTCGCTCATGGTATTAGCCTGATCTTGTCTTTTGTCATCAACTGCCATAAGCTGCAAGTGAGCAGCCTTTGCGATAAGATCTCTCGCTCTTTGCTCGTCTTCTTCAGTCTTTATGCCAGGAAGCTCGACTAGGATATTATCTTTGCCTTGTCTAGCGACTGTTGGCTCAGCTAGACCAAACTGATCAAGCCTGTTTCTAATAGTCTCAACAGCTTGTGAGATCGCATACTCGATCGTATCAAGCCTCTCTTGCTCTGTAAGAGTGATATGATAGTTTAGACCATCTTTTTTGATATTAAGCCCTTTTATCTCAGCAAGCGCCTTATCAACCTTTGGAGCCTCGTCACTATCAAGTAGTGCAAAATCAACACTATCTTCTTTTATCTTAAATTTATCAATGAGCACATCTTCTTTTTTGGCATAATAATTTATGCTTCCAGCGATTGACTTGATCTTAGAGTGGATGGCTTCGTTAGTTTCAACACCAAGAAGCATATGAAGACCGCCTTGAAGGTCAAGTCCTAGCGAAATTTTAGCTCCGCTTTGAGTCTGAAAAAAAGATGGCACCGAAAAGCCAAAACCAAAAACCAAGGCTAATATTAATATAATCAGCCTATATGTAACTCTTGCGTTACGCATTATTTATCTTCGATCTTTTTAGCTACAAACTCACGTGCTATACGAACGATTACATCATCGTTAAGTTTAACTTTGATAAAATCATTTTCGGCTTTAATCACTTCGCATATAAGTCCGCCATTAGTTACTATCTTATCGCCTTTGTCAAGAGCTGCAAGCATTGCTGCGTGGGCTTTTTGTTGTTTTTGTTGAGGTCTGATAACCAAAAAGTAAAATATGGCGAAAAGCACAACAAGAGGTAGTAATGATGTTAAAAAATCAGCGTTTTGCATGGATTTCCTTATTTGTAAGATTTTTAAATGGACATTTTAGCACTAAAATTATAATAAAAGCCTTTGTCGGTGCTTTTTTGCTTTCTAATTTCATTTTTTTAGCTATGGCTGAAAATCAAATTTTAAATTTCATCTCACCTTTTCTCACGCTAGCTGGAATTTACATCATCATAAATTTAAGCAGAGCTGGATTTTTCGCGGCTGGATTTTTCACTGGGATTTTGTGGTTTTACTGGATCGGCTTTAGCTTCATTTACTACGAATTAGTCTGGCTTATCCCATTTGTCATCCTCTTTGTAGCCCTTGTTTATGGACTTATGTTTTGGATAGCCTCTTTTCCAAGCTTTGTGGCATTAAGAGCCGTTTTGTTATTTTTAATAAGCTACGTGCACCCATTTGGCTTTAACTGGTTTAACCTTGAAGCAACGCTTGTTTTAGGCGCTTTTGAGCCAAATACTAGAGGGCTTATATTTATATTTTTAGCAGCCATTTCTTTGAGTTTAAAAGGTAAAATTTTAAAATTTATCCTAGCTTTTATCTGTCTGATCGCTGCTTTGCAGTTTAAAAGTAACGAGGCAAAGACTCTACCATTTGAGGTGGAGCTAACAAATACTAATGTCGCTCAAAGGGTGCGCTGGGATAAAAGCTTGCGCATGGAATTTACAAATGAAAATTTAGACATGATAAATAGCGCTATCGCCGAGCAAAAACGTCTTATCGTGCTGCCTGAGAGTGCGTTTCCATTATTTATGACAAATGAGCCACTGCTTGTTGATGAGCTAAAAGAGCTTTCAAAGAAGATAACTATCGTAGCTGGCGCACTTGCTTATGAAAATAAGCAAATTTATAACTCTGCATTTTTGTTTCAAAATGGCACTCTAAGGCGAATGGATAAGAAATTTTTAGTGCCATTTGGAGAAGAAATCCCTCTGCCAAAATTTATGCAAGATGCAGTAAATAAGCTATTTTTTGGCGGAGCTAGTGACTTTAAAAAGGCTGAAAATTTTAGCGACTATGAGATAGACGGGGTTAAAATCAGAAATGCTATCTGCTACGAGGCAACAAGAGAGGAGCTTTATAAGGGCGAATTTGACGTGGTCGTGGCTATCACAAACAACGGCTGGTTTGTGCCAAGTAGCGAACCTGTGCTTCAAAGAGTGCTTATAAAACACCTTGCTACAAAGTATAATAAAGCGGTCTATCACAGTGTAAATGGCTCAAAAAGCGAGATCATTTTGCCAAAAAAAGCGTTTTGGGATGAGTTTTAAAAGAAATTTAAAGTGGCTTTTAGATAAAGCCACTTTTTTGATTATTTTTTTAGTAAAGCCTTGAAAGTATCAACCGCATCAAGCTTTTCCCAAGGGTATTTTGCATTTCCCACTTGACCTTTTGCAGCTACTTTTGCATATAAAAATGTCTCTTTGCTTGGTTTATCAAGACCAAATTTATTTGTTATCCAGCGAGGCGTTAGAGAAAAATGCTCGCTTACAAAATTTGAAAGCATATCGTCATTTACGCCGTTTGCGTGAGTTCCCATAGTATCAACACTAACTGAAGTTGGCTTTGCAACGCCTATTGCATAGCTTATCTGAACGATACATTTTTTAGCAAGGCCAGCAGCGACTATGTTTTTAGCTATCCAGCGCGCTGCGTAAAGACCACTGCGATCAACCTTTGTGTAGTCCTTGCTTGACTGAGCGCCGCCACCTATTGGGCTATATCCACCAAAGCTATCAACAATTAGTTTTCTGCCTGTTAGGCCGCTATCGTGAAGCGAGCTGTGATTTACATATCTGCCTGTTGGGTTTATATAGATGATAGTTTTTTCTTTATTATATAGCTCTTTTGGAAGGCCAGTTTCGTCTATTAAATTTTGAATTAAAGCGCGAAGCTCTTCTATCTTCATGCTCTCTACGCAAGGTGCAGAGACGACGATAGTGTGGATACTTTGAGGTTTGCAGTTTTCAAAGTTATCTTTGCTACCGTAATCAATCGTAACTTGTGTTTTTATATCAACACCAAGCTTATCAGGGTTTGCTTTGGCAAATTTATAGACTTTTTCACAAAGCATTCTTGCATAAGTTATAGCTGCTGGCATAAATTCTTTTGCTTCGCAGCTTGCAAAGCCAAACATAATGCCTTGATCGCCTGCTCCGATCTCACCATCACTTTGATCAACGCCTTGATTTATATCTGGGCTTTGTTGATTTAAGCAAACTTTGACCTCGATATCATCTGGGTGCAAGCACTGCTCTTTTGTAAAGTTGCTCTTTCCGTCATATCCAATATGCGCAAGAGCATCTTTTACGATCTTTTCGTAGTCTTTATAAGAGAGTTTTACCTTTGAGTTTATCTCTCCACCTATTACTATGTTTTTTCCAGCTACAAAAACTTCGCTTGCGACGCGTCCATTTGGATCTTGCGTTAAAATAGTATCAACAATGCTATCAGCGATGATATCAGCGCATTTGTCTGGATGACCTGGACTTACAACTTCAGAAGTAAATAGATACATTTTAGTCCTTTTCCTTGGTTAAATTTTCGTGCAATTGTAACAAATCTATATAAAAAGCCAATTAATCTTTTTAAATTTCTTTATATTTAAAAATCATTTAGCTAGAATCAACAAAAAACTAATTTATTAAGGTGTCAAATGAATATGTTTAAAAACATTGCAAGAAGATACGCCGACGGAAATTTGATCGTTCAAATTTTAGTTGGTATCGTCCTAGGTGCCCTAGTTGGCTTTTACACACACTATCAGGCAGCCCCTTACAACCAAATCTCAGCTAAAATTCAAACCATCCAAAAAGAGAGTGGCTTAAGCGCAGATGAGGTCATAAAAACTCGTCTTAGCCAAGATGAAGCAAAACAGCTTGATGAGGCCAAAGAAAAGGCTAGTTCGGCTGATTCTATAGCTGCTTCAGCCTCAGTTTTAGGAGATTTATTTAAAGGCGCTCTAAAAGCGATCGCACCTATTCTTGTATTTGTTTTAGTTGCAACCTCTATCATTTTAAAAGATTTTGGTCATACAAAAGGCATGCAAAAGATCATCACACTCTACCTTGTTGGCACCTTTTTAGCAGCTGTTGTGGCAGTAATTGCAAGCTTTTTATTTCCTATCGAGATACCGCTAAAAGGTCTGCAAAGCGCTGATATGTCAGCACCTCAAGGCATCACAAACGTGCTAAAAGACCTTATCTATAAAATGGTCGAAAATCCTATAACCGCCCTAGCAAATGGCAACTATATAGGCATCATCACATGGGCGATAGGTGGTGGTATCGCTATGAGATATGCCACACCTGAGACCAAAAAAGTATTTAAAGATATAAGCGACGGCGTAACTCATATCGTTAAATTTATCATTAGGCTTGCTCCATTTGGCATATTTGGTATGGTTGCTATCAGTATTCATGACACTGGATTTGAGGCGCTTGCAGGATATCTAAAACTGATCTTAGTTCTTGTTGGAGCGATGCTTGTAGTGGCATTTATCGTCTATCCAGCGATGGTTTTTGCACTAACTAGGAAAAATCCTTATCCACTTGTGATGATCTGCTTAAAAGAGAGCGCGATCTCAGCGTTTTTTACAAGAAGTTCAGCTGCAAACATCCCAGTAAATATGGCGCTTTGCAAAAAGCTTGGACTAAAAGAGGAGCTCTACTCGATCTCTATCCCACTAGGAGCCACCATAAACATGGGCGGCGCGGCAGTTACTATTAGCATCCTAGCGCTTACTGCGGTAAATTCTATCCCATCTATCACAGTTACATTTGGCGATGCGCTTCTTCTTTGCTTTATCTCAGCTCTTGGTGCGTGCGGCGCATCTGGCGTGGCTGGAGGATCGCTTCTTCTAGTGCCATTAGCGTGCGGACTTTTTGGCATCGGCAATGACATCGCTATGCAATTTGTCACAGTTGGCTTTACGATAGGCGTCATCCAAGACTCAGTTGAAACTGCGCTAAATAGCTCATCAGACGTGCTTTTTACAGCCGTAGCCTCAAAGACTTCAGAATAATCCTCAGTAAAATTTCAGCTAAATTTTGGCTGAAATTTTACTTTTATCCATTTTTTTGTAAAATATCCCAAAAATTTAAAGGATAAATATGCAAATTTGGGATCTAAAAGCACTTTTTGCAAACGAAAAAGAGTGCGAGCAAAACGCACTAAATTTACAAAAAGAGTGCGAGAAATTTAAAGATAAATACCTTGAAATTTACGAAAATTTAAAAACAGACGAGTTTTTAAAAGCATTTTGCGAATATGAAAACTTGATAGCTAAAATTTCAAAGGTAATGACTTACGCTTTTTTAAATTTTGCCAAAGATACAAGCAAGGGCGCATTTTACGCAAAGATCGATGAGATAGCGACAAAAGCAAATGAAAATTTGATATTTTTTGAGATCAAATTTAATGAGTTTAGCCCTAAAAAGCAAGAAGAGATCATAAAAAGCTCTAAAAAATATGGCTACTATCTAAGTAACCTCGCCAAAGCAAAACCGCACCAACTAAGCGTTGCAGAAGAAAGAGTGCTACTTCGCACGGCAAGCACCGGGGCTGAGGGCTTTTCAAGGCTTTTTGATGAGAGCATGAGCAAGATGAGGTTTAAATTTAAAGGCGAGCTTTTAAATGAAGAAGAGATTTTAGCTAAGCTTCATGAGAACGACCAAAGTGTGCGAAAACTAGCCGCTAAAAGCCTTTCAAACGAGCTTAGCAAGCACCAGCACCTCCTTGGTTACATATATAATATGATAAAAACTGATCTAAAAACGAGCTGCGAGCTGCGAAATTTCAAGCTTCCTGAAGAGCCAAGACACCTTGAAAATCAAATCAGTAAAAAAAGCGTTGATTCGCTAATCGCTGTGACTGAGAAAAATTTTGACCTAGTTGCTAAATTTTACGAGCGCAAAAGAGAAATTTTAGGCCTTAAAAAGCTTTATGACTACGATAGATACGCGCCTCTTAGCAGCGAAGGCGAGTATAAATTTGATGAGTGCAAAAAGATAGTTTTAAAGGCGTTTTCAAATTTCTCAAGCGAATTTGGCAAGATCGCCAAAAGTGCCTTTAGTGACGGCTGGATCGACGTTTATCCAGAGCCAAACAAGCGAGGTGGTGCGTTTTCTCACTCTGGATCAAGCGACACGCACCCTTATGTTTTGCTAAATCACACAAACCAGCGAAGAGACCTTTTTACGCTTGCCCACGAGCTTGGCCACGCCGTGCATCAAAAGCTCTCTTATAGTGTAAGCTACCTAAACTCAGACACTCCGCTAACCACGGCTGAGACGGCTTCAGTCTTTTGCGAGATGCTAGTTTTTGACCACATAAAAGACGGCCTTAGCAAAAAAGAGAAAATTTCACTGCTCGCTGGCAAGATCGAGGATATATTTGCCACGCTTTACCGCCAGATAAATTTCACCACCTTCGAGCGCGCCGTGCACGCACACGATGGCGAGATCAGCCTAGATGAGCTAAATAAAATTTGGCTAAAAGAGAGCAAAAAGATGTTTGGCAAAAGCGTCACGCTAAATGACTATTATAAAATTTGGTGGAGCTACATCCCGCACTTCATCCACACGCCATTTTACTGCTACGCTTACTCTTACGCGCAGCTTCTTGTGCTTGCACTTTTTGGGCTTTACAAAAGCGGTAAATGCAAAAATTTTGTCGAAATTTACACCGAGTTTTTGAGCCTTGGTGGGAGCCTTAGCCCAAGGGAGCTTGTTGGTAAATTTGGCTTTGACATAGATGATAAAAATTTCTGGCAGATCGGCATAAACGAGGTTAAAAAGCTAGTAGATGAGTTTTTAGAAATTTCAAAAGGAATAAAATGTTAGACGAAATTTTAGACGATGAGAAATTTGCACTTTTGATGAAAATGCACGTCTACGAGTGCATTGATTTTTTGCTTGAAAAGGGGCTAAATTTCTCAGTTATGGCAAATTTACCGCTAGTTAGCTTTGAGCCTAGCTTACCAGATGAGATAAGTGGCAGCTTTAGCATGCCAGTCATTATGTTCTCACTTGGTGGCTACACGCTTGAGAGTACCATGCTAACGCAAGATGAGCTTAGCTTTGAGGCTGGCTTTGGTAGTGAAAATTTCGCCTCAGTGGTATCATTTCCACTTGGAGCGGTGGTTCAAATTTTGGTTGAAAATAGCCCGATCCTTGTAAATTTCTCTATCTACAAGCCAAAAGAGAAGCAAGTCGATCACGCTAAAAAATCAGCCTCAGTCTTTTTGCAAAACCCAAAAAATAAAGATATATTTAAGAAAAAATAGTAATTTTAAGCATTTTTGGCTAAAATCAAAAGAAAATTTAAAAAGCGAAAAATGGAAAATTTACTATCAAATTTAAACGAAGCCCAGCGCGAAGCAGCCACCCACATAGACGGTGCGATGCTCATACTAGCAGGTGCTGGCAGTGGTAAGACAAAGACGATCACGACTAGACTTGCCTATCTCATCGGCGAGGTCGGCATAGACGCGGCAAACACGCTAACTCTTACTTTTACAAACAAAGCCGCCAACGAGATGCGCAGCAGAGCCATGGCGATGCTGAGTCAAAGCGGCAAAAACTACTCGCCGCTACTTTGCACATTTCACAAATTTGGACTTTTATTTTTAAAGCTCTACATAGAAAAACTTGGCAGAAAAAACAACTTCGTCATCATCGACACAGACGATAAAAAGCGCATCATCAAAAGCTTTGAAAGTCCGGTCGCCACGGCGATACTCTCAAGTGAAATTTCAAACTATAAAAACTCGCTTTTAAGCGTAGAAGAGGTCTATAAAAACGCAAATTTCTCCTCTTTTGACAAGAGCAAAGACAACTTTTACAAGCAAGCAGCGCAAATTTATGAAAAATACGAGGACTATTTAAAGGCAAACAACCTCGTTGATTTTGATGACTTGCTAGGTCTTACATATAAAATTTTAGACGAAAACGAAGAGCTAGCCAAAGATATCTCAAACCGCTACAAATACATAATGGTCGATGAGTATCAAGACACGAACGATCTTCAGTATAAACTGCTAAAAAAACTCTGTCTATGCCACGAAAACATCTGCGTGGTGGGCGATGATGACCAGAGTATTTATGGCTGGCGCGGTGCGAAGATCGATAATATCTTAAATTTCAAAGACCAGTTTAGCAACGTAAAGATTATCAGACTTGAACATAACTACCGCTCTAGCGAGGCGATACTAAAGGCTGCAAACGAGCTAATAGATCACAACCGCAACCGCCTTGGCAAGAAGCTTGTGGGCACAAAAGGCGAAGGCGAAGCTGTAAATTTGATAGAGAGCTTTGATGAAAATTTAGAGGCTGGCAAGATCGCAAAAAATATAAAAGAGCTTTTAAGCAAAGGCGTGCAGGCCAAAGATATCGCGATCTTATACCGCATAAACGCACTCTCTCGCTCGCTTGAAGATGGGCTAAACAAAGAACAGATCGCCTATAAAATGGTTGGTGGAGTTAAATTTTACGAAAGAGCCGAGATCAAAGATATCATAAGCTACCTAAGACTGATAAACAATCCAAACGATGACTTTTCAATAAGACGCATAATAAATCGCCCAAAGCGAGGACTAGGCAAGGTGAGCCTTGATAAACTTGAGAAAATGGCCTTTGAGGGAAAAATTTCTATTTTTGAGGCGATCTCAAACATCTCTGATAACGATGAAGCCTTTAGTAAAAAGGTAAAATCAGCCCTTCTTGAGTTTGCAAACAACCTTAAAGAGCTTCAAGAAAGCGGCTCGGTTTTTGACCTCATAGATAAATTTGAAGCAAAATTTGGCGTCAAAAAATACTACGAGAGCTTGCCAGATGGCACTGAAAGAGCGGCGAACATCGACGAGTTTTACGCTGTTTTAAAAGATCAGATCAAGCAAAATCCAAGCTTTGATCTGGAGGAGTTTTTAAACGAGATCACACTAACAAGCGAGCAAGACGGCATTAGCGACGAGGCTATTAGTATCATGAGCGTGCATGCGAGCAAGGGACTTGAGTTTGAGCACCTTTTTGTGATCGGTCTTGAAGAGGGATTTTTCCCGCTCATTGGCGACGGTAGCGACATCGAAGAGGAGCGCAGGCTCGCTTACGTGGCGATAACAAGAGCCAAAAGGACACTTAGTCTAAGCTTTGCAAATTCACGCTTTTACAAAGGTCAGCGCACAAGGCTAAATAAGAGTAGATTTTTAAGCGAGAGTGGTATAACGCATGGCTCGCTAGTTATCGAACAGAGCAATGAATTTAAAAAAGGCGACCTTGTTAAACATAAAATTTTTGGTATCGGCAGGGTAAGCGCGGTTAGCAAGATCAAAAAAGAGTTTAAACTGACTATAAATTTTGGTGGCAATGTAAGAGAGATAATGTCAAGCTTCGTGGAAAAGGCCGTATGAACGCCATTTTCGTGGCAAACAAGCCTGCTGGCATGAGCTCAAACCACTTTTTAGGACGACTAAAGAGAAAATACGGCGTTAAAAAGGCTGGATTTTCTGGCACGCTTGATCCATTTGCGAGTGGCTGTTTGATAGTCGCTTTTGGCTCGTATACGAAATTTTTTAGATTTTTAGACAAAAGCCCAAAGGTCTATGAGGCGACGATCTGGCTTGGGGCGAGCAGTCCAAGCATGGATAATGAAAATATCACTGAAATTTTAAATGTAAAAGAGCTAAGTTTAGAAAAACTTGAAGCCATTAGAGGCGAGCTAATAGGCAAGATAAGCTATATCCCGCCAAAATTTAGCGCCAAACATGTAAATGGCACAAGAGCTTACAAGCTAGCAAGAAGCGGCGAAGAATTTGAGCTAAAGCCAGAAACTATGGAAATTTATGAAAGCCAAATTTTAAACTACTCACACCCTTTTTTGACACTTCGTTTAAGCGTAAGTGAGGGGAGTTACATCCGCTCTTATGCAGAAATTTTTGGGCAAAAAGTTGGTTATAATGTAACTTTAAGCTCATTAAAGAGGGTAAGCGAGGGTAAATTTCGCTATGAAAATGAAAAATTTTTAAATATTTGCAATTTTTTAAATATTAAGCAAAATACGTATTTTGGGGATATTAACAACATACTTGACGGCAAGAAATTAAAAATTAACGATTTTGAAACACAAATACAAGGAATTTATTTGCTAAATTATGATAAATTTATGAGCGTAATCCAAATCATGGATGATACTATAAATTACACTTTAAACAAGGTAGAAAAATGTTAATCTTAGCAAGAAAAGAAAACGAAGAAATTTTACTAGGTAACGACATAAAAGTCGTCGTAGTAAGTATCTCAAAAAGCACCGTTAAACTTGGTATCGAGGCCCCGCGCAACACAATGATACTAAGAAGCGAGCTGGCAAACGATATTAAAAACGAAAATATCCACGCCACTAAAAAAGCAAGCGAAGCCGATATCCACGAGCTTGCGAAAAAAATCGAGAAATGAAAAGCTTTGCAAAGATCAACGTATTTTTGAAGGTAGTTGGCACCAGAGGCAACTACCACGAAATTTTGTCACGTTTTGTTCTTTGCGAGCAGCTTTTTGATGAAATTTATTTTAAAAAGTCAAATTCTTTTGCTATCGAATGCGACAACAAAGATATAAAAGATAACATCATTCAAAAAGCGATAGACGAGCTAAAAAAAGCTGGCTTTTCAAATGAGCTAGATGAGTTTTTTAGCTCTCACAAAATCATCATCAACAAACAAATCCCAATAGGTGCTGGTCTAGGAGGAGGCAGTTCAAACGCTGCCACTTTTTTACTTATGGTAAATGACGAGCTAAATTTAAATATAAAACGCGAAAATTTGATGCAAATAGCCTCTAAAATCGGCGCTGACGTGGCCTTTTTTGTAAGCGGATATAGGGCAGCAAATGTAAGCGGCATAGGCGAGATCATAGAAGAATTTGACGATGAAGTGCCAAATTTAAATATCTTCACGCCAAATGTTTTTTGCTCTACACCGATGGTTTATCAAGAATTTAGAAGCAATTTCTTACAATACATAGACGTTAATGCTGCAAAAAAGATGCAAAATTTAAAAAGCGCAGAGCTACTTGAAATTTATAAAAACGAGGAGCTAAACGATCTTTTTGCCCCATGCTTTAAGCTCTATCCACAGATGAATGAGTTTAGGGATAAATTTCTAAGCGGCAGCGGCAGTAGCGTATTTAGCGTAAAATAAAAGGTAAAATTTTGATAAAAGATCTAGCAAAAAACAAGAAAGCTTTGCACGACTTTAGCATACTTGAGACCTTTGAAGCCGGCATCGTGCTAAAAGGCAGCGAGGTCAAGGCTCTAAGGGCTGGCAGAGCAAATTTAAAAGATAGCTTTGTGCGCGTCATAAAGGGTGAGCTTTTCTTACTAAATGCCCATATCAGCTATCTTGAGACTACACACAGCGCATTTCGTCCAAATGAACGAGCAGCCAGAAAACTTTTGATGCATAGAAAGCAGATCGATAAAATTTTCGGTCAAGTATCACAAGATAGTCTTACTTTGGTTGTTTTGGCACTTTATCTAAGCGATAAAAACATCGTAAAAGCAAGGCTAGCCCTTGCAAAAGGTAAAAATTTACACGACAAGCGCGAGACTTTAAAAAGACGCGAGGCAGACAAAGAGGCAAGAGCTGCCATAAAAAGATATGTTTAAGGGATAAGATGAAGAATTTACTTGTTTTAATAATCGCTTTATTTGCTTTTTTTGGTTGCGGCGATGATGAGAGCAGCAGCGTAAATTTTAAAGAATTTAGCCCAAATGAAGAGGTTAAGCTCGTAGATGTAAGCGGCAAGGAGCTTACTTTGGTGCGTAAAAATGGCGGTTTTGATATCAAAAATGATGAAAATAAGGTTTTAATGATCGACATTTTTGGCACATTTTGCCCGCCTTGCCAAAAAGAGGCAGCTGAGCTTACAAAATATCAGCTTGAAAACAAAGATAAATTTACACTAATCGGACTAACTCACTTTGAAAATGTCACAAATGAGTATGTTTTGCATGAATTTATGCAAAAATTTAATGCCTACTACTTCATAACAAACGACCAAAAGATAAATGACAGACTTGCCGAGCAGATCGTAAGAGATATTGAATACAAACATGAGATCGCACTACCTTTTAAGGTGGTGATAAAAAATGGCGAATATCAAATTTTAACAGACGTAGATAGCGGACAATACGGAGTAAAATACTATCTTGGCGGCATAAAAGTCACAAAAATGAAAGAAGATTTGGCAAAAATTTATGAAACAAAATAAATTTACCTTATATTTGGAACATCATTTGCTTATAAAAATGTGAAAATTTATAAGGATTTTAAATGTTTGTTTTAGATAGATCAAAATCTAGCCCCCTTGTCGAATCAGCCCTTGCAGGCAGAGAACTACGCCAAAAGCTCATTTCTGGCAACCTTGCAAATGTTGATACACCATTTTACAAGGCTAGAGATGTAAGATTTGAAGATGTTTTAAGAGAAAAAGCAAATGAAATTTATAACGTTTCAGAGAGCAAAAAACTAAATTTAGCTAAAACAAACGAAGCGCACATGGCTGCGGTTGATTTCCCAAAAAGCGACACAGCTCAAATTTTCTTGCGCGATGGCCACATGGCTAGAAACGACGCAAACACAGTCGATCTTGATGTTGAGACAACAGAAATGGGCAAAAACACAGTTATGATAAACGCCCTTGATAGCGCCTACAAGGCTCAGGGCAATATCTTTAAAAGCGTAATAGACGCAAGTGCTAAGAACTAGGAGAGATGATGTCATACTTAAATGATTTTGATATTAGTGGATACGGACTAAGCGCGCAACGCTTCAGAATGAACGTCATCAGCTCAAACATTGCAAACGCTCAAACCACAAGAACGGCTGAGGGCGGTCCTTACAGAAGACAAGAGGTCATCTTTAAAGAGATGAACTTTGATAAAATTTTAAACGATCAACTTAAAAACTCACAAAGTCTGCTTGATTATGAAAATCCACTAGACGATCCAAGCTCACCCAAAAACGCTCACCCTGCACTAACTAGCGTGATCGTAGATAAAGTGGTGCGTGATGACAAGGACTTTCAGCTAAAATACGACCCAAGCCACCCAGACGCAAATGCAAATGGCTACGTCGCATTTCCAAATATAAATCCAGTCATCGAGATGGCTGACTTGCTTGAGGCGACAAGGGCCTATCAGGCAAATGTAGCGTCATTTCAAAACGCAAAAACAATAGCACAAAGTGCGATATCACTTATTTCAGGACAAGCATAATGATCAATAGCATAAATTTAGATAAGTTAAACAAAAACGAAAATTCAAACAAAATAGCAAAAGCAGGCGAAGAAGGCGGCTTTGAAAACGCGCTAAACGACTCTTTAAAAGAGCTAAACAAGGTTCAAATAAACGCTGATAAAGCCATAGCAGACCTTGCAACTGGCGAGGTAAAAGACTTGCACCAAGCAGCTATCGCCATAGGCAAGGCGGAGACTAGCATGAAGCTTATGCTAGAGATTCGCAACAAAGCGCTAAGCGCATACAAAGAAATTTCAAGAACGCAAATTTAAGCCATTGAATGAATTCCAGAAAATCAAAAATAACCATACTTTTTTTATTAATTACTTTTGGAATTTCAATCTTTGTGCTCGTTATATTTTATAGAGCAAGCATCGAGCGAAAGCTTCCTAAGCTTCAAACAAGCGACGTAAATACCGCAATCCGCGGCAATATCGTCACAAAAGACGGCTTTAGCATCTCATCAAGCCAAAAACTCTACAAAGTAATGCTTGACACCAGAAATATCGACCCAAACAAAAAAGAGATGTTTATCAAGCTCTACTCGCTTTACAGCGGCGATGATCCAAACAAAGTAAGAAAGATCATAAACGGCACAAAAGGCCTTGTCACGCTCTCTTACAGCATCGACGCAAAGGGCGCTACCTACCTTCAAGAGCTCTCTAGAAAGCTAAACCGTAAGGGCATTTTGATCTCGTACCTTGATCCAAAGACTGGGCTTGCCTCATTTCAAGGCATGCGCGTGATGGAGAGCGGTCAAAACCGTAAATTTATGTCAAAAGACGCCCTAACACCAGCTATAGGCTACGTGAGCAAAACAGAGAGCGACGCACTTACCAAAAGTAAAGGTGTAAAAGGACTTGAGAGATACTACGAGGACTACCTAGCCCCGATACAAAACGCCAAAATCCTTGGCCCACGCGATATCGGCAACAATATAATCTTAACCAGCGATTCAAATTTAGCAACAAGGGTTGATGGCTACAACGCAGTGCTTTCTGTACCGCTTAAATTTCAAACCAAGTTAGAGCAAATTTTAGATGAGAAGCGTGAATTTCTAGACGCAAAAGAGCTAATCATCTGCATAATGAATAGCAAAAATGGTGAAATTTTAGCCCTAGCTTCTAGTTCAAGATACGATCCCTCAAATATAAGAAAGCAAGATTACAGCGCGCTAAATTCGAGCGCAAGCGAGTATGCATACGAGGTTGGATCGGTTTTTAAGCCATTTATCTTCTCCATACTGCTTCAAGAAAAAAAGGTAAATCCTTTTGAGCTAGTAAATACATACAACGGTCGCTATCAGCTAGGCAAAAGGATCATCAAAGATACCCACCCAGAGCCTTTTATGAGCGCTGAAGACATCATCGTGCACAGCTCAAACATCGGCATGATCCAGCTAGTAGAACGCCTAAATGGTCCTCAAATTTATCAAGGGCTTTTAAATTTTGGCTTTTCAAGAAAGACCGGCATCGATCTGCCATACGAGCAAGTAGGTATGATGCCAACGGTTACTAAACTAAACTCATCAACCTATAAAGCGACAGTTAGCTACGGATACGGCCTTCAAGCGACATTTATGCAGCTTTTAAAAGCTTATAACACCTTTAACAACAAAGGCATCGAGGTGACGCCGCACATGGTGGCATATTTGGAGCGAAACGGCAAGCGCTACGATCTGCCAAAAGCAGAGCCAGCACAGGTCATCTCGCAAGAGACCGCAAAGATAATGAAGAGAATTTTGATAAAAACAGTTGAAAAAGGTACTGGCTTAAAGGCATTTACACCAGGTCTTGAGATAGGCGGTAAAACTGGCACCGCACACATCGCTTCTGGCAAAGGCGGATATAGCAACACCTATAACGGCTCGTTTTTTGGCTTCGTAAACGACACAAGAGGCAACAGCTACACCATAGGCGTTTTAGCAAGAGACCCTAAAAAACCTTACTACTACTTTGGTGCGCAAAGTGCGTTGCCGACATTTAAAAAGGCCGTTGATCTAATGGTTGAAGATGGCTATTTATTCCCAGATCCTAATGTCATAGCTGAGTTTGAAGCTAAAAAAGATAAGCTCAAAAACGACAAAGCAAAGCAAAAACCAGCATTAGATTAAATTTAACTTCTAAGATATAAATATTAAATTTCAAATTTAGAGTTTAAAGTAGAAAATTGGATCTAGGCAAACGGCCTAAATCCAGAATTTATGCAAGTCCAAGTTCATTTAAGACAGAGCTTAAATTTACAGAATTATTTGTATTTTTGCCAAGGCTATTTTGCTTCTCAAGCAGTGTTTGGCTAGTAAGTGCCATGTTTAGCTCTTTGCGGTAGTCACTTAAAATTTTATCCATTATTTTAAGCAACTCATTTTTTTGATCCTGCGTTTTGGTCGGATCATTTATGCTTAAAAGCTCGGTTAGCTCCTCTTTTTTCTGAGCTATTTTCTCTTCTATCTTGTTTGAATTTAGCTCATTTATAAAGCCAGCAGCGCCAATTTCTGTAAGCCTTTTCTTAAACTGCTCAAGTTTGTCTGAAACCTTTGCCTCGCTTGTGATCTTATCAAGCGTTAGACTTAAAATTTCATCAAAACTATTTTTTTTATCTTTAGCTTTACTTGAGCCTGACTGCAACAAATAATCGATAATATCGTTATTTTGAACCTTCATACATCTCCTTTTAAATTTGAGATGCTTTTTATAAGCAAGATTTATTCCTAAAGGCTAAATTCTCTAGCGTTTTTTGACTTTTCTAGGATAAAACTAGCAAATTCATCACTAAAATTTGGACACTCTACCACTTTGTAAAAGCTAAAATTTAGCTCTTTTGCGAGCTTAGCATACTCGATAACTAGCTCAAAAATGGTCTCAGAGTTGTCTATACAAAAAGAAAGCGGATAGATAAGCGCTTTTTTATTTTCGCACTTTGCCAAAGCCTCGTTTAGTGATGGCTCTAGCCATTTAACTGGACCAAGACGTGACTGATAAGCAAGGCTCACATCTTTAAAATTTAGCCCCTGCTCTTTTAGCATTTTGCCTAAAATTTGCACATGTTCGTTTATGTGTTTTTCGTAGATATCGCCCTTTTCTATGATCTTGCGAGGCAAAGAGTGAGCTGAAAAGATGAGGCTAACATCGCTTATATCGGTATCTTTTACCGCTCCCTGGATATGAGAGATAATGATCTTATTGTAAGCGTCATCATCATAAAATGGCTCACAAAGTGAAATTTTAGCTTTTAGATTAAGCTCCTCTTTTGTCTTTTTAAAATCAGCTAAGCTCGAAGTTATCGTAGTTTGTGAGTGGTGAGGATAGAGTGGCAAAAGCACTATCTCATCAAATTTTTCATACTTTTTAAGCACATCTTTTACAAACGGCGAAGTGTAGTTCATCGCAAAATCAACCGCGTCAAATTCGCTTTGCAAGCTTGAAATTTTCTCACAAAGCTTAGCTGTAAGCTCGCAAAGTGGCGACTTTCCACCTATTTGCTCATAGTTGTGCTTCGCAGTTTTTAGCCTGCCTTTTGTGATCATGAAAGCTACAAATTTTCTTAAAAATTTATTTTTTATACCCAAAATGTACGGGTCATTAAACATATTTGTTAAGAAAATTTCGACATCATCTAGGCTGTTTGCGCCGCCCATATTTAAAAGCAAAAGAGCTTTTTTCATCAAAATAGTTCTCTTATTTTTATGGCATCATCGATGTTTGAAAGTTCGCTGCTCTCGCCACTTTGGCAAAGATCGTAAAAGGCCTCGTATTGCGCTTTTAGTTCGCTATTATTTGTATCTATCTTCAAATTCATCTGTCCATTTTCGCTCACTTGATGAAGTTTGTGATCGATAAGATCGCCAAAATAGACGCCATTTTTCGCATTTACCTCTATCTTAAAGCGCTCTAGTGAGCCACAAAATGAGTCAGTGATATGCACTAGAATTTGATTTTTACTCTTAAAGCTTATCGCCGCGTTATCGGCACTTTTGGCATTTGTCTTGTTTGTTTGAGTGTAGTAAAAGTCGCTGACTTCAGAATTTATGATATTTTTTGCTAGGTCGATGTCAGAAACTGAGAGCTCATTTATGATATTTCCATCGCAAAGTGGCTTAAAATGAGCGATAGAGATGCTATAAATTTCCTCTTCTTTTAAAAGTGCTTTTTTAAGTGACAAGATAGTTGGATTAAAACGCTCTGAAATTCCTGTGCAAACCCTAGTTTTGTTTGTTTTAGCGGCATATTTTATCTCTTTAAGATCTGCGATACTTTTAAAAACTGGACGTGAAATGAGGATATTTTGACAATATTTTGCACACTGGCAAAATGCCTCCACCATCTCCTCTCTTGGCGAGCAAAGCACGACTGCTTGAGGCTGGGCAACCTCTATAAATTCTTTAAAATCAGTATAAAAATCAGCTCTGCAAAACTCATCAACATTGTCTTTGTCAAAAATGCCACAAATTTCAAACTCGTTTGAGCGTCTAAGCTCTAAATAATGTTTTTTACCTGTGCTGCAATAGCCGATAATGCCGATTTTTAGCTTCACATTCACCCTTTAAAACTTTAGAAATTTTTAATTATTTTATTTACAAATCGCTTTTAAATAGATAAAACAAGAGATAGTTTTCAAAATATCACTATTTTTTCTCTTTTTAGAATTTCGCAAACGAATTTTGGCTAAAATCAAGCAAAATTTTAAAATTAACGAGGATAAAAATGCAAAATTTAGATATAAGAAAGGCATATCTTGATTTTTTTAAATCAAAAGGTCACGAAGTAGTAGCTTCTGCACCACTCGTGCCAAACGATGCAACACTACTTTTTACAAATGCTGGCATGGTGCCATTTAAGAGCATTTTCACAGGCGAAGTGCCACGCCCAACACCACCTATCCGCACTAGCTGTCAGACCTGCATAAGAGCTGGAGGCAAGCACAACGACCTTGATAACGTCGGCTACACAGCGCGCCACCACACATTTTTTGAGATGCTTGGCAACTTTAGCTTTGGAGAATATTTCAAAAAAGAGGCGATCTCTTACGCTTGGGAATTTGTCACAGAGGTGCTAAAACTACCAAAAGATAAGCTTTATGTAACCGTTCATGAAAGCGACGATGAGGCGTTTGAAATTTGGAGTACTCACATCGCAAAAGATAGGATTTATCGCTTTGGCGACCACGATAACTTCTGGCAGATGGGCGATACTGGACCATGCGGCCCTTGCAGTGAAATTTTTTACGATCAAGGCGCTGAGCACTTTAACACGCCTGAAGATTACATGGGTGGCGATGGAGATAGATTTTTAGAGATCTGGAACCTTGTTTTCATGCAGTATGAAAGAAGTGCGGACGGCAAGCTAAGCCCACTACCAAAGCCAAGCATCGATACAGGTATGGGACTTGAGCGCGTTACTGCTATCTTGCAAGGCAAATTTAGCAACTACGACAGCACACTTTTTATGCCGCTCATAAACGAAGTAGCAAAGCTTTGCGGCAAGCCATACGTCTATGAAAGTGGCGCTAGCTACCGCGTCATAAGCGACCACATCCGCTCAGTCACATTTTTGCTAGCTCAGGGCACGACATTTGATAAAGAAGGCCGTGGCTACGTGCTTCGCCGCATCTTACGCCGTGCGATCCGCCATGGATATTTACTAGGCATAAAAGAGCCATTTATGTATAAACTTGTCGATAAAGTTTGCGAGCTTATGGGCGGACACTACACCTATCTAAACGATAAAAAAGCGGCTGTAAAAGAGCAGATCAAGCTTGAAGAAGAGAGATTTTTAGCAACTATCGCTAGTGGTTTGGAACTATTTGAGAGTGAGCTTAAAAATACAAAAGAAATTTTTAGCGGAGAGGCTGCGTTTAAGCTCTATGACACATTTGGCTTCCCACTTGATCTAACAGCTGATATGCTTAGAGAAAAGGGCTTAAAAGTCGATGAGGCAAGGTTTGATGAGCTTATGAGCGAGCAAAAAGCACGTGCAAAAGCTGCTTGGAAAGGCAGTGGCGACAAGAGCGCGAAGGGCGATTTTAAAGAGCTACTTGAGAAATTTGGCGAGAATAAATTTATAGGCTACGAAGAGCTTAAGAGTAAAAGTAAAATTTTAGCCTTGCTTGATGAAGAATTTAAAAACGTTGATAGCTTAGACGCTGGCAAAGAGGGCTGGGTGATGTTTGACGTCACTCCATTTTACGCTCAAAGTGGCGGTCAGTGCGGCGATAGTGGTAAGATAGTAGGCAAAGCAAATGTGCTTGATACTGAGAAATTTCATGGGCTAAATTTATCTTTAGTAAAAACTAGCGCGGCACTAAAAGTTGGCGACGAAGTAGAGCTTGAAGTGGGCAGCGACAGGGCAGAGATCGCGCGACATCACAGTGCTACACACTTGCTTCACGCAGCCCTTAGAAGCGTGCTTGGCACACACATCGCTCAAGCTGGCTCAAACGTCGAGGCAGATAGGCTAAGGTTTGACTTCTCTCATCCAAAGGCGCTCACTAGTGAAGAAATTTCAAAGGTCGAAAACCTTGTAAATGAGTGGATCTTAGACGGTGCAAATGCAAAAACGCAGGTTATGGAGCTTGAAGAGGCTAAAAAAAGCGGAGCGATCGCACTATTTAACGAAAAATATGCCGACAAAGTAAGAGTTGTGAGCTTTGGCGATGTCAGCAAAGAGCTTTGCGGCGGCACACACGTAAAAAATATAGATGAGATCGGATCGTTTTTCATCACAAAAGAGAGTGGCGTAAGCGCTGGCGTTAGGCGTATAGAGGCTGTTTGCTCAAGAGCTGCACTAAATTTAGCAAGGTCATTTAGGGCTGAGCTTGAAGAGCTAAAAGATGAGCTAAAAAGCACAGAACCACTAAATGCCGTTAAAAAGCTAAAAGGCGAGATAAAAGCACTAAAAGATAAGTTAAAAAACGCTAAAAGCTCTGGGGAGCTAGCCTTTATAAATGTAAATGATACCAAGCTTTGTGTGGCACACATCGATGGTGGCGACATAAAAACTTTGATAGATGAGTTTAAAAACGAGCACGAAAAGGCTGCTATTTTGCTGATCCAAACAGATGAAGAGGGTAAAATTTCTCTTGCAGCTGGCGTAAAAAATGCTCCACTAAAAGCTGGCGCTTGGGTTAAATTTGCAGCGCAAATTCTAGGCGGCAATGGCGGCGGAAAAGACGACTTTGCAACAGCTGGTGGCAAAAACGCTCTAGCCATCGAAGACGCCATAAAAAGCTCACTTGAGTATGCAAGGCAAGCTTTAGAAAAATGATTCATCAAGAGATCGCTTTTTTTAAATTTGATCAACTAATCATCTTCTTGCACATTAGCTTCGTAGCTCTTTTTATAGGGCTACAAGCTGGTTTAGTGCTTGCTGGAAGTTATTTTATAAAAAATAAATTTGAAGATAAAGAGCGCTATCACATCTTGCTTCACATCATAAGACGCTTTGGACTAGCCATCTTTGCGCTAGTTCTTGGCATCGCACTAACTAGCCTGATAATAATCTTTTTCTTTGATGATGGCAAAATGCAAAACCCGATGGCAAGTGCGATAGTAGCGACCAAATGGGCGATAGAGATATTTTTACTCTTAAATTTAAGCTATATCTTTTATAGATACAAAAAGGCTTTAAAAACTCTAAGATCACACGAGATGATCGAGCTAAACGAAAGCCTAATCGTCATCATCTACTACTTTACGCCTCTAAATTTACTAGCCTCGCTTGCGGCTGTCTATCTTGGCGTGAGTTATAGGGGTTTTTAATGATCACTCTTGCTTCTAGCTCGCCAACAAGGGCAAATTTACTAAAAAATGCTGGGATAAATTTTCAGCAAATTTCTTGCAGCTTTGATGAGAGTATGATAACAAAGAGCCTAAAACCTGAAATTTACGTCCAAAACGTCGTAAAAGCTAAAAAAGAGCAGTTTTTAAAGACAAATGGCAAGCTTTTAAATTTACTCTTTGCGGATAGCTGCGTGGCTTGTGGGGATAAAATTTTAGGCAAGGCAAAGGATGCAAACGAGGCACTTGCTATGCTAAATTTACAAAGTGGCAATGAGTGTAGCGTCTATACGGCGATGATATTTTTAGGCGAATTTGAGCTTATAAATGTGAGCAAGACCACATATAAATTTGATAAATTTAGCGAGCAAGAGCTAAAAAGCTACCTAGAAAGTGGCGAGTGGCGAGGTAAAGCTGGAGCCATGACGATAGAAAATTTTAATAAAAAATACATCACCTCCCAGCACGGCGAAACAAGCACGGCAATGGGGCTAAATTTAAAAATATTAAAGGCATTTTTATGAAATATATCTTGGCATTTATCTTTGTAGTTGCCATCGCACTTGGTGGAGCGTTTTTATACTTTTATTCGCAAGTGAGATTTGACGCTTATACCATCATCGATTACAAGCCAAAGCTTGCGACACAAATTTTTGATAGAAACAACGAGCTTATCGCAAATATCTTTGAAGAAAATAGAATTTACGTAAAGTATAACGACATCCCGCCACGTGTCATCGAAGCGCTCGTGGCTATCGAGGATACGAGCTACTTTGAGCATGGCGGTATCAACGTCGAAGCCATGGCAAGAGCGGCGATAAAGGACATCAAAGCTAGAAAGCTGGTAGAAGGCGCATCTACGCTAACTCAGCAGCTCATAAAAAACCTAGCCCTAAGCCGCGAGAAGAAATTTACAAGAAAGATAAAAGAGGTTGTGCTCGCTATGAAGCTTGAAAGCGAGCTTAGCAAAGAGGACATCATCGAAAGATACCTAAATCACGTATATTTCGGGCACGGCTACTACGGCATCAAAACAGCGGCAGAGGGCTACTTTAGAAAAGAGCTAAATGAGCTAAGTATAAAAGAGATAGCGATGCTAGTTGGCATGCCAAAAGCACCAAGCACCTATGATCCTACAAAGCACCTTGATCTCTCTCTTAGCCGCGCGAACAGGGTTCTTGAGAGGATGTATAGCATCGGCTGGATAAACGAGGATGAGTACCGAAAGGGCGTGCTTGAAGAGCCAGCAGTCTTTGACGATACGCTCACACGTAATAAAGCCCCTTACGTGGTCGATGAGATCATAAAAGAGGCTTCAAAGAAATTTGACGATATAAAAACTGGCGGCTACAAGATACAAAGCACAGTCGATCTAAACGTGCAAAAGATCGCTCAGGACGCTTTAGTCTATGGCTACAATGAAATTTTAAAAAGAGATAAAAAAGCAAATCCAGAGATGCTAAATGGCGCTATCGTCGTCACTCATCCACAAAGCGGACAAATTTTAGCTCTAATCGGCGGCATCGACTACGCAAAAAGTAGCTACAACCGCGCCACCCAGAGCAAGCGTCAGCCAGGATCAAGCATTAAGCCATTTATCTATCAAATAGCCCTTGATAGTGGCTACTCAGTCGTCTCTCAAGTAGCTGACATCGCTAGGACATTTGACATGGGTAATGGCAAAGAATGGACGCCAAAGAACTATAGCGGCGGCTTTCAGGGCTACATCACGATAAAATCAGCCTTAACCCAGTCTCGCAACCTCGCAACCATAAATTTACTAAACGATCTTGGTCTTAGCTCAGTTCGCAAACAGCTTACGGATATGGGCTTTAACGATATCCCTGAAAATTTATCAATCGCACTTGGAAGCTTTGGAATTTCACCACTTGACTTTGCAAAATTTTACTCGATGTTTCCAAACGATGGCGAAGTGGTCGAGCCTACACTCATTAAGCACATAGAAAATAGCTTTGGCGCGTCTATGGACTATGAGCCACAAAAGAAGCAGGTGCTAAAACCTGAGCAGGCATTTTTGATGACAACCTTGCTTCAAAATGTCGTAAATAACGGCACCGGACGCAACGCAAAGGTAAATGGCATCCAGATCGCTGGCAAAACTGGCACATCAAACAACAGCATCGATGCTTGGTTTTGCGGCTACTCGCCTGATATCGAGGCCATCATCTGGTACGGAAACGACGATAACAGCCCTATGAAAAAAGTCGAGGGCGGCGGCAGGACAGCGGCGCCTGTCTTTAAGAAATTTATGGAGGGCTATATCAAGCTCTACCCTACTCTAAGGCGTGCGTTTGAACAGCCTGATGGCGTCTATAAAGGATATTTTAACGGCGCTGATGAGTACTACACAAACGACTCGCCGTTGCCGCAAAATACGCCAACAAACGACATTATTCAAGATCAAGAAAACGATGGATTATTATTTTAGGAGATAAGATGAAAAAATTAAAAATTTTACTTTGTCTAGCGCTTGCAAGCCTTGCATACGGCGCTGATCTAAACACAGCTAGCAAGAGCGAGCTAATGAGCCTTGGGCTAAACAAGAGCCAGGCGCTAAATGTCATAAAGTATAGAAAAGCTCATAAATTTACAAGTGTCGAGGAGCTCGAGAAGGTTCAAGGCATCGGCTTTAACGACATGCAAAAGGTCAAAGAAAAGCTTAGCGTAAAAGATGGCCAAAAGGCAAAAAAGGCTGAGCCTGAAAAGAAGTCAAAAAGCAAAAAACTAAAAAGCAAGAAAAAGAAAAAATAGTTTTTCTCTTCTAAATTTCTAGCCATTTACTTTTTGGCTCTATCATTACGCCCCTGAAAGAAGGTGGCTAGAAATGCTAAACATCAACAAAATAAGACATGTAAGCTTTGTAAAATTTTTAATTTTATTTGTAGCTTATATGTTTTTCATAAACTACATATGCTCTTTGCTGGAGTTTTTTGCATTTTGCTTGTGCCATTTTTACTAAAACCTCTTGCTATCTTTCTCATCATGATTAGCAGCATCTCTGCTTACTTTATGCAAACTTACGGCGTCATTATAGATAAAGGCATGCTATTAAACGTCTTGCACACTGACACAAGAGAGGCATTTAGCTATTTTAATGCCAGTTAGCCATTTGGCTTATTTTTGCAACCATCCTGCCTTGCGCATATGTAGCGCTTGTAAAGATTAGCTATGGCGGTTTTAAAAGTGCGCTTAGATCAAGGGCAAAAATAGCCCTTAGCACTTTGGCAAGTGCAGCTGTAATCTTTGCACTCATGTCTAAAATTTTTATACCATTTTTTAAAGAGCCACAACGCCTCAACCATAGGCGTCTTACTCCCATACTATCCTATCTACTCTGGCATAAGATTAGCAAAATCTTTGGCACAAAAACCGCTCCCTTTTACCTACGTGGCAGATGACGCAACACTCACTAATGATAAAAAGAAAATTTTAGTTTTGATAGTTGGCGAGACGCAAAGGAGCAAAAACTACTCGCTAAATGGCTACGCTAAAAACGATACAAACAAATTTACAAAGCAAAAAGATGTGGTAAGTTTTACAAATTTCTACTCATGCGGGACTGCGACAGAGACAAGTGTGCCTTGCCTATTTTCAGACTTAAAGCGAGAAAATTTTAGCAACCGCGAAGCTAAAGCTCGTGAAAATTTAGTTGATATCATCAATAAACTTGGCATAAAAACATACTTTTTTGGCAACAATAGTGGCGGTTGCAAGGGCGTTTGCGACAATCTTGATCAAAACCACACTTCAGAGCACAGAGCAGCTGGCTTTGATGAAGTGATATTTGATGAGGCAAAAAAGGTCATAAAAGATGCAAATTCCACTACATTTATCGTGCTACATTTGCAAGGCTCACATGGCCCTATCTATTACAAAGGCTACCCAAGTAAATTTAAAGAATTCACCCCAACATGCGACACTGCCGAGCTAAACAAATGCACGCCAGATGAGATAGCAAACACCTATGACAACACCATTTTATATGAGGACTATCTACAAAGCGAGCTAATAAACGCCCTTGAAGCAAGAAAAGATAAATTTGAGGTTGCCATGTTCTTTTTCTCAGATCACGGAGAGAGCCTAGGCGAAAATGGCATATATTTACACGGCCTGCCTTACTCCATCGCTCCAGACGAGCAAAAACATATCCCAGCCATCATCTTTTCAAGCGATAGTGAGCTTTTAAAAAGGCTAAAAGCTAGAAAACGCATGATTTTATCTTTAGCTCAGTTCTTGGATATTTTGGGGTAAAAACTAAGGCTTACGAGCCAGAATTTGATATTTTTAGGGAGTAAATTTAAAAGCCAGCCTAGGCAAAGCCCGAAGCTGGCGTAAATTTAAAAGCTGATCTCTTTTATATCGGCTACTTTTAGTATCTCGCTATAAATTTGACCGATTATTGCGACGCGGTTATTTCGCACTTTCTCGTTTTCAACGTTTATCATAACTTTGTCAAAAAACTCATCTATCTGCGGTTTTAGAGCAAATAGCGCTTTTAGCCTTGGCTCGTATGCTAGGCTCTTATTAACTGCTTTAAACGCGTCATTTAAGGCCTTTTCAGCATCTATCTCAAAGAGGCCCTCATCGACCTTGCTAAATTTATCATCTTTTATGATGTTTGCAAGGCGCTTAAATGTCGAGAAATTCTCTCTAAAATTTGGCTCACTTGAAATTTTAGCAAGTGCCTCTATCATCTTAGTTAGCTCCAAGATGTCCTTTTCGCCGCTTTTTATGCACGCTTTTACGATAGAGGCGTTTGCGTCAAAGAAGGTGTAGAGCCTATCAAGGATGAAATTTATAAGCACTTCAACGTCAAATTTCTTATAATCCTTTGCGATATCTTCTAAAATTTCTTTTACGTTAAATTTCAGATTATGCGCCAAAACGATCTTTATCACGCCATTTGCCGCGCGCCTTAGAGCGTATGGGTCTTTCGTGCCGCTTGGGATTTTGCCGATGCTAAAGAGCCCCATTAGCGTATCAAGCTTATTTGAAAGCGCCACAACCGAGCTAAAGACCTTGCTTGGGCACTGCGCCTCCTCGCCGTCTGGCAGATACTGCTCTTTTATGGCTAAAACGACGTTTTCATCCTCATTTTTGGCCTTTGCGTAGTAAGCACCCATGATGCCTTGAAGCTCGGTAAATTCATAAACCATCTGCGTTGTAAGATCAGCCTTACTTAGCATCACAGCTCGCTCCAGCTTGGCCGCGTACTCGCCAGCTTCTTTTTTAAGTAGCTCACCATAGTTGCTAGCAAGTTTTTTAGCCACCTTTAGCTCTCTAAGCTCTTTTTCGTAGATACTTCCAAGCTCTTTTAGGTAGGTTATATTTTTTAGTTTTTCTGGGCTAAATTCGGCCTTAAGGTCGCTTTGCCAAAAGAACATCGCGTCGCTTAGTCTTGCTCTTAGCACCTTTTCGTTGCCCTTAATAATGAGTGAGTAGTCCTTTGTGATGGCGTTACTAACGACCACAAAGCCATTTGCTAGCTTGCCATCTTTAAAGACTGGGAAGTAGCGCTGATTTTCTTTCATCGATGTGATGATGACCTCGCTTGGAACCTCTAAAAACTCCTCTTCAAACGAGCCAAGAAGCGCTGTTGGATACTCTGTGATCGCCACTACTTCAGCTAGCAAGTCTTTATCTATCTCGATCTTTAGCCCACTTTTTTGGCTGATCTTTTCAAATTCATCAAGGATTATTTTCTCTCTTTCGTCTGCCTCTAGCACGACCCCACGGCTCTTTGAGCCTTCAAAATACTCTTTTATATTTGAAATTTTTATCTTGTCGTAGCTGATGCTTCTGTGAGGATAGGTAGAGTTGCTACTCTCTACGCCAAATTTGTTAAATTTAATGACCTCATCGCCCAGCAAGCACAAAAACGATCTTATCGGGCGGATAAACTCAAATTCGCCATTGCCCCAGCGCATAGACTTGCCAAAGCTAAGACTCTTTAAAAACTCCTCGACCATGTCGCCCATTATCTTAGCAACTGGCTCGCCCTTTACCTCTTTTTCGTAGTAAAGCACCTCTTTGCCGTCTATCTCTTTAAATTTAAGCTCGCTCTCGCTTATGCCACATTTATTTGCAAAGCTAAGCGCAGCCTTTGTAAAAGCTCCGTCCTTTAGCGCTACTTGCTTTGGTGCGCCAACAAAACTAGCCACGCTATCTGGCTGAGCTAATGGGAATTTCTCATGGAAAAAGACCAAACGGCGCGGAGTGTAGTAAAATTTAAACTCGCTTTTGATGTTATATTTTTCAAGCACAGCCTGCCATTTAGCGTTGATGTTTGGCAGCTCCCTTAAAAATGGTATCGCTGGGAGCTCCTCGACTCCGATCTCTAGTAACAACTCTTTCATATCTCACTCTTTTTATTAAAATTTTCTCTTTTTTCTCTTATCATCTCTCTTGCTCTCTCCTTCTCTTGCGCCTGCAAAATGACGCCTCTTATCATAAATATCACAAACAAAACAAACGCTGCGATCATAAAAATATCTAAAATTTGCACCATCTACTCCACAACGATCTCTTTTTCGTTTTTATAAATTTTCACCCTCGCCTGCTCAAAGCTATACTCACCATCTTTTAGCCTTTTTTTGCTATAAACTCTGATCTTGCCATGCGGTGTATGCAAGTAGCCGCCCTCTAGCCTACCTGAAATTTTAGCGATCACATCGCCGCTTCTTGCAATGCTTAGCTTTGAGCTATCAAGTAAATTTTCACTCACTTCTTTTGCGCCATGCTCATTTATGATCTCATAAGAGCTTACTTCAAGCACCTCTTTGTAAAATTTCACTCGCCTGACCAAAATGTCAAGCTCATCGCCCACGCCGACGCTATTTTTAGGATCATATACGTAAATTCCACGGCGATTTTTTGAGATGATAAAGCCATGCTTATCTTTTAAGATGACAACAGCTCGCTCCACAAGTGCTGGCAAGGCCTCAGGATGCTCAAAAAGCGTCTCTATGTAAGCTTTTTTATAGTTTTGATCATCTGCTTTTTTAGCTTCTTTTTTTAAATTTTCATTTGATTTAGCAAGACTTGGTTTGGTTGAGATTTTAAATTTAAGCGCAAAGTGGTCTGAGTAAAGATCACTCTTTGCAAAGCCATGTTCATCGACCACAAAGCTTGGCTTAAAGACCTCAAAACTGCCATCAACGTAGCTTAGATCGCCATTTGCCATAAAGCTAGGCGAGAGCAAAACGTGGTCAATAGCTCGCTTTTTGCCATGGACTGCATGAGAGTATCTATCTTTTGGGGCTAAAAAGCTATAAAGATCATAAAATCCACGAGTTGCGATGATATCGTTTAAGATGGATTTTTGCCCATAAGGTGAGTTAAAATCACCCAAAACTATGGCATTTTGCTCGTTACCAAGAGCAGCTCTTAGCGTTCTTTCAGCCTTTTTTTGCATATTTATGCCGTTTTTATAAGCTGGGAAGTGATTAACAAAAACGCCAAATTTCTTACCCTCCACCTCAAAAATAACCTTTAAAATGTTTCTAGTTTTTACATTTGGCACTTCAAAAATTTCACTGCCACTTGGCTTTATCTTTGATATGAGAGCTAGCCCAACTGGAGAGTTTTTTGCCTTGCTAAAAGCTATAAATTTATAGTCGCTGCCTTCAACAAGGCTTTTTAAAACCTGCTCGTTTTCTACCTCTTGAAGTGCGATGATGTCGGTATTTATAGCGTCTATGACCTGTTTTGTTCTTTTTAGTTTTGAGCTAGCCGCCTCGCAGTCCCACTTTGAAGTGCTAGATTTAAAGTCAGGATATTCGCTGCCATCGTCCTTGCAGTCAAATAAATTTTGCACATTATAAGTTGCGATGCTTATCTCGCTAGCAAATGCCATAAAAACGGCAAAAACTAATGCAAAGAGCGCTCTCAAACCTCGCTCCTAAAGTCAAATTTAGAGATGTTTTGCCTGATCGCCTCATACGCGATGATGCCAGCACTCATGGCTAAATTTAAGCTCCTGCCCTCTTTTCCCATCGGGATCGTTATGGCGTTTTTGAAATTTATATCCATAAACTCTCTTGGCAGCCCCGTGCTCTCTCCGCCAAAAAATATAAAATCTCCTGGCTCAAATTTAGCGTCGTAGTAAAGCCTGTTTGTCTTAGTCGTAGCAAAGAAAAATCGCTCTTTGTGGCTCAAATTTGCCTCCAAAAACTCATCCAAACTCTCCCAAATTTGTGGCTTTAAGATTTTCCAATAATCAAGCCCAGCACGTCTAACAGCCTTTTCGCTCAGATCAAAGACAGTTGGCTTAACGATGTGCAGCTTTAAATTTGCATTTACGCACATTCTGCCGATAGCTCCAGTGTTTTGCGGTATCTGAGGATGGACTAGGACTATGTTAAACATAAGTTTTTCTTGCCTTAAAAAGTGTTATAAACTGGCTCATTTTAGCCAAAATGGGCTTTTAAGAGTTTTAAAGATTAAGATTTTCTAAATTTGCGCTCGCTAAGATAGCTTAAAATTTCAAGCTCCTGTCTGCGTTTTATCTCAGCTGCGATCATCTCGTTCTTAAAGCCAGCCGCCAAGATCTCTCTCACATCGACCTTTGCGTCAAATTTACTCTCATAGACCCCAAGCTCTTTTGCACGCTCTATGCGCTCTTTATTGTAAGCTCCAAGCCACGATTTTATAGGCATATTTAGAGCAATTTCTAGTAGCTCATTGTCACTTGGCATAGCTTTAAAAAATGGCTCTTTTAGGATAGAAAAGTAGCTCTTTGACAGGCGCATTTTTTCTAAAATTTCCTTTGCGTCAAGCTCAAATTTACCAAAAAGCATATACAAAAATAGCCTCTCATCATCCACGAAATTTCTAGCACTTTTAAGTTCGCTCAAAAACTCATCATTTTCACAAATTTGCACGTCAAAAATTTGCTCAAAAAGAGAAAGTGCAAAAAGATAAAACGCCCCTTTTTCAAGCTCTTTTGCTCTAAAAAATTTAATGAGCTCGGTATTTATCCTATCCTTGCTTAGATGCGCTAGATCAAGCGTTTTCATAAGCTCTAGCGTCTCGTCAGCTATGCTAAAGCCAAGCCTAGCGCTAAACTGCACGCCACGTAGCACCCTTAGCGGATCTTCTTTAAATTTCTCACTATCGATGTGTCTTAGCGTCTTGCTTTCAAGGTCCTTTTTGCCGCTATGAAAGTCTAAAATTTCGCCGTTAAAGATGTTCATCATCATGGCATTTACCGTAAAATCACGCCTTAGGCTAGCAAGAGCTGGATCATTTATGTAGCTTACGGCAAAGTCTTTGTGCGAATTTCCAGTCTTGCTCTCGCTTCGTGGCAGCCCAAGATCATAGTTTTTATATTTGTAGATGAAGTAGCTTTTGCCAACACCACTAGCTTTTATGCTAGTCATCAGCTCGTCAAATTTAGCTGGCTTTATATCATAAACTTCGATGTCATAATCATAAATTTCTCGCCCCAAAAGCGCATCTCTCACGCAGCCACCGACTAGATAGACGCGCTTGCTAAATGGAGCAAATAGCGACCTAAAAAAGTCTAGCTCGCTATTTTTGTAAATGCTTGTACCAGTTTTTGCCTCAAATTTATTATTTTGAGAGATTTTGAAGTCTATTTTCGATATTTGCAAGGGTAAATTCTAAAAATTTAGTAGTTAGCTCGAGCCTTTGGCTAAGGTCTTGCTCGCTAGTTTGCTTAAGCCCTTCAAAAAGCACCTCGATGCGCTCAGCAAGGTTTGCTAAGAAAATTTCCTCCTCGCTTATCTCCCTGCTCTTTGGCAAAATTTGCGCTACCTTTGGCTCCGGCTCACTTTGCGCACTTGACACGCTTAGCACGCTTGCCTCTACTTTTGGCTCTTCAAGCACTTGCTCGTCAGCAGTTTCTATTGCCAAAAGCTCTTTTTTTAAATTCTCCCTTTCAAGCTCTTCTTGCTTTTTGCTTTGCAGTGCCTCTATCTTCTCAAGCTCGGCGCTAACCTCACTAATGGCCATCCTAGCGATATCATCAAGCTTCATAATCTTATCAACCACCTTTTAAATTCGTTTATCTCTTCGTCACTTTTCATCCTGATGAAAAACTCTTTCATCTGCTCATTTTTTATCACGCGCTCCTTGCGAAGTCCGCTCAGGCGGTTTATCGCGCTAAGGGCGTCCTTGTTTGATGGGTCTTGTTTTAAGATATTCTTGTAAATTTCAAGCGCATCGTCTTTTAGTCCTTGCGCCTCGTAGATCAGTGCTTCAGTGATCGTGTTTTTCATTTTTTGATAAATCCTGCTATCACGTCGCCTATCTCGCTTGTTGAGCAAATTTCAACTGCGTTAAAAGCGGCGATATCTTTTGTTCTATATCCATTTGCAAGCGCTGTTTTTACAGCATTTTCTATCGCATTTGCCGCCTCACTCTCACCAAATGCATATCTTAGCATCATCGCTGCACTTAAAATGGTCGCGATCGGATTTGCTATGCCCTGCCCTGCGATGTCTGGTGCTGAACCGTGGATAGGCTCATAAATTCCCACTTTACCGCCCATGCTGGCACTTGGTAAAAGTCCTATCGAGCCACAAACCATGCTCGCTTCGTCACTTAAAATGTCGCCAAATAAATTTTCAGTCAGTATGACGTCAAAATTTGCAGGAGCTCTTACTAGCTGCATCGCTGCGTTATCTACGTACATAAAGCTAAGCTCTACTTCAGGATAGTCCTTTGCCACTTCGCTTGTCACCTCGCGCCAAAGCTGGCTTGTCTCAAGCACATTTGCCTTATCGACCATGCAGACCTTTTTCTTGCGAAGCATAGCCGTCTCAAAGGCGATCTTTGCGATGCGTTCGATCTCAAATTTAGTATAAACCATCGTGTTAAACGCTCTATCTTCGCCTTTTTCACGTGGCTGCCCAAAATAAAGCCCGCCAGTTAGCTCGCGAACCACGACAAAATCAACGCCCTTTAGCACCTCTGGCTTTAGCGTGCTAGCATCCACTAACTCGTCAAAGATGATGGCTGGGCGTAAATTTGCATAAGCTTCAAGCTCTTTTCTGATCTTTAAAAGTCCGCTCTCTGGCCTTAGGTGTCTTGGCAGGCTGTCCCATTTCTCGCCGCCGATCGCTCCAAAAAGCACAGCGTCGCTACTAAGCGCTGAGCTTAGCGTCTCATCTGGCAGTGGCTCGCCAAAAACGTCGTAGGCTGCGCCGCCCATAAGCTTGTAGTCATACTTAAATTTGATACCAAACTCAGCGCTCACTACGTCTAAAACCTTTATCGCCTCGTCGATGATCTCAGGGCCGATGCCATCGCCTTTTATAACGCAAATTTTATAGTTTTTCATCGCCGCTCCTTAGTTCATCTTCGCTTTTGCGTATTCGATAAGGCCGCCAGCGTTTAAAAGCTCTTGCATAAATGGCGGAATAGCGTTAAATTTATACTCTTTTTTTGTGCTTTCATTTATGATGACGCCGTTATCTACGTCGATCTTTAGCGTGTCGCCCTCGTTTATCTCATCAGTCTCTTTGATCTCAAGTATCAAAAGCCCTGTGTTAAAGCTATTTCTGTAAAAAATCCTCGCAAAGCTCTTAGCCACAACAGCTGCTATGCCAGCCTCTTTTAGCGCTAGCGGGGCGTGCTCTCTTGAGCTACCGCAACCAAAATTTTCGCCAGCTACGATGATGTCGCCTTTTGCTATTTTTGAGCTAAATTTAGGATCAGCGTCTTCCATGATGTGTTTTGCTAGTTCTTTTTCGTCTGAAGTGTTTAAATATCTTGCGGCGATGATGATGTCAGTGTCGATGTTATCGCCAAATTTCCAAACTTTGCCTTGTTTCATTTTTAACCTTTAGTTTTGTAAATTTGGGCTGATTTTAACCAAAAGAAGCTAAATAAATAATCAAAAGCGCTCTTGCAAGCTAAATTTAGCGGCATTTAAACCGCTAAATTTAAGTAAAAATAAATTAGATATTCTCTCCAGCAACCATGCCAAATACCATACAATCAGCCATGCTCATCGTGCCAAGACGGCTTGCTCCATGCACGCCACCAGTGATCTCGCCAGCTGCATAAAGACCTGCAATAGGCTCGTGAGTAGTTGCGCTTATGACTTGCGCTTTTGTATTTATCTCGACACCGCCCATGCAGTAAAGGATCTTTGGCGTAGTCTCACTCGCGTAAAATGGCGCTTTTGTAATGCCAATGCCATTTACATCAGCTTTTGTCAAAGGTTTTCCAAACTCAGGGTCTTTTTCATTTTTGACATATTCGTTGAAATTTTTAATAGTCTCCAAAAATGGCTCAAGCGGGATATTATAAGCTTTTGCAAGCTCTTCAAGTGTGTTAAATTTCTTTATAGAGCCCTCTTCAACGCCCTTTTTTGTATAAGCGATATTGTTTGCATCAACGGCTGCTTGATCGCAGATATTTACTGGATAGTTATCGTTTTTATCACTTTGCGCCATACAAGCAAAGATCGCATCGCTCTTTACCTTACGGCCTGCATGCTCATTCATAAAGCGTTTGCCAGTTTTTGGATTGACGCTTAGGCCGTAGTCATTTGCGCAGTGATTTGTAAAAAGTGCAGATGTGCCAAAGCCTCTTTCAGTTGGGTTTGTGTATGGATTTAGCTGGATCCAGCTAAGTTGGATAGGGTTTGCTCCAAGCTTTATCGCAGCTACTAGCGCTCCAGAGGTTGCACCTGGCTGGCTAACTGTCTCGATATTGTCTTTTAGATACGGTACTTGCTGCATCCTAAACCACTTATCAGAGCTAAAACCTCCTGCTGCAAGGATGACGCCATCTTTTGCTTTAAAGCATTTTGGCGTGCCAGTTTTATTCTCTTTATCATCATTTGCAAGCTGATGATCAAATCTATAATCCTCCCTGCATTTTATGCCAACAACCCTGCCATTTTCATCGATGATAAAATCATCAAATTTAGTCCTTCTTTTTGTCACGGCATTCGGATTTTTATCGATCGCATCGTGCATAGGCAAAACGTATCCTGCACCACTTGTGTTTTTAGACTGAACGGCACGTTTTATAGAGTGACCGCTCGCTGAGATCACCTTGCCTGTAAATTCAACGCCAAGCGTTTTTAGGTATTCAAAAGCGTCATTTGCGCGGTCATAGATGACTTCAAGCAGATCGACATGGTTTAAATTTTGACCATCTTTTAGGCAGTCAGCGATAAAAGCCTCTTTGCTATCTTTTATGCCTGCTGCTTTTTGAAATTCATTATTTGGGACAGCCATATTGCCAGCATTTATGACTGAGTTGCCGCCGCTTCGTCCCATTTTCTCGATCATTAGCACTTTTTTGCCGCGTTTTAGCGCTTGCAAAGTAGCCATCGAGCCTGCAAAGCCTGTGCCTATGACGATGACGTCATACTCTTCGTCAAATTTAATATCTTTTGCCTCTAAAACTCCAGCATTTGCACTGCTAGCAGCAAGTGCCAATGCGCCAGTAGCACCCATTTTCATAAAATTTCGCCTAGAAATTTCTCTCATTGTTTGCTCCTTTTTTAAATTTCTTGGCGTAAATTATACGTCAATTACGCATAAAATAAAACTTAATTATGAAAATTTGACTAAAAATATTTATAAAGCAAATTTTAATACTAGCCTCTAAAGCTTTAAATTTAAGCCTTAGCCTTTTGCAAAATTTCTTTCATCTCATCTTCACTAAGTGGCTCAACAAGCACGTTTGCAGCGTCGATGAAGTGGTATTTTTCTTTTGGTAAATTTGCCATGAAAGCTCCATATTCACACTCATCAAGCACTTGAGCGTTACTATCCTCCACGCCCACAACTAGCGTAAGCACCCAGCGCGATACCTTGCGATCTCCAAGCGCCTCTTGTGCCTGCCACGACGGAGATGGAGCATAAGGCAAGATGGTCGGCAAATTTTCACTAAGCGTGTATGCGCCAAAAATTTCGTTGCCGTCTTTGTCTTGATAGAGGTGCTCTTTTGCGCTGTATGCGTCAAGATACTGCACCTGCCTCATCATCTCATCAAATTTAGCCGCAGGGCTGGCACTAGCAAAGATTTCATCTACCATAACCGCGTCAAACGCCACATCACGCCCCACGCCAGAGATATAAAGCGTTTGATTTTTCTCTTTTATATCTTTTAACGCTTCAAGTCCAGCTGCGATGTCAGCCTCGTATTCAAATTTTAAAATTTGCTCGCTATCATAAATTTTTTCGTTATCGCACTCTATTTTTGAGCCAGTTTGGACTGAGAGCTTTGAGAGTAGCTCAAGTGCGATCTGCCAGTCGCCGACGCCACTTGGAGTATAAACGCGCACGATATACTCGCCATCTTCGTAGTTTAGCTCAAAGCCACGAGCGCTCTTTTGCCACACGCCTGCTATCATTACGTCAGCGCCCAGCTCATTTGCGCTTGGCTCCTCTTGCTCGCTGTTAAAAAAGAAAAGCCCCTCAACAAGAGCTGAAATTTCACGCTCGCTTAGCGCCTTTGCATATCCGCCAAGCAGCTTCTTTTTATTTTTTACACTAAATGTCAAACTCATAAATTCTCCTTTTTTGCTCTAAAATGTCATCACTTGATCGCACTCTCTCACCCACTCGGACAAGATATCCATGCTGCCTTTCACCTCAGCCTCAAAATAAGGCTCTCCCACATGCAAACCGCACCTTGTTTGGCAGCTACCACAAACCTTAAGCATCGCGCCACCAGCGTATAGCTCTTTTAGCATCGCTACTAGATCGACGTCGTAGTTTTCTGGCTTTTTGGTGCTATTTCGCGCAAGATCGACTGCGTCGTTCATGAGAAAGATCCTAACCTCTTCGCCCTTTTCTTTTAACGCTCTAGCTAGCCTTAGCGCGTTGTAAGCGTTGTCCGTGCCGTTATATGGCTGATTTGTAAGTATAAATAGAAATTTTTTCATCTCTTATCCTTTTGCTAAAAATGTAGCGCAAACTGGACAAATTTTAGCCAAGCTAGGTAAAAAGTGGATAAATTTATCTAAAAAGCAAGAGCACGCCGATCGTGCAGACGATAATGGCAGTGCAAATTTCAAGTAGCCTTAGGTGCGTTTGTAAAAATTTCTTCAGCATAGCTCCGCCAAGTGCGTAGATATTTAGCGCACAAAACTCGATCAAAACGAGCGTTATGGTGATCACACACATACGAGCTAGACTAAATGGGTCGTCTTTATCCAAAAATGTAGGCAGCAAGGCTGAGAAAAATATCCACGCCTTTGGGTTTGAGACGCTAACGATGAGGCCATTTATAAACATCTGCTTTTTGCTTGGCAAATTTGAGACGTTTGTGATGCTAAGCTCGCCCTTGCCAAAAAAGAGCATCGCGCCAAGATAGAGCATATAAAGGCCTGCGATGATATTTAGCGCCTTAAATGCGTACTCAAAATGATGTAGCACCGCTCCCACGCCAAGCATACAGCTAAACGATACAAAAGCGATCGCTAAAAGCTGCCCAGCCATCACGAAAAACGAGTGCTTGTAGCCAAAGCTCATACCAATGCTCATAGCGTAGGTCATGTTGATGCCTGGCATCATCGAGATGGGCGCAAGGGTGATAAAAAATAGCAAGAAATTCATAAGAGGCCTTGAAATTTTAATGAAATGCTAAATCAAAATCTATAAATTTATGATAAAAGAGCGCTTTATTAGCAAATTTAGCCTGCTTTTGGACGTGAAAAATTTGGCTTTTGGCGCTAGGTATATAAATTTAATAAATTTAGTGCAAAAACAAAGGCGATTTTATATGTGTTTCGCAGCCTAGACGGCAAATTTATCAAGTATGTTTCATATAAATTTAGCTTTTGCCATAAAGGCACTCTATAAATTTATTTGCCTTTAAAGCTGGCTAAATTTAAATCACCTTTCATTTATAAATTTAAAAATTTAGCCTATTACTATTAGCACGCCAAGCCCTTTGCTAGCGGCATTTTGATAAAAATTTAAAAGCCCAGTAAAGTGCTCTTTTAAACTAGCCTTGATATATTCAAATTCGCTCTGCCGCCCAAAGATATCAGGATACGTGTTTGAGCTAGCAAATTCTTTTAAATTTATCTTTGCTAAAAGTGCGCTAATCTCAACATTTTTCATCGCCATAGCCACCTCTTTTACATCTGTTGCACTAGAAAAAGAGATCATCTCGCTTAGCTCTTCTTTTAAGGCACTACGTCCAAAAATAGCCCAGCTAAAAGGCTCCTTCGAGCTAAAAATATCGCCAGCCTTAAGCCTCTGCTTGAAATTTGTGCCAGTTAGCATCTTACACATCGCGTCCCACAAATTATCCATGTCGTATTCGTCCAAAAGCTCGCCGACGTCGCCATTTTTGATCTTTTCTATATCATCTTGCAAGTAGGCGTAGTAGTGCGCGCTGATACTCATTTTAGAGCCTTAAATTTAATGTGAATTTAAAAAAAGAGAGGGCGGAGCTATAAATTTAACAGCTCCGCCACGAGCGGATATCGTAAGATGATTTTAAATGTTACGCATAATTTTTCTACCAAATGAGAAAAATCAAAGCTCACTTAAAAGCACTCGCGATATCTCCGCTAAAATTAAGCTTAGTGAGTTAAGAAAAACTCTTGAATTTTAGCCTTGTCGCTTGTTTTTGTAAGTGCAAGCATTAAAAGCACTCTAGCTTTTTGAGCGTTTAGGTTATCGCTTGTTAAAAAGCCGTATTTTGCGTCATCGACTTCGCCGTTCATAGTTGTCTCGCCACTTCCCACACGTGAGTCGCGAACTACCACTACGCCAGCTTTTGAAGCCTCACCAAGAGCCTCTAGCACGCTAAAGTAAGGGTTGCCGTTGCCAAGACCAGCGCTAATTATGCCTTTTGCGCCGTTTTTAACAGCCACATTTACAAAGTCAGGGTTGTCATTTGCGTGAGAGTAGATGATATCAACTCTTGGAAGCTCTTTTACGCCAGTTAGGTCAAAAGCTGAGCTTGCTGTGTGTTTTCTGAGCGGATTCATATAGTATTTTACGTTGCCGTAAAAAACTGTGCCGATCTTGCCGCTGTTTGGTGATTTAAATGTATCAACGCCTGTTGTGTTAGTTTTTGTCACCTCACGAGCCGCGTGAATTTCATCATTCATAGTAACTACAACGCCCTTACCTACGCTATCTTTGCTGATAGCTACATTTACAGCGTTAAATAAATTTAGTGGGCCATCAGCACTTAGTGAGCCGCTATTTCTCATCGCACCTACAAGCACAACTGGCTTGTCGCTTTTAACGACTAAATTTAAGAAATAAGCTGTCTCTTCCATAGTGTCTGTGCCGTGAGTAACGACGATACCATCAGCTTTGCCGCTGTTTAGAAGTTCGTTTATTCTATTTGCAAGCTTAAGCCAAACTTCGTTGTTCATATCTTGTGAGCCGATATTTGAAATTTGCTCGCCTTTTATGGTAGCGATCTTGTTGATATCTGGCACGGCTGCGATAAGTTTATCAACCGTAACAGTTCCAGAAGTATAGCTTGAATCAAGCGAGCCTGAGCCGCTTCCAGCTATCGTTCCACCAGTAGCTAGGATGTAGATGGTTGGCTTAGCAACCGCTAAAGTAGCACCTAAAATCATGAGTAACACCGCCTTAAAGATTAAACGCATTTTAGCTCCTTTGCATTAAAATTTGCTAGAGTATTATAACGTCATATATTTAAAAAATTTATTAATTTTCAAAATTTATATTTATTTAAAAAATTCTTATCAAAAGCATATAAATTCCAGTTGAAACAACTATGCTAAGAAGGGCATTTTTGAATTTCAAATGCACCAAAATAGCCGCAAAAACCGCCACTATCTCGCTTAAGCCGTATGGAAACTCGCTAAATTTCGTATCTTTTAGCCCGTAGCAGACCAAAACGACCATTATCATCATGCCCATGTGCTTCTCAATAGCGTCTAAATAAGGGTTTGGCTTATAGTTTCTTAACGCATAAAACGGCGTCGCCCTCGTTATAAAAGTAGCCAAGGCGCTTAAAAGCACCGCAACAAAAAGCACCATCTCACTTGAGCTTACACTTATCAAATTTTATCCTTAAACAAAAGCAAAAATACAAAACAAAGCGCCATCGAGCCAACAAGCACAAATTTAGCTGGAAAGAGGCTCACTCCAAGCACGCCAAAAAAGACCGCCGCAAAGAGCGCGCGGTAGTTTTTATCATTTTTAAACATCTCGATGACGACTACTGTAAAAAGCGCTGTTAAGCTAAACTCAAGTCCCCTTGTATCGGCCTTGATAAAGTCACCAAGTATCGCTCCAAGAAGCGTCCCGGCCGCCCAGTATGACCAAGATAAAAGATTTAGCCAGGTAAAGACAAAACTGCGATCCATTGCATCTTTTAGCCCTAAATTTTTAAATATCGCAAAGGTCTCATCTGTTAGCAAAGCGATGTTTAAGAGCTTAAATTTGATACCGCTATACTCTTTTAAAAGTGAAATCCCATAAAAAGTGTGGCGCAAATTTACAAGATAGCTCACGATAAAGACCTCAACGTAGCTCGTGCCCACACTAAAGAGCGAGAGCATCATAAACTGCGCTGCTCCGCCGTATCCAAGCATGCTAAGCGCCATGGCGATAAATGCGCTCACTCCCATGCTCTTTGCCAGCACGCCAAAGGCGACACCAAGCGGAAAATAGCCCATAAAGATAGGAATGGATAGTTTAAAAACGTAGCTAAATGTCAAATTTTACCTTCATAAAAAGCCAAAATATTAGCAAAAATTTAAAAATTTAAATTTAAAGAGGCGTTTTTGCTTTTACAAATTTAACTGCTTACTCACATTTTAAAACTAAATTTTATAAAATAACAACAAAATTTATAAAGAAAATTTCTATGAAAAAGATAGTTTTACTAATATTTTTAACACTAAATTTAATAGCTCTAACAACAAATCCAATGATCAAAATCCCTCAAGCAAATAGCTGTAATATCGAGGATAACTGCATTGATTTTAGCCGTAAATATAGCGATGATGAGTATAAAAGGCTATTTGGAGTTTATAAAAGTGAATGCGAGGTTAAAAATTTAGACGCATGCATCTATCTGGCTGAGTTTTATAAAAATGGGCTTGGCGTAAAAAAAGACGTGACAAAATCACTAGAAATTCTTAACAAAGCTTGCGATGAAAATAACAAATTTGCCTGTCACAACCTTGGTGTTGAGTATCAAGAGATGAAAGATCACAAAATGGCTTTAGAAGCTTTTAAAAAGGGTTGCGATCTAGCTTTTATACAAAGCTGTTTTAACGTCGCAGTTTTATATAATAACGGCGGCGGCGTAAAAAGAGACTACAAAAAGGCTGCTAAAATTTACAAAAAAGTTTGCGAGCAAAATTTCTATGAAGGATGCTACAACCTAGCCGTTTTATACCACAACACCCCTGGCGTAAAGCGCGACTACAAAGAAGCGGTAAAGCTTTACAAAAAGGCTTGTGATAGCGACTTTAGTATCTCTTGCTACAACCTAGCGAGCTTATATCAAGAGCAAAAAGAGTATGAAAAGGCCAGTAAGCTCTATTTTAAAGCTTGCAAGCTTGACTTTGCCGATGCTTGCAATAACCTAGCCAGCCTTTACGACGACGCACTTGGCGTAGAAAAAGATGACGAGGTGGCGTTTAGATACTACAACAAAGCGTGCAGACTAGATAGCGCAAGTGGGTGCAAACATCTTGCATATTTTTACTATCATGGCATAGGGACAAAAAAGGATAAAAAGTTGGCAGAAAAAGAGCTTAAAAAAGCTTGCAAGCTAGGTCTTAAAGAGGCTTGCGAGATAGTTAGAGATTTTCACTAAAGAGCATTTATGAAAAATTTGATTTTGTTTTTATCCCTCATTATGCTTTTAAATGCAAAAAATTTAGACGAGATATGCCAAAGCGAGGGCGATATAAGAGCAAATTTAACGAGCTGTTACAAGGCTGCTACAAAAATTTATAACTCATCAAGCGATGATAAAGATTTTAAAAAGCTAAAAGAGATATTTTTACTAGCTTGCGAAAATGATATAAAAGAGGGTTGCTACAGCGCTGCGCTCATCTATATAAATGGCTACAACGACGTGGGTAGCGAGCTTAATCAAACTATCATATTAAATAGATATGCAAGATTTTTAAACTACGCACTTTTAGATAACGGCAAAAAAGAGGACAAAACGACTGCCAAAAGCTACTTTCAAAGATCATGCGAGCTAGGTTTTAAAAAGGGCTGTGATATGAGAAATTTATTAGATAAGCTTGGGTATTAAATTTGATATTTACTATAAATTTAAAGCTTTTTATCTAAACTTATTTAAATTTTTAAAAAGGCAGGCAATGAAAAAGGTCGTTTTATTTTTAACCTCTGCGGTGCTTTTGTGGGGCGCAAATTTAGAGACAAAAACGCTTGAGTCTAGGTGCGAAAACAAAGAGGCTAAAAGCTGCTTTGAGCTTGGTAATAAATTTCAAGAGAGCAAAAACTACAAAAAAGCGGGCGAGTTTTACAAAAAAGCTTGCGAGCTAAAACACGCAAGTGCTTGCAGTAGCGTGGGCGCACTCTACGACATGGACTACATAAAAGATGTAAATAACAAAAATGCAGCCAAATTTTACCAAAAGGGCTGCGAGCTAAACGACGGCTTTGGCTGCGCAAGGCTTGGCTTTGTCTATACCCTAGATAAAAACTATCAAAAGTCAAAAGAGCTGTTTTTAAGGGCATGCGAGCTAAAAGATGGCGACGGATACTACGGCCTTGCGCTTTTATACTATGACGGAAATGGCGTAAAACAAGACGCCAAAAAGGCAAAAGAGCTCTTTGAAAAAAGCTGCGAACTAGACGCACCAGCAGGCTGCAATAGCCTTGGTATGATGCTTCATAGCGGAAAATATGTAGAAAAAGATCAAAAAAGAGCTAGCAAACTCTTCATAAAAGCTTGCGAAATGGACTTTGGGGATGGTTGTCACAACCTTGGGGTTATTTATTATGAAACAGAAGGAGATAAAAATTTAGCTAAAAAGTACTTTGGCAAGTCCTGCGAGCTAGGCAACGACGAAGACTGCCAAATTTACAATGCTCTATAAATTTAATGCACCTGACTTTTGGGACCCTTGCCCTTTGGGGTCCTGTCCGAAAAGTAAAAAACATCAAGCGTAAAAGCAACGAGTATAAGTCCAACAATAGCCAAAGTCGCGTCCATATCACCTACCTTTTAAGTCCATTTACTATCTCTAACATCGAATCACTCGTGGTTATCGCCTTTGAGTTCGCCTCGTATGCGCGCTGGCCGGTGATAAGGTCAGTCATCTCTTCAACAAGTTGGACGTTACTCATCTCGACAAAGCCTTGTCTAATGGTGCCAAGTCCGTCAAGGCCAGCCACACCTACCACCACATCGCCGCTAGCGCTTGTTTGGAGGTAATTATTATCGCCCATCGAGTGAAGACCGGCTGGGTTTATGAAATTCGCTAGCTCAATCTGACCTATCTGAGCCATGTCTGTTTCGCCAGCTTGCAAAACTGAGACGGTGCCATCTGTGCCTATTGAAATTTGTGTCGCATTTGCAGGGACTGTGATCTGCGGGATGAGCTGGTAGCCGTCGCTATTTACGATCGTGCCGTTTGCGTCAAGCTTAAATGCGCCGTTTCTAGTATAAGCCGTCGTGCCGTCAGGGAGCTGAATTTGAAAAAAGCCGTTGCCAGCTATGACCATATCTAGGTTGTTGCTAGTCTCTTTAAAATAGCCCTGAGAAAAAATTTTATTTATCGCCGTTGGGCGCACGCCAAGACCAACCTCGATGCCTGTCGGGCTTGTGGTAGTCTGGCTCGTAGCTGTGCCTGCGTACTCCATAACTTGATACATAAGATCAGCAAATTCAGCCCTATTTTTCTTATATCCATAGGTATTTACGTTTGCAATGTTGTGTGAGGTTACGTCTATCTGCGTCTGCTCGGCGATCATGCCAGTGGCCGCAGTGTAAAGTGATCTCATCATAGTTTTATCCTTTTATTAAGCTTTTAGGGCTAGTTTTTGAACAGCATCTTGGTTAAGGTCAGTCATGTGGCTTGTCATAACCTTTTGATACATATCAACTAAGCGTTGGGTTTCTATTAGACCCACCATTTCTAAGACTGGATTTACATTTGACATCTGAGCGTAGCCTTGCATCACGCTATCAGCCTCGTCAAGCTCGGTTATGTCGTCAAAATTTCTCGTTTCAAAGAGATTGTCGCCGACCTTTTTTAGATCTCTTATCTCTCTTGGCTGAGCGATGTAAAATTTAGAAAATTGATTGTTATTTGAGTATAAATTTCCATTTTTATCACCCGTCAAAACCTCGCCTTGTGGCACTTGGATGCCTCTTTGACCAGGATTTTGCGCCTCATAGCCACTTGGCAATACCCTATAACCCTCTTTTGTGACGATATATCCGTCGCCGTCAAGGCTAAAAGAGCCATTTTTGCTTAGTTTTACGCCATTTGGAGTATCTACTAAGAAAAATGCGTCCTCTCTTTTTATCGCAAAGTCAAGCGTGTTTGAGCTGTATTTAAAGCCACCAGCGCTAAAGTCGGTGTATTCTTCGCTCACTTGTGGCACGCGATCAAGTGTTCTGTTTAGAAATTTAGCTCCGTCTTTTGTGTGATTTTTAAGCGGAAGTTCATCTTGCGTCTCTTTAAAAATTCTCGCAAAGTCGCCGATGACTACGTCATTTCGCTTGTAGCCGATCGTATTTACATTTGCAAGGTTGTTTGAGATGACATTTAGTCTGTTAAACTGCGTTACCATGCCAGCAGTGGCTTGATAATAACCATTTTGCATAAATTTTCCTAATCAAAATTTGATTTTTATAGCTACTAAGCAATCATCGTTCCAACTTTCTTTTTATACACTTTTAAAAAATTTTGGGTATAATCCACTTTCTTTTAACCAATACTTAAATCACAATGATACGATTTGAAAGGAAATTTATGAGCGCCGCAAAAGACTCTTTTTCTCAGATAGAAGAGCTTTTTGTTGAAAATGCAAAAGGCTTTTTGACATACGAAAAATTAGTAAAATTATTAGACAAAGCTCCGACGGCTACGATAGTAAAGAAGATAGAACAACTAGCAAAAACAAACAAAGTTCAGCTCATCACATCTGCTGAAGCTGCAAAGCTTAGAAATTTAGCTGACGCTAAAAAACGTCAAGAAAATGCTCAAAAAAGTGACCAAGATATCGACGAGGATCTCGATCTTTCAAGCGAGAGCGACCTTTTAGAGTGGTCAAGATCAGATAGTCCAGTAAGGATGTATCTAAGAGAGATGGGCCAGATCGCTCTTCTTACGAAAGAAGAAGAGGTGGAGATCAGCAAGAGGATCGAGCTTGGCGAAGATATCATCATCGATGCTTTTTGTTCGGTGCCATTTTTGATCGATTTCATACTTGATTACAAAGAGCCGCTCATCAATAGAGAACGCCGCGTAAAAGAGCTTTTTAAAAGCTTTGAAGATGAGAGCGAAAACGAAAACGAAGATGGCGAAGAGGATATAGACGAAGAGGATGAGGAGAATGAAGAGAACGAAACTCCTAAAAAATCAGCCAAAAACGACAAGCGTGCAGAAAAAGTTATAGAGAGCTTTAAAGCCCTTGAAAAGGCTAAAAAAGAGTGGCTAAAGACCGCAAATAAGCAAGATAAGGTAGAAAGTGACGACACAGCTTCAAAGATGACGCTTGCATTTAAAAAGAAAATTTTAAAAGAGAAGCTGATGGACCTTGGCCCAACAAGCAAGCTAATCAGCGAGATCGTAAAATCAATGGAGACAGCTCTGAAAAGCGACGATGAATTTGACAGAGAGCTAAAACGCCTTGAGTACCGCTTACCGATGTTTAGTGACGAGCTAAAGAAAAATCACAAAAGCATCTTAAAAGATATCATCAAGCTTAGCAAAGAAGAGATCGCTGCTCGCGTGCCAGAGGCTACGATGGTCTCAACCTACGTCGAGATCAAAAAGCTTTTTACGACAAAAGAGGCAAGCAAACAGGGCTTTGACCTTGAGCCAGCAAGGCTAAAAGAAATTTTAGAGCAGATCAAACGTGGAAAGAAAATTTCAGACGAAGCAAAAGCTAGAATGGCTAAGTCAAACCTCCGTCTAGTCGTAAGTATCGCAAAACGCTATACAAACAGGGGCTTGCCGTTTTTAGATCTCATCCAAGAGGGCAACATCGGTCTTATGAAGGCGGTTGATAAATTTGAATATAGAAAAGGCTATAAATTTTCAACCTACGCCACATGGTGGATCCGCCAGGCTATTTCGCGCGCGATCGCTGATCAGGCAAGGACGATTAGGATACCTATCCACATGATAGAGACGATAAACCGCATCAACAAAATCAACCGCAAATACCTCCAAGAAGAGGGAAAAGAGCCTGATGTAAGCGTCATCGCAAAAGAGGTCGGACTAAGCGTTGATAAGGTAAAACAGGTGATCAAGATCACAAAAGAGCCTATCAGCCTTGAAGCTCCGATCGCAAACGAAGAAGACGGTAAATTTGGAGATTTTGTTGAAGACAAAACTTCACTATCACCGATAGATCAAATTTTAAAAAGTGACCTTAGAGAGCAGATCGACGATGTGCTTTCACAGCTAAATGAGCGTGAAAAGGCGGTTATTTCCATGAGATTTGGCTTGCTTGAAGATGAGAGCGACCGCACACTTGAAGAGATCGGCAAAGCGCTAAATGTCACTCGTGAACGCGTCCGTCAGATAGAAAGCTCAGCTATCAAGAAACTAAAGCACCCAAAAGTTGGTAGAAAACTCAAAAACTACATCGAGGGCTAACAAGCCCTGCCCTTTTGGGCATCTACATCTAAACTCTTTAAATTTATATCCTAGTCTATAATTAAGTTATTCTTGCAACCGAAGCACCAAAAGATACAAGTAAAAATTTAATGTTTTTGTATAGCGTTTTGCCCTATTTTGGTGTATATACTCTTGTTTAGACAGCTTTTCTTTTGGTAAATTATTAGCGTCTATACCCTTTAAAGGACTTTCTCTTTGAAAAATTTATAGCATCCATACTCAAAAATTGTTTTAAACATTACATATAGCTCTTATCTTAAAGCATAATTAATATAACCTTCGTTTTGAGGGCACACTTGCTATAAAAAAAGGTACATAAGCTATAGAAATAGATAAAAAAGGTACGCTTGCTACAAATTTTCAAATGAGAAATATCAAATTTTTGATTTGTAAATATATTCTAAAAACAAAAAGTAAAGCATAAAAAGAGAGTTTTACCGGCCCAAGACCGGTAAAAATTTATTCGCCTAGAAGTTTATCTAGTTTTGCAGCCAAGCTCGTAGTGTCGTGAGCTTTAGCCAAAGAGGCAGCATGTAGCTTTAAATTTGCTTGTAAATTTTCTTCCAAGCTCTTTGCGATGTCGCTACTATCAAGGTTTTCTATGCTATTAGCGTTTGCTACGCTTCTAGCAGCTAGAGCGTTCATACCTCTAAATACAGCGTTTTGTGTCGAGCCGATCTCTGAGCGAAGTGAATTTATATTTTTCAAAATATCGCCCGAATTTGAGCCATCATCTTTAACATCTAAAAGAGCATTTGTGCTTAAATTTATATTTTTTGTGCCATCGCCTGTGAAAAAGCCAAGCTCGGCGTCAAAAACGTTTTTACCGTTAAATTTAGCCTCTTTTACACTGTCACTCATCGCATTTTTTAGCGCATTTATCTCACCTTTTATGCCCTTTTGCTCGTTAGCTGAAAGAGCTGGGTTTGAAAGCTTGCTTGATAGCTCGCCGATCTTATCCGCACTCTCGCTTAAATTTAAAAGCGTTGAGTCGGCGATCTGAAGCATACCGATCATATCGTTTGCATTTGCCATGCCCTCATTTAGGACATTTGTTTGCGAAAGTAAGCTCTCTGCGATTTGCAAATTTGCACCTGATGCTTTGATCTCGCTATTTGCAGAGATGGCGTTTAGCGCCTTTTTCTCGCTATTTTTAGCTTGATCTAAATAATAGTTTCCTGAAGCCTGGTTTGCAGTATAAGTTCCTAACTTCATATCAACTCCTTTTTTAGTAGTTTCGTGATGGATTTTACTATAAATTTCATAAAAAGTTGCAAAAATATTTCTTAAAGCAAAAAATATTTTTAAAAAGATTTTAGAAAATTTTAAATTTTCTAAAATGAAATTTCATTTTTTAATCCTCTAACCTCACGGCGATTGATCTTTTATGAGCTGTTAGTCCTTCGGCTTCGGCTAGCTGCATGCATGGTTTGCCAAGGTGCATGATACCTTTTCTGCTAACTGAGATGATAGAGCTTCGCTTCATGAAATTTTCAACTCCAAGCGGCGAGTAAAATCTCGCACTTCCGCCAGTTGGCAAGGTGTGGTTTGGTCCAGCTAAATAATCGCCCATCGCTTCAGGCGTGAAGTGTCCAAAAAATATCGCTCCAGCGTGTTTTACCTCGTCCATATAGCTTAAGGCATCGTTTGTAGCGATCTCTAGGTGTTCCACAGCAAGCTCATTCATCAGTTTAAAGCACTCTTGTAAGTCTTTTGCGACAATGATAGCAGCTTTATTTCTTATGCTAGCACTTGCGATTGGTTCGCGTTTCAGCGTTTTTAGCTCGTCTTCAACGTGTCTTTGCACCGCCCTTGCAAAGGCCTCCACTGGCGTTATCAAAAAGGCACTTGCGATCTCGTCGTGTTCGGCTTGTGAGAGTAGATCGATCGCTATGTGGCGAGGGTCTGCACTATCATCAGCGATCACGCCTATCTCGCTTGGACCTGCGATCATATCGATATTTACATCGCCATAAACTAGCTTTTTAGCAGTCGCTACGTAGATGTTGCCAGGTCCTGTGATGACATCGACCTTTGGCACGGTCGCTGTGCCGTAAGCCATCGCTGCGATTGCGCTTGCACCGCCTATTTTAAAGGCTGTTTTGATGCCACATAGATGCATCGCCGCAAGAAGTAGAGGATTTACCTTGCCATTTGGCGCTGGGGTGCAAACTACGATCTCTTTTACGCCAGCAACGATTGCTGGTATAGCGTTCATGAGAAGCGAGCTAGGATATGCCGCCTTGCCGCCTGGGATATAAAGGCCAGCGCGATCAACTGGGGTGTATTTTGCACCAAGTAAGATGTCGTGTTCGTCCTTATAGGTCCAGTCGCTTGGTTTTGTGCGCTCATGATAGCTTTTTATCCTGTCGTGGGCTAAATTTAGAGCTACTCTTAGGGCGTTATCTAGCGAATTATAGGCCGCTTCCATCTCTTTTACGTCGATTATTATGTCGTTTTTGCCTGTGACACTAAATTTATCAAATTTAGCTATCTGAGTAAAAAGCGCGCTATCGCCATCTTTTCTTATCTCGTCTATGATGCCTGCAACCACTGGCATCACGGCACTCATGTCATTGTCGCTTCGCCTAACAAACTGCGAAAATTTACTCTCAAAGTCAGCATCACTGCTGTGTAAAAACTTCATTTATGATCCTTTATTTTTAGTTTTCTCTCATATCTTTGCTTTTGTGTAATGTTACCCAAAATTCCACCCTGGTGGATATATAAAATTTCGCTCCCAAGCTTATCTAAATTTGCAAAAAGTGTCATAAAGCCCACTGGGTCGTAAATCAGCTCAAACTCCACGCCACTTTTGCACACTTCAAGCCAAATTTCATAAAGCTCAGGGTATAAATTTCCAAAATGATACTTCTTTGGGGGATTTAAAATTTGCACTTTGCTGTTTTTATCTAGCTCGTAAATTTGCTTTTTTAGATAGTCGCTATCCCCTACGCAAGGGGCTGTAAAAACCCTAAGATCGGTGTGCTTTGCTAAGTAGCATGCGCTTGTGCCTGTGCCTGATGGCAAAAAAATATCAGGCCTTATGCCACTTTTTTTGCTCCACTCATTGATCTCATTTGCCTGCGTTATAAAGCCAAGCTCGGCCTCGCTTTGCGCCACGCCCTCGTTTATAAAGAGCGCATTTTGGCTCTTTGCTAGCTCTTTAGCAAATTTCTCACGCTCCTCTTTCACAAAAATTTCCATGCCATTTTCAAGTGCAAATTTGAAATTTCCAACCGGATCTTGCTCTAAATTTGAGCTTAGATGAGAGACGACGTAGTAAAATTTAAGCCCTTTTAGCTTGGCAAAAAGACTTAGGCTATACATAGCATTTGACTGGCTTGAGCCGTGAGATACGATGGCTTTGATGCCGCCAAGATCAGCCTTTAGAAAATACTCCAGCTTTCTTGCTTTGTTGCCGTTAAACTCGCCTAACAGATCATCTCTTAAAAGCCAAAATTCTCGCCCTCTAAGGACTACCCGCTCAATCACCCTTAAACTCCAAAAATTTCTCTATCTCGTTGATAGCCTCTTTGTTTGAGAGTGAAAATTTGATCTCTATGCGCCTTGAAGCGTCCTTGTCCTCGGCTCCATCTTTAAAAACTAGCTCATTGTAGCTTCGGCCACTTGCGACAAGCAGCTTTCTAAGGCGCGCATCATCGCTAAATGAGTTTATAAACTCCATCACCGCGTAGGCTCTTTTTTGCGAAAGCTCTAGGTTGTAAATGTAGCTTCCGTCGCTATCCGTAAAGCCCTCGATCACGATCTGATCGATGTTTGAGGCGATTTCTTTATCATTTAAAAGCACGTCAAAATACTTACTAAGCGTGGCTTTTAACTCCTCTTTGACCTCTTCTTTTAAGACTGCACTTGCTTTATCAAAAAGCACTGAGGAGCTAAGCTTTAGCGCGCCTGAGTTTGGGTCGATCTCGATGCTATTTCCTAGCCTATCTTTTAAAGCAGAGATCACTTTTACCCTTATGCCAGTTAGGTTTTTGACCCTGTCACGAGTGACATTTAGATCCCTTAAAAGCTCGTCATATCTAGCCTCTTTTTTGCTCACTTGCTCGAGCAAAAAGGCGATCTTGGCTAAATTTTTCTCGCTGCTTGCATTTGCATCGCTAAGTGCTCTATCTTTTGATGAAATTTCATCATTTAGCACGATCATCTTTTGATTTAGATCAAAAATGCTGGCATTTAGCTCTTTTATGCTCGCATTTGCGTCTTTGTTTTCGTTTATGAGTTGGGCTAGTTTTTCTTTTAGAGCGTCTATTTGGATGACAAAAATTTCATTTGATTTTTTCAAATTTATGTTTTCGTCGCTTATCTTTGAAAGCTCGCTTTTTAGGGCATCATTTAGCTCTTCGAGGGTGAAATTCTTGCCCTGAGCGTCTTTTAAATTTGCTAAAGCTGTGATGATAGCTTGCTCTTTATTTTCAAGGGTGTTTTGAGTTAGGACGTATTTTACGACGACAGCACCTATTAGCAGCATAAAAACAAAGAGCAGACCCGCCATCAAGTCTGCGTACGAAACCCAAAAGCTCGATTGATCCTCGTTATTTTTGTTTATTTTCATTGCACTAGATTTTCGATTTTTTCTATTACAGAATTTGCTTCTTTGTCGATCTCGTCTATGTTTTTCTTAAGCTCAGCAATGAGGCTCTCACGCTCTTTTTCACGCTCCAAGCTCCTGCCCTCTTGCTCGTAGGCTGCCTTAAATATCGTCGCACTCTCCACGAGCGAGGCTCTAAATGCCTTTAACACCTCGTTTTGCTCTTTCATCAAAGAGAGAGAAAATTCTTTTAAAATGGTGTCAAAGCTCTTGATAGTCTGCTCAAATTTAAGCTGGCTCTCTTTTGTGGCGTTTAAATTTCTGCTAAAAATCTCGCCAAGCTTTGCATGCTCGGTTAAAAGCTTAACCTCCATATCTTTAAAGGCGTTAGAAAACGCGCCAACTGCCTTTAGTATGTCGGTGTGGATCTTTGCAAACTCATCTTGTTTTAGGCTGGCTTCATTTAGCATTTTTAAATTTGCACTAAGCTCGGCTTTGCTTTGACTGATGATATTTTTCTCGACCTCGCAAAGCTCTTTTAGGTTCTTAAATTTCTCATTTGTCTGCTCGCTTAGCTCTTTTACAAATTTACCATCAAGCACCATTTTAAAGGCGTCGTGACTATCTTTAAAGTAGCCTACACTTGCTTTCATGAAATTTGCATTTAACTCATTTTCCTGCCAGAAAAACTCTCGGCTTAGCTCTTTTTGCTCACTGTAAAATCTCTCAAATTTACTAATGCCGATCTTTTCAAAAAACATCCACCAAAGCGCTAAAAATATGCCATATATCGATACATAAAACGCCGTAGCCACGCCGTTTAGCAGTATAGCGATCTCTTTTTCAAGGCCATTTGTCGTGCTTGAGCTAAAGCTTGGCATAGAGATAGCGATACTGATAAATGTGCCCAAAATTCCAAGCATAGGAAAGACTGCTTGGCCGATGTTTGCTAGGTTGTCATTTCTAAAATTTCTTGTATAGCTCTCGAAAAAGTCTTCAAATTTAGCGTTTGCCTTTTTGACGCTTGAGATTTCAAAGAGATGAGCGATGATAAATTCTTTTAGCCTTATCTTGTAGTCTTTGGCATTTGCTAAGAAATTTGAGTAGGCTACCAAGGCGCTGTGGCGTGAAAATATAAAAGCGACAAAGAGTATAACGCCCATCATTACGATGGTGTGAAGCTTCATCTGAAAATTTATAATGCCAAGATACGCTAATATCGCCAAGATGTAGATGGCTAAAGGGATAAAGATAACTTTAAAAAAGACAAAGAAAGAGTGAGCTTGGCGCTCTTTTGGCACGCTTAGCTCACTAAAATCATTTTGATTTTGCATAGGATCAGTTCCTATTTAGGCAGTTTAAGTCGCTAAAAGCAGTCTGAAGTCGCTTAACCATGCTCTCCTCGCCACTTCTTAGCCATTTCCTTGGATCGTAGTATTTTTTATTTGGCTTGTCATCGCCCTCTGGGTTGCCGATCTGACCTTGCAAGTACGCTCTATTTTTAGCCTCATACTCGCGCACACCGTCCCAAAATGCCCACTGAGTATCGGTATCAATGTTCATCTTGATAACGCCGTAGCTTACAGCATTTTTGATATCTTTTAGCTCACTGCCACTACCGCCGTGAAATACAAAATTTACTGGCTTGTCGCTTTTTGTATTAAATTTCTTAGCGACATAGGCTTGTGAGTTTTTAAGAATTTCTGGTCTTAGCACGACATTGCCCGGTTTATAGACACCATGAACGTTACCAAAACTAGCTGCGATGCTAAATTTATCGCTTATCTTGCTTAGTCTTTCATAAGCAAGCGCGACGTCCTCTGGCTGAGTATAAAGAAGTGCATTATCAACACTTGTGTTATCTACGCCATCTTCTTCGCCACCAGTGACACCTAGCTCTATTTCTAGGCTGATGCCAAGCTCGCTAAGCTCCTTTAGATACTTCTCGCACGTGCTTAAATTTTCGTTGATATTCTCTTCACTAAGATCAAGCATGTGAGAGCTAAAAAGTGGCACGCCGTGAGTTTTTTTATACTCATGACTTGCTTTTACTAGCTCATCTATCCAAGGCAAAAGCTTTCTAGCAGCGTGGTCAGTGTGTAAAATGACTGGCACGCCGTAAGCCTTGGCAAGCAGATGAACATGTTTTGCTCCAGCGATCGCACCAAGAACGGCTGCGTTTTCGCAGGCTTTACCAGCGTAAAAACCTGCACCGCCATTACTAAACTGAACGATAACAGGCGAGTTAGCAACCTTTGCCGCTTCTAAAACAGCATTTACCGAGTCGCTGCCTACGACATTTACAGCAGGTATTGCAAAACCTTGCTCTTTGGCATAAGCATAAAGTTTTGTTACATCATCTCCGCTTAAAACACCAGGTTTTACGATATCTAAAACGCCCATTTTATCCTCCAAATTTTATTTGTATTCTATCTTTGCTTTTTGGCGTAGAGCTTCACTTTTTTGTCTAACAGCAGCTTGGAATTTCTCCATTTTTACAGCTTGCTCGATCTCTGGTTTTGCTTGTTCAAAGCTTACAGTGCCAGCAGCTTTACCATCTTCTTTTAAGATAACATGGTAGCCAAACTGAGTTTTAACTGGCTTAGTTGAAACTGTGCCATTAGCCATTGAAAATGCTGCGTCTGCAAAAGGTTTTACCATTTGGCTTTGACCAAACCAGCCAAGCTCGCCACCGTGTGCTGCTGAGCCTTTGTCGATTGATTTTTGGCTTGCTAGCTCTGCAAATTTCTTAGTTAGAGCCTCGCCTTTTAAATTTTTAAGTTGAGCGATGATGTCGTTTGCTGTTTTTTCATCTTCAACTAAGATATGTCTTGCTCTTGCTTGAGCTGGTTGGTTCATGCTAGCTTTGTTTTTGTTATAAAAATCTCTTAAATCGCTATCGCTTACTTTTATACCGTCAAATAGTTTTCTCATATAAAGCTCAACTGCGATGCCTTCTTGTGCAGCTTTTACAGCCTTGATGTAATCAACATCTTTTTCAATACCTGTCGCTTTTGCATCTTTTAAAAGAAGTTTTCTGTTGATTAGATCGTCGATTATACGTTTTTTCTCATTTGGTTGAAGCTTGCTAGCGTCAAAACCTGGCATAGCCGCTGATAAAAGTGCTGAGATATCGCTATCGTTTATAGCATCGCCATCAACTGTTGCAACTACTGCTGCGTTTAGAGTGACAGCTGCAGCTAAACTTAAAACTGCTGGAAACAAAAATTTTTTCATATAAATCCTTTAAAAAATTGATTTTATGGGCAAAATTATATCAAATAATGCGGTAACTTTTCGTTTAACTTGCAATTTTAGGTAAAATAGCCAAATGAGAACAAAAAAAGATATTTTAGAGATAAAAAAAAGGCTTTTAGAAGAGTTTAAAGACGCCAAAAGCGAGCTTCAGTTTAGAAATTTATATGAACTTCTTGTCTGCGTCATGCTCTCAGCTCAGTGCACAGACAAAAGGGTAAATTTGATCACACCTGCCCTATTTGAGGCATATAAAGATGTTTTTGAGTTAGCTAGCGCAAATTTAGCCAGTCTAAAACTGATGATAAACTCATGCAGCTTTTTTAACAATAAGGCCGTAAATTTGATCAAGATGGCAAACAGCGTGGTTGAGCTTTATAACGGAGAAATTCCGCTTGATGAAGAGAAGCTAAAAGCCCTTGCTGGAGTTGGGCAAAAGACCGCTCACGTCGTGCTTTTAGAGGCGACAAATGCAAACGTAATGGCAGTTGATACGCATGTTTTTAGAGTATCGCATAGACTTGGCTTAAGCAGTGCAAAGACGCCAGAAGCGACTGAAGAGGATCTAACTCTTGCCTTTAAAACTGATCTTGGCAAGCTTCATCAAGCGATGGTTCTTTTTGGACGCTACACCTGCAAGGCTAAAAAGCCGCTTTGTTTTGAGTGCATCTTAAGTGATCTTTGCAAGAGCAAGGACAAGGTGATATAGATAAAATTTGCTAGAAATTTCTAGCAAATTTTACTTTTTTATGAGTTATATTTTTTAACGATACCGCGAACTACTTTTTCTATAAAAAGCGCAGAAGCCACTTCGCAGTGCTCTCTTGTAGAGTGAGGTGAGTAGATGTTTGGTCCAATAGAACATGCACTAAGACCTGCTTTTTTCTCTAAAAGCACTCCACATTCAAGTCCAGCATGCACAGCTGTTATCCTTGCATTTGGCTTATAAATTTTAAGTTCATCCAAGATATCGTTTGCAAATTTATCATTAACTGGCTTCCAAGCTGGGTTTCTATCTTTTGAAATGACACTAAAACCGACCGCTTTTGCAAGCTCTGAAATTTCAAATTCCATCCTATTTAGGCCGTCTTTACTCATTGATCTTGCGAAAAACTCTACTTCAAGCGTGCCATCGTCTTTGATCTTTGCAAGTGAGAGATTGACGCTATCTTGCGGTATGCCTAGCTCGCAGTTATAGGCTCTTACACCTTGTGAAAATGAGTTGATAAGTGCTAAAATTTTCTCGCCGTTTTCTAAAATTTCATCCCCCGTGCCAAGCTTTTTCACGCTTAAATTCTCACACTCGCTCTTTAGCTCTTTATCGCTTAAAACCAGTGCAGTTGCGCCGCTTGGGATAGAGTTGCTTCGCTCGCCACCTTCAAATTTAACAAGCTTGCAGCCATTTTTAGTCACAAATGCCGCCAAAACCTTGATCGCATTTGGGATATTTTTATGTATCTCGTTGCCAGAGTGTCCGCCAGGTAGGCCGCTCACTTTTACTTCATAAAGCGTGCTCTCTTTTGTCTTTTTGCTATTAAGCGCAATAGTAGCAAATAAATTTACACCACCAGCGCAGCCGATAGTGACACGGTCGTCCTCTTCGCTGTCTAAATTTAAAAGCTTATCGGCTTTTAGATCGCCACTAAAGCCAGCAGCTCCGACCATGCCGACCTCTTCGTTGTTTGTAAAAAGGCACTCAATGTCATCAAATTCGCTTATCATCTGCATCATGATAGCCACGCCTATGCCGTTATCGGCACCCAAAGATGAGTTTTTAGCCCTCATATAGCCATCATCGCCATAAACTATCTCGATCTTTGGCGCGTCACCCATGCAGACCATATCGTAGTGACTTTGCAAGCAAATTTTTGGCTTACCTTTAAATGCGTGAACGTTGCCAAAGCTATCGACCACGACTTCACAGCCCTTATCTCTTGCATAGCTAGCCAGAAAATCACGCATCTTATCAGTCTCGTAACTGCAGTGCGGTATCGACGCAAGTGTCTCAAATTTCGTTAAAACTTCGCTCTTTGACATATTTGCCTCCTTTAAATTTATTTTATCTCGCCCTTATAGCCAGTCGCATCTACCGCCTTTAAAAGCTCTTTTTCATCGACCTTGTCATCTGCTATAACGACAGCTTTTCGCTCTTTTAGCGATACATCTGCCTTTTTTACTCCCTCAACGCTAAGTGCGGCCTTTCGAACTATCGCTGTGCAAAGCGGACAGTGCATGCTAGGCACTGAAATTTCTATAGTTTTCTCAGCGTAGCTTGCAGCCACTAAAAGGGCTAAAACTAAAATTTTACGCATAAATTTCTCCTAAAAGCTCCGGATATGTAAGGAGTAAAAGCAAAATCACTCCAAAAAGTATATATATAAGTATCCATTTTTTCTTTTTATAGCTTAGGTTGCAGCTTTTTGGCTTGTAAAATAGAGCCACACCAGAGATCACAAAGCAAATGACTGCCACGACGCTTAAAGGGACGCGGTACTCGTATAAATTTTGTGTCCAAGATAGAAATGAAAAAGATGTGCCAAAAAGCAAGAAAAGAAGTGCCGGCAAGCAGCACAAGGTAGCGCCGATAGCACTACCTATGGATGTTAGTATCAGCCAAAAGGCTCTCATTTTAGCTCTGTTGAGACGTAGTCGTAGCTAAATTCTTTTGGCGAATAGTAGTTTTGTGTGTTGCCATCAACTTCAGCGTATGGATAGCCAAAGTTGTTTAGCGGAGTTTGCTCTGGAGTTGGCTTTAAGATAAAGTCGCGTCCGTAGTTAAAGCCTATCCAGCACATCTCCCAGTTGCCAAAGCAATAATCCCTAACAGCTTTGATCTTAGCGTCATCGTTTGTTAATTTTTCACCCAATCTTACCTTTGTAACGTCAGCTGGATCAACCGGTATCCAACCATAGCCTTTTAGGTAAAACTCAGCCCTGCAGTGTTGTCCGCCTGAAATTTTAGCCACGCCGTCTTTTGCGCTACCCATTTGATCTGAAAATCTAGACTGGCCAACCCTAATACCAAAAATTTCTCTTGCTGGGATGCCAACTGATCTGCAAAGTCCCACAAAAACTGAGTTTATGTCAGTGCATTTGCCAACTAGTTTGCCACTTTCAAGTATCGCTTTAACGTCGCCTGTGCCACATCCAAGGATGCTGTTATCGCGCTGCATAGTGTTTGCAACCCACGTATATATCGCTTTTGCGCGCTCCAAGTCGCCCTTTAAATTTCCAACTATATCTAGCGCTTTTGCTCTTACAACGCCGTCAGTTGGGATGTGTGAAGTTGGTTTTAAAAACTCCAAAATCGCAGGATCGACCTTCTCGTTTGGATCGAAATTTACCTTGCTAAAGTCGGTATTGCGCTCTGTTGTTTGAATTTTAAACTGGATATTTAAAATAGGTCTTTGCTCATTTTCTTCAAATTCGCCATACATTGTTGGTATTAGCGTGTCTGAGATATAGACGTTTTTAGCTGTTGTGTTTATGACGTAGTCTTGGGTTAGTTGCTGATAAGTGGTGCTTAGTGGGAGCGGCAACCAAATTCTCGAGCTTTTGCCCTTTTCAAGAAGCTGGTGTTTGAAATTTACGTCGAAATTTCTAACCACTGAGTTTGCTGGCTCGTCGCTAGCTAGAGTGACACTTGGAAGCAGACTTGCTGCACCTAAAAAACTACTGAATTTAAAAAAATCTCTTCTTTGCATAAAATGCCTTTTTGCTTAATCTTAGCCAAACTTGGCTCTAAAACTGCCTGCTATTCTAGCATAAAATTTTTATTTATGATAAAATCCACCACATGAAAAAGATTATATTTTTAGGCTTTATAGCGCTATTTTGCAATGGTTGTCTTTATATGAATGAGCGTGGAGTTTCGACGCAATATTATAATGATTGTAAAGAGTATTATGACGCGACTGGCACCTACCAAAAAGAGTGTCCGCACAACATCGTCGACTGGAAATAGCGTGGATCTTAGCAAATTTAACGAGCAGCAAAAGCAAATTTATAATAGGATAGAAAATTTAGCAAATTTTGATTGCGAATTTAGCCTTAGTGAGAGCGTAAATGTCAAATTTAAAGAGCTGAACGCTGCGAGCAAAGATGAAATTTACAATCTCGCCCTTAGCCTAAAGCCTTGGCGAAAAGGGCCATTTTTACTTGATGATATATATATAGATAGCGAGTGGCAAAGTTTTATTAAATTTAATATCCTTGTCCCGCATCTAAATTTAGCTGGCAAGTGCGTGGCTGACGTGGGGTGTAATAATGGATATTATATGTTTAAGATGCTTGAGTACGACCCAAAAAGCATAACTGGATTTGATCCTAGCGTGCATACATATTTGCAGTTTGCTTTTTTAAATAAATTTATCCGCTCAAATATCGCTTACGAGCTTCTTGGAGTAGAGAGCTTGCCAGAGTTTGGAGCGAAATTTGACACCATTTTTTGCCTTGGTGTAATCTATCACAGAAGCGATCCTATAAAAATGCTAAAAGAGCTAAAAACCGCGCTAAACCCAGGTGGTGAGCTATTTTTAGATACGATGTATATAGATATGGATGGCGACTTTGCGCTAAGTCCAAAAGATAGGTACTCAAAAATTCCAAATATCTACTTTGTGCCAACGCTTAGCGCGCTTTGTAACTGGTGTGAGAGGGCTAAATTTAAAGATTTTACCCTACTTGATACAAAGGCGACTGATCTAAATGAGCAGCGAAAAACACAGTGGATAGACGGAGAGAGTCTTGTAAATTTCTTAAACCCAGATGACAGCACAAAGACCATCGAGGGCTACCCAGCGCCAAAAAGAGCCTACGTGAGAGTTAAAATTTAAGGATAAATATGGCAGATGAAAATATTTTTGAAGCAAAAGACGAATCGCAAATAATCCTCCCAGAGGACGAAAACCCGCTAAGAAACGAGATAAAAACAGCTCCTTTAACAAAGCTAAATTTTAGCGGAACGGCATTTTTACTTGAGAAAAATCACGCAAAAACTAGATTTTTTACCACGGCTGACATGGTAAGTGACGCTGAGGGGCTCATACATAGCGGTTTTGTCTTCATGGGGGCAAACTACGCAGCACTTTTAGCTATAAATGAAGAGTTTTGCGTTAGCATCGGTGCTAGGATAAATTTCTTTGGACCGCTTAAACTTGGCGATGTGGTCGAATTTGATGCACAAGCAAGGTTTGAAGAGAGCAGAAAAAGAGAGGTAAAAGTGATAGGTTATGTAAAAGAGATCAAGATCTTTGAGGGCGTCTTTCAGCTAGTCACACTTGAAGAGCATATTTTTGTCACTCAGCAAAAAAATATCCAAAAAGAAGCCGCCATAAGACAAAAGAAAGAGCGCGAAGAGGCGCAGGCCAAAAACAACGGCTAAATTTAACTGATGAGATATAAATTCTCATCTTTTAACTTCAAATAAACTCAAAATTTTAAAGACAAATCTTATCTCATTATCTTATTTTGGTAAACAATCGGTAATAATTTTTGAAATTTTTAACGAAATTTAAGCTATAAAATTAATTTTCTATGATAATATCCTTTCAAAACATTTTTATCAAAAGGAGATTTAGATGAAACTTACAAAAGTTAGCTTAGCTGCTTTGGTTGCTTTAGGTGCATTTTCAAGCGTTGCAAGTGCAACTCCACTTGAAGAAGCTATAAAAAACGTAGATCTTTCAGGATATGCAAGATATCGCTATACAAACGATCACTTTAAAGATAGCGCTGCCTCTGATACTAAAAAATCAAGCATAGCTGGTCATGTTTTCAGAATGCAAACAGCATTTAAAGCTGCTATAGACGATAACTTCTTTGGTGTTTTAAATTTAAGATATGAAGCAAAAGATGGCTCAGGTGATAATCAAGGTCTAGGAAAATTTGCTGATAGATACAATTATGTTAGTGGCAATGGCACAGACAAAACAGATACAACTGGTTCGTTTGGCGTTTATGAGATGTATCTAGGCTACAAAGTAGGCAACACTACTATTACAGCTGGTAAACAACTACTAGGCACTTTCTATGATGCAAAAGACCTAGTAGGCACAGGTCTTAAAGTAGTAAATACTGATGTTACAGGCCTTACTCTAGCAGCAGCTGCATTTGATGCTATAGAGTCAGAGAGTGCAGATACAAGTGGTCCATTAGTAAGCACTTTAGTAGATAAAAATACATTTAGCGATTCATCTGCAAATATCTATTATTTAGCAGCTCTTGGAAACTATGATCCACTTTCTTTTAAAATAGCTATTGCAAATGTTTCTGAAGTTGCTGCGCTCTATGGTGCAGATGCTGGCCTAGACTTTAATGTAAATGATGATGTAAGCATCAATGGTAAAGCTCAATATGTTCATAATGAATCAGATAATAAAAATGTGGCTGATGCAAATTTCTGGGCAGTTCAAGCTGGTCTAAAAGCATATGGTGCTAAATTTAACGCTGGTTACCTAGACTTTGATGCTAAAAACAAAGATAGTGATGCAAAAAATAAAGGCAAGGCATCATTTGTAACACTTGATGGAAATGGCGATCTAATCAATCCGGCAAAAATCCTAAATGGTGGAATGGCTGGAAGCCAACAATTTTACAACAACATCAAAGGCAACAACGACTACTGGTTTGTTAATGGTGGATACAGCATAGATAAATTTGGCTTTGGCGCTGGATATACTAAAGGTAAAGGTCACAGCTGGGCTCTTGGTAAAGATAGAGCAAAAAGAGACGAGTGGTATCTTGATGCTAGCTACAAATACAGCAAAAAACTTACATTCCTTTCTTGGTATGCAGCTGCTAAAGACAAAAAAGACGGCGAAAGCTTTAAACAAGATCGTATCAGATTTGAAGCAAAATATAGCTTCTAAAAACATTTATCCGAGCGAGCTTTCGCTCGGATCTTCTCAACTTCTCAATACTTAATCAAAATCAGCAAATACAACTAATAAAATTTATATAATGCCAAACAAAAAAGGCAAAAAATGTATCTTTTCTCTCTCATTACACATTTAGTTTGTGCCATTATCTTTATAGGATATGTATTTTTTGATGTTTGCATATATCCATTTGCCAAAAAAACGATAAATCCTCAAACTCTTGAAGCTGTCAAAAAGGCTTACACAAAAGGCAGTGCAAAGGTTTTTGGCACGGCATTTTTACTACTTTTGATAAGTGGGGCATATATGGCAAAGGACTATCTTGGAGGCGAACATGGTTGGTGGCAGAGCAACTTTCAAAAGCTTTTGCTAACAAAGATCGCAGTTTTGCTTCTAATGTGTCTTATCACTTTCGTCTCTGTTTTTAATGTCACTATCTTAAAAAAGCCAGATCCATTTGGTAAATTTTCACATCTCATAGCTCTTGTGCTTTGTCTGGCAATGGTTATTCTGGCAAAACTTATGTGGTGGCTTTAGCAAAACTTGGCCATAAATTTAAAGCACAAAATTTACAGCCAAGCCCAAATAAATTTAGTCAATGCTCTTTAGCTTATCTTTATTTAGCCCCTCTTCTATACGCTTGATCTCTTCACTTCCATCTCTTACGACGCTTTTGTCGTATTTTAGATACTCATCTATCTTTTTTGGATACTCGACATGAGTTAGGATAAATTTAAAGACATTTAGCCTAGCCTCCTTTTTATTGTCGCTTGAGACGATCACCCACGGCGAGATGCTGTTGTGAGAGGCAAGTAGCATCGAGTATTTGGCGATGGAGTACTGATCCCAAAGCTCTTGCGCTTTTTGATCTACTGGAGAGATTTTAAACTGCTTTAGTGGGTCGTTTAGACGCTCTTTGAAGCGCTTTTTTTGCTCCTCTTTTGTGATAGAGAGGTAAATTTTAAAGAAAATGATGCCTGAGTTTATGATCATCTCTTCAAATTTTGGCACCTCACGCAAGAACTCTTTATGCTCAGCCTGCGTGCAAAAGCCCATCACTGGCTCAACTCCAGCCCTGTTGTACCAGCTCCTATCAAAGATCACTATCTCGCCAGCGCTTGGCAGATGTGTCACATATCTTTGAAAGTACCACTGCGTCTTCTCGACGTCACTTGGCTTTGTAAGCGCCACGATACGGCAACCGCGCGGATTTAGATGCTCAGTTAGGCGCTTTATCGTGCCACCTTTGCCAGCCGCGTCTCGCCCCTCCATTAGCATGAGCACCCTAAGCCCTTTGTCTTTGACATGATTTTGGAATTTTAAAAGTTCTATCTGAAGCAGCCTTAGCTCTTCTTCATAGCCAAGTTTATCGCTCTTTTGGTGCTTTTTATCCTTTGACATCATCACTCCTTTTAAAAATTTCACGCTTTTTCACGATTTTACTATAAAATAGAATAAATTTAAGAATTTAGACTAAAATCATCTCTTTTGATTTAGCAAGGATTAGCATGTTTTTTAAATTTATTTTTTCTCTCATTTTGTTTGCAGGCTCGCTTTTTGCCGAGGTTTTAGACGTTAGTAAGGCGTTTGTTTTAAGCCCAAGTATCGATGAACAAGGCGTGGAAATCAAGTTTAAATTTGGCGAAAATATCTATCTTTACAAAGATAGCTTTGAGGTTAAACTTGGCGAAGAGAAGATAAACAGCCTCTTAAATATGCCAAAGAGCGAAAACACCGGCGAATATGAAATTTACCCAAAAGATTTTTCGCTGTTTATCCCATTAAATTTAGTAAAAGAGCATCTTAAAAACGGTAGTGCTAGGCTAAATTTAAGTTATCAAGGTTGTGCTAAAAATGGCATCTGTTACCGCCCGCAAACTAAAATTTACGACATATTTGAGAAATTTGGCAAATTTAGCATCATAGCATTTGAAAAAGAGCAAAAAGATGAAACAAATCCTGAATTTACCGAGCTTTCAGAAGATCAAAGCATTGCAAATGAGCTAAGCAGCAAAAACTTTTTCATCTCGCTTGCGACATTTTTTGGCTACGGCCTCCTCCTCTCGCTCACACCTTGCGTCTTTCCGATGATACCGATCTTATCAAGCATCATCGTCTCAAAGGGTGGCAGCCTAAATGCCAAAAAAGGCTTCTTACTCTCGCTAGTCTATGTCGTTGCGATGAGCCTTGCCTACGCGCTTGCTGGCGTTGGAGCAAGCCTACTTGGCTTTGGCATCGCAGGGGCACTCCAAAACATCTACGTGCTTGGTGCATTTGCGACCATTTTTGTCATCTTAAGCTTTAGTATGTTTGGCTTTTACGACATCAAACTGCCCTCTAAATTTGAAAACTTAATCAGCAAAAAGTCACAAAACAGCTCAGGCCTCATCGGCGTTTTCATCATGGGTTTTGCCTCAGCGCTCATTGTCTCACCTTGCGTGGCAGCACCGCTAGCAGGCGCACTTCTATACATCGCACAAAGCGGAGACGCCATTTATGGGGGCATCATGCTCTTTGTCATGGGGCTAGGCATGGGTGTGCCGCTTCTTGTGATAGGGCTAAGCTCTGGCAAACTCCTGCCAAGACCTGGTGGCTGGATGGATGAAGTTAAAAAACTCTTTGGCTTTTTGATGCTCATCATGGCTGTTTGGATCCTAGCACGCGTGCTTGGAGCGTTTTTTGAGCTACTAGGTTACGGCGTCATAGGCGTCTTTGCGGCCATTTATCTTGGGGCATTTGAGGCAGCAAATAGCGGCTGGACTAAATTTAAAAAAGCGCTTTGCGTGCTAGTTTTTATCTACTCACTCATGCTAATAATTGGCGCATTTTTGGGCTCAAAAGATGCCTTTTCGCCACTTTCTGGGCTAAATTTAGCCAAAAACGAGAGCGAGCTAAATTTCAAACAGGCTAGAAATTTAAACGAGTTAAATGAGATGATAAAAAGTTCAAGCAAGCCTGTACTTGTAGATTTTTATGCCGACTGGTGCGCGAGCTGCAAAGAGATAGAGCACATCACTTTTAAGGATGCTGGCGTGAAAAATGCTTTAGCAAAATTTACGCTTATTCGCATCGACGTGACAAGTGGCGGGGCGCAAAATGATGAGATGTTAAGAAATTTTGGACTCATCGATCCGCCTGCACTTCTACTTTTTAAAGACGGCGAGGAGCAAAAAGCACTTAGAACGATCGGCTTTATAAATGCTAAAAATTTCATAGCAAAGCTTGAGAAAATTTAGATTACAAAGGCAAATTTGGCTGGAATTTTAAATTTATCAGCCAATTTTTTCTAGGCTTTGCAGACTTGCGACTAGCTAGAAATATAGCAAAGAAGTAAATTTAGACTATCAAATTTATATCGTGCGGTGATGCGAGTAAAATCACAAAGCCAAAATTTGCAAATTATCTTAAATTTATTAAATTTTAAAACATGCCAACAAATAGAAATAGAAACTAAATTTAGTTTAACACCAAGGTAA